>JBBSLT010000001.1:0-55409 GCA_038233555.1 Acidimicrobiales bacterium
CGGTGCCGGCAGCTGCGATGATGGGGCCATGGCCCATCCTGGTGTGGCGCTGATTCCTGATCCGGAGGCGACGGTCGACGCCCTGCGCGCCGCCGGTGCCCGTTTCGCCTTCGTGCACGAGAGTCGGGCATCGGGCGCCGCTCGGCCGGGTTCCGACGTCGACGTGGCCGCATGGTTCGCCGGCCGTAACCCGGCCCCGTGGTCCGTTGCCGGCCTCCCTTCGAGCATCGATCTGCTCGTGCCCGACGAGGCGCCCCTCGAGCTCGCCGGTCGCATCTTCTTCGCCGGTGTCCGAGCCCGGGAGGAGGCTCGTCGCCGCCGTGATCGAGTTCTCCGACCAGGGCTGATCACAGACTCGTCTCCGTCACCAAGTCAGCGGCCGCCCCCAGGGAGCATCCGATAGGCGTCGTAGACAGATTCGACGCGGCGGATAGTGGTGATGAGAGAGTCGAGGTGAGCGGGGTCGGCCAGCTCGAAGTCGAAGCGCATGCGGGAGATGCGGTCGCTCCCCGTCTGGCTGGAGCAGGCCAGGATGTTGACGTGGTGGTCGGCAAGGGTGGCCGAGACGTCGCGCAACAGCTTGGAGCGGTCGAGGGCCTTGATCTCGATGGAGACCACGAAGGTGCTCGCTCCCCAGTGTTGGTCCCAGTCGACCTCGATGATGCGATCGTGTTGGCCCTGCGCCAGGGAGACCGCGTTGGAGCAGTCGGACCGGTGCACCGTCACGCCGCGACCCCGGGTGACGAAGCCCACGATCTCATCGCCGGGCACTGGGGTGCAGCAACGCGAGAGTCGCACCATTACGTCGTCGAGCCCCTCGACGTGAATGCCGGTGTTCGGTCGGCGCCTCCGGGGTGTGCGGACGGTGACGGGAAGCTGCTCTTCGCCCTCGCCGCCGCGCAGCTCCCGAGCCACCCGTTGTGCCACCGAACGGGCCGACACGTGGTGCTCTCCGATGGCCACCTGTAGGCCGTTTAGATCGGAGAACCCCATCGACGTCGCCACCTCGCCAAGCTGGCGCGAGTGCAGCAGCTTCTGAACCGGAAGGCCCTCTCGGCGCAACGCCTTGGCCACCTCGTCGCGTCCAGTCTCCAGCGCGTCCTCTCGGCGCTCCCGGGAGAACCAGTGGCGGATCTTGTTGCGGGCTCTCGGGGAGGCGACGATCTTCAGCCAGTCGCGCGACGGCGCCGGGTCGACCTTGGTGGTCAGAATCTCGACCGTCTCACCGGAGTGGAGCTTGGAGTCGAGCGGCTGGAGCCGCCCGTTGATACGGGCACCGATGCAGGCGTGGCCCACCTCGGTGTGGATGGCGTAGGCGAAATCGATGGGGGTCGACCCGTCGGGCAGGGTGACCACCTTCCCCTGGGGGGTGAAGACGAAGACCTCGTCGTGCTCGAGGTCGACCTTGAGCGTCTCCATGAACTCCTGGGGATCGCTGGTCTCGGACTGCCAGTCGACGAGGTGGTTGAGCCAGGTCACGTCGACGGCGCTCAGCTCATCCTTGTAGGCCCAGTGGGCAGCCACCCCGAACTCGGCCCGCCGGTGCATCTCTCGGGTACGGATCTGCACCTCCAGGGGCTTGCCCTGGGGTCCGATCACCGTGGTGTGCAGCGACTGGTAGAGGTTGAACTTGGGCATGGCGATGTAGTCCTTGATCCGACCCTGTACCGGCTTCCAGGTGGCGTGCATCGAACCCAGGGCGGCGTAGCACTCCTCGACCCGCTCGACCACGACCCGGATGCCGACCAGATCGAAGATGTCGTCGAACTCCTTGCCCTTGACCACCATCTTCTCGTAGATCGACCACAGGTGCTTGGGCCTACCCGTGACCTCCCCGGCGATCTTCAGCTCCCGTAGGCGCTCCCGGACCGCCTCGAGCACCAGCGCCAGGTAGAGCTCTCGCTCGGGGCTGCGCGTCGAGACCATCTGCTCGATCTCGGCGTAGCGTTTGGGGTGCAGGGTGGCAAAGGCAAGGTCCTCCAGTTGCTGCTTGGTATGGGACATGCCGAGGCGATGCGCCAGCGGGGCGTAGATGTCGATGGTCTCCCGGGCGATGCGCTGCTGCTTGGCCTCGGGCAGGGCGGCGATGGTGCGCATGTTGTGGAGCCGGTCGCACAGCTTGATGATCAGGACCCGCAGGTCCTTGGCCATGGCCACGAGCATCTTGCGCATCGAGGCCGCCTGCTGGGCCTGACGGGAGTCGAAGCGGACGCGGTCGAGCTTGGTGACCCCGTCGACGATGGCGGCCACCTCGGGTCCGAAGGTGGAGCTGACCTCGGCCAGGTCGACGGCGGTGTCCTCCACGGCGTCGTGCAGCAGGGCGGCGGAGATGGTCACATCGTCGAGCCCGAGCTCGGCCACGATCATGGCCACGGCCAGGGGGTGGCTGATGTACGCCTCACCCGAGTTGCGGACCTGGCCCTGGTGAGCGTTGGCGGCCACCGCGTAGGCCCGGCTGATCATGGCCGTCGAAGCTCGGGCGTGGCGCCCCCGGTAGGCCGACAGCAGCGGTGCCACCTCCTCGGCGGGCAGGGCGCTACGCCGCCAGGGCAAGACCCGGTCGACGGTCGTCATGCGCCCGCCTCGCCGTAGGAGACCAAGGCGGTGATCTCCCGCCCGTCGAGTTGGCGCCGGCCACCCAGGAAGGCGAGCTCGAGAATGAACCCGAGGCCGACCACCTCGGCGCCCAGCTTCTCGACGAGACGCACCGTGGCCGCGGCCGTGCCTCCGGTGGCCAGGACGTCGTCGATCACCAGCACCCGGCTACCTGAGATCAGGCCGTCGGCGTGGATCTCGAGCAGGTCGGTCCCGTACTCGAGGGCGTAGCTCTCCTGTTCCACCAACCGAGGGAGCTTGCCCTTCTTGCGCACGGGCGCGAAGCCGGCGTCGAGGAGGTAGGCGACCGGTGCGGCGAAGATGAAGCCTCTGGCCTCCACGCCGATCACCTGGTCGATCCCCCGGTGGCGGAACGGGGCGGCCAGCGTGTCGACGGCGGCGGCAAAGGCGCCGGCGTCGCTCAGCAACGGCGTGATGTCCTTGAACACGACCCCCGGGGTGGGAAAATCAGGGATGTCGCGCACGAAACCTGCCAGCAGGTCTGCACGCGTCTCCACTCCATCAACGTATCGTCTCGGAATGACCACCCTCTGCCCCGAGCCCGACGGCTCCAGCCCCCGCCAGACCCGCTTCGACGGGCCCCCGCCCATGTGCATCGATCCGTCCCAGCGCTACACGGCGGAGATGTCCACCTCGCTCGGCGACCTCACCATCGCCCTCGACCCGGTGGCGGCGCCGGCCACGGTCAACAACTTCGTGGTTCTGGCCCGCTACCACTACTTCGACGGGTTGATCTTCCACCGGGTCATCAAGGGGTTCATGTGCCAGGGCGGCGACCCTGAAGGCACGGGCACCGGTGGCCCCGGCTACCGCTTCGCCGACGAGTTGCCCAAACCGGGCCGCTACGAGATCGGCTCGCTGGCCATGGCCAACGCCGGTCCGAACACCAACGGCAGTCAGTTCTTCATCGTCAGCGGCCGCAGTGGCGTGGGCCTGCCTCCGAGCTATTCCCTCTTCGGCAAGGTGGTCAAGGGCCTCGACGTGGTGGCGGCCATGGAAGCGGTGCCCACAGGGCGCAACGACCGACCGAGCGAGGACCTCACCATCAACAGCGTCACCATCACCGAGGCGCCATGATCCTCAGGCGCACGGCGCCGGCGCTACCGTGGCACTCGTGAGCGAGAGCGAGAGCGAGGAGCTTCCGTACACCGAGGTCGGCGTGCGCATCGGCGAGCTGGTCGATCGTCTGACCTCCTACTCCGACGAGGCCGTCGGCGAGCGGGTCACCGAACTGCTCGACTGGGTGGACGTGTTCCACCGAGCCGGACTGACCCGCCTCGTCGGCATGGTAGAGCAATGGCGAGGTGAGATCTTCCTGGAGTCCATGGCCGGCGACCCGGTGGCCGGCACGCTCCTCGACGCCTACGACCTGCGCGACGCCCTGCTTCCCGACGGCGGCGCAACCCCGCCACCGCCACCCCCGCAGCCAACAGTGGTCCAGATCCGCAAACGCACCTGAGAATTGGCCGCCGGCCACGGCCGGTGCCCGGAGCACAACCAAGCTCGCCGAGCAACCTCTGGTTGCGAAGGCGACTAGACGGACAGGAGTTCGTGGGCGCCGGTGTCGACCGAGGGGTGGCGGAGCTTGGACATGGCCCGGGCCTCGATCTGGCGGATGCGCTCGCGGGTGAGGTTGAAGCTCTCCCCTACCTCCTCGAGGGTGCGGGCCTCGCCCCGGTCGAGGCCGTAGCGCAGGCTGATCACGGTGCGCTCGCGCTCGTCGAGGGGCGCCAGGAGGCGGGCCACCTCGGCCGGCAACAGGGCGTCGGCGGCGGCGCTGAAGGGGCAGGTGGCGTTGGGGTCGGCCACCACGTCGCCCAGCTCGGCGTCACCGTCCTCGCGCAGGGGGTCCGACAGCGACAGGGTGCCTCCGGCGTAGCGGAAGATCTCGATGAGCTTGTCAATGGGAAGGTCGAGCTCGGTGGCCAGCTCGGCGAGGGCGGGAGGCCGGCCGAACTTGATCTCGAGCACGCCCTGGGCCTTGCGCAGCCGGGTGAGCTGGTCGCCGGCGTGGACGGGAAGGCGAATGGTGCGGCCGGTGTTGGCGATGCCCCTGGTGATGGCCTGGCGGATCCACCAGGTGGCGTAGGTGGAGAACTTGAAGCCCTTGCGCCAGTCGAACTTCTCCACGGCGTGGATCAGGCCGAGGTTGCCCTCCTGGACGAGATCGAGCAGGGGCAGCTCCGAGGCCTGGTACTTCTTGGCGATCGACACCACCAGGCGCAAGTTGGCCTTGATGAAGGTCTGGGTGGCGTCGTCACCGCCCTGGGCGGCCAGACGCAGCTCGCGTCGACGAGCTACCGAGGGACGCTCTCCTGCCGCCTCGAGCTGCGCCAACTCCTTGCGGGCGGCGTTGCCGTCCTCGATGGCCTGGGCCAGTCGAGCCTCGTCGGCCTTGGTCAACAGGGCATGCTTGCCGATGTCACTTAGATAGAGCCTGACGAGATCCTCGTCGGCGCGCTCGGCGCGCTGCTTTGCCATGCGCTCGCAACCCTTCCTCGACAGCAGGAGACTCGTCGTAGTCTAGGACAACATTGGAAAACTTCCTGCCTGCGCCCTGAATTTTGACCGATCAGCTTCTCGGCCTCGCCGTCTTCCTCGGCTACGGGATCGTCGTCTCGCTGGCCCTGGTCCTGGCCGTCATCGTTTTTCGCACCGGTGACGGCGAGCGCGATCGGCCGCCAGAGGGCGGTGGGGTCGGTGAGCGGTCCCGCTCCTGGTGGCGCCGCTGGCGCTAGGAGGTTGGTCCGGCTCCATCGGCACTGACGCTCGGGTACCGTCGGTGCCATGGAGTATGTGCCCCTGTTATTCCTCGGCCTCGTGGTCGTGGGCGGCGCCGTCATCCTGCGCTCCATGATCCGCCTCAAGGCGGCGGCCGTCGAGGCACTGGAGGCGGCTCGTCAGCTCGACGACCAACTGGAGTCGCTGCGCCGGACCCAAGGCCAGGCTCCAATCGGGCCAAAGCCCCCAACCTCCCCAACCGAGACGACTTGAACCTCTCCTGGCACCGAGAGTGCGTCGGTAGCCGGACGCTCCCGGTGCACGAACGGAATGCTAAGGGGTTCAGCGGATAGGTACGCTGCTCATGGCTCGGCGGCTTCGCCGCCGAGAGAAAGCCCTGTATCTCCCGCTCCTGCCGGCTTCGCCGGCGGGCCGCTCGGGCCACGGGTCCGCCTATCGGCGGACCCTCTAAGGCGCCAGCAAGGCGGCCACGGTTCCCCCGGCACCGGCCACGGCGTAGAAGCCCGGGTCGTCGCTCGGGCCCCGCCCCATGGAGGTGACCGGCAACTGGTGGCGGGCCAGCAGGGCAGGGACGTCAGGATCGGCGACGCTGAGGAGGCGGTGGCGATCGGCGATGCCGCTGGCCTCGAGGTCGGCTCGAAGGCGGTCTTCGAACGCACCCTCGGGGACACCGATGGTGGCCCTGGCGTGGGTGAGCAGGCCGAGAGCGGTCCGGCTGTGGTGGCTCGTCCCTTGGTGACGCAGCCGGGGGTCGGCCAGGGAGAACCGAACGGCGGCGATGGGCCGTCCCCCGAGCGATTCCACGGCGTCGAGGGCGGGAGCGACCTCGAGAGCCGAGAGACCCAGACGGGTGGCGGTACCCACCGAACCAGGCCCCATGCCCACCACAGCCACATCGGCCCGGCCGAGGATGCGGGCCACGGCCAGGGCGGCAGGCACGTTGACCGCCTCATGGTCGCCCCCAAAGGCGTGGCCGGCAGTGACGGTGACGTCTACCAGCGCCGCCGCCTTCATGGCCACCACCAGCTCCGAGGTGGCTATGGCCAGCGCGCCACCGTCGGTCATCACGTAGGCCAGCCGTAGTTCGGACCGAGCGTGTTTGAGGGCCGCAGCCACGCACGGCACCTGGCTGTGCAACCCGCACACCACCACGGGCATGCCCTCCAAGTCGTCGACCTCGGCCAGCGCGCCGGCGTGCAGCTCCTCGGCCGAGCCGGTGTCGGCTTGCAACGAGGTATAGCGCAACTTCATCACGTGCCCCGGTCCAGGCGATCGCCACTCCTGGCGAGAGAGGTTCCAGTGCACGACGTGCCATCCGCCACTGCCCAGCCCCAGCTCGATGGCGGTGGTGTTGACCACCACCTGATCCCCCACCCCAACCGGCCCCGTCAACTCAGTGAGCACATATGCCCTGCTTATCCCGACGACTGTGGCAGTCCCCACGTCGCCGAAGGCGATCTCACACCGCTGGAGACCCTGTCGTTCCTCGATCACCGAGACGACGCTGGCGGTCCGAAACGAAGGCATGGAGGTCTTACAAGGACGCGATGAGGCGCTCGACTCTTTCGTCGCGTGACTTGAAGGGGTCCTTGCAGAGGACCGTGCGCTGCGCCTGGTCGTTGAGCTTGAGGTGGACCCAGTCGACGGTGTAGTCCCGCTTGCGCTCCTTGGCCCGGCGGATGAACTCCCCCCGTAGACGGGCCCGGGTGGTCTGGGGAGGCTCCAGATGACCGGGGCCGGCCCGGTCGATCTCCTCCTCGGAGCACATGCGGTCGACCATGCCTCGGGCCTCGAGGCGGTAGTACAGACCCCGTTCACGGTTGACGTCGTGGTACTGCAGGTCCATCAGGGCGACGCGGGGGTGGGCCAGCGGGAGGCCGTGGCGATCGCGGTAGGCCTCGATCAGGTTGTGCTTGATGACCCAGTCGCACTCCCGATCCAGCGACAGAGGATCCTTGGCCAGCCCCGTGAGGCAGTGTTGCCACATGCCGAGGGCCTGCTCCTCCAGGGGGCTGACGCCCTTGGCCTCGGCGTAGCGAATTGCCCGGTTGAGGTACTCGGTCTGAATGTCGATGGCGGTCACCTCCCGGCCGTTGGCCAGGCGCACCCGCTTGCGGCAGGTAATGTCGTGGCTGATCTCGCGGATGGCCCGGATGGGGTTCTCCAGGGTCATGTCCCGCAAGACCACCGACGGGTCCTCCAGCATCCGCAGCAGGATCGACGTGGCCCCCACCTTCAAGAAGGTGGCGTACTCGCTCATGTTGGAATCGCCCACGATGACGTGGAGGCGCCGGTAGCGCTCGGCATCGGCGTGGGGCTCGTCGCGAGTGTTGATGATGGGCCGGCTGCGGGTGGTGGCGCTGGAGACGCTCTCCCAGATGTGCTCGGCGCGCTGCGACGTGCAGTACATGGCGCCCCTGGCGGTCTGCAGCACCTTTCCGGCGCCGGCATAGATCTGGCGCGACACCAGGAACGGGATGAGCACCTCGGCGTAGTGTCCGAAGTCGTCCCGGCGGCTGGTCAGGTAGTTCTCGTGGCAGCCGTAGGAGTTGCCCGCCGAGTCGGTGTTGTTCTTGAACAGATAGATGATCCCCCTGATGCCTTCTTCGCGCAGCCGCTGCTCGGCGAAGGTCAGGAGCTGTTCGAGGATGCGCTCACCGGCCTTGTCGTGCACCACCAGGTCGTGGATGGAATCGCACTCCGGGGTGGCGTACTCGGGGTGGCTGCCTACGTCGAGGTAGAGGCGGGCGCCGTTCTCCAGGAAGACGTTGCTGCTGCGACCCCACGACACCACTCGGCGGAACAGGTAACGGGCAACCTCGTCCGGGCTGAGGCGGCGCTGTCCCCGCAGGGTGCAGGTCACTCCGTATTCGTTCTCCAGCCCGAAGATGCGCCGGTCCACCTCGTCACGGTAGCGGCCCGCACACGCGCTCCCCGGTCACAACGATCCACGGCCCGAAGAGGAGTAGCGTGGTCATGGTGCAGCGACTTCGGATGGTCCCGGTGGCCAAGGTGACCGATGCCTTCAGCGCCCGGGTCCTGGCGGCCCGGCTCGGTTCAGACGGGATCGTCACCCAGCTGCGCGGCGGAGGTATCGACGGGCCTTACCCGATGGGCAACGTCGAGGTGCTGGTGAGTTCCGCCGATCTGGAAATGGCCCGGGAGATCTTGTTGGCCGAAGAGGTGGAGTCCGCCTTCGACGAGATGGTCGACGCCGACGAATCTGACCACGACGAGGAAGGTCGGCGCACGCCGTTGGCCCGCTGGATCGTGCTTTCCGTGCTGGTCGGCCTCGTGCTCTTCGCCTACGTGAACACCATCGGCTACCAGGCGCCGTCTCCCGAACGCGAGCCCGACCGCTCAGGTACCGAGGAGTCCGGTTAGCTCGTCCTCGGCCAGGCGCCGGAACGCCCGCCGGCCGTTGCCCCGTACGAGTACCGCAACTTCGAGTTCCCCGGCGCCGAGCGACCGCTCGGGACCGGCCAGCGCTTGGACGCAGACCTGCAAGGCGCCCTGTTGCTCCAGCCCGTCGCCGTAGGTGGACTTCAGACGTTCGGCGATGGTCTCGTCCTCGCCGCCGAGCACGGTGAAGCGGCTCTCGTCGATCACCGTGCCGTCGTAGAGCAGGTGGAACAGGCGGTCCTCGGCGGGAGCGTCGCCCACCTCGGCCACGAGGATCTCCACCTCCATGGGCTTCATCTCGTGGGTGAAGATCTGGTTGAGGATCTGGGCGTAGTTGTTGGCCAAGCTGCGGGCGTCGACGTCCTCGCGGCTGTAGGCGTAGCCCTTGAGGTCGGCGGCACGGATGCCGAGGATGCGGAGCTGGTCGAACTCGCTGTACTTTCCGACGCCGGCGAAGGCGATGCGGTCGTAGATCTCGCTGATCTTGCGCAGCCGGCTCGACGGGTTCTCCGCACACAGCATGACGCCGTCGGCGTAGGTGGCGGCGACCAGGCTGCGGCCCCGGGCGATCCCTTTGCGGGCATAGTCGGCCCGGTCCTTCATCACCTGCTCGGGCGAGACGTAGAACGGCATGGTCATCGGACATCACCCTTCGCCATGGTCGGCGCCGCACCCATGTTGGCCGTTCCCTCCGGGGTGGAGAGCTGGTCCACGAGGTGGCGGAAGCGGAGCGCCACCTCGTCCTGGTCGATGCGCTCGAAGCCCTCGGCGGTGATGGTGGCCATGGTCGGATAGATGCCTCGCACAAGGTCGGGCCCCCCGGTGGCCGAGTCTTCGTCAGCGGCCTGGAAAAGGGCAGAGATGGCGAGGTCGAGGGCATCGCCACGCTGGATGCCAGCCCGATAGCCCAACTTGACCACGGTGCCGGCATGCAGGCGACCCGAACCGGTGGTGGCGAAATCGCTTTCCTCGTAGCGACCACCGGTGACGTCGTACTGGAACAACCGGCCGGTGCGACGACGAACGTCGTAGCCGGCGAAGACGGGCACGACCACCAGGCCCTGCATGGCCGCCGGCAGGTTGTTGCGGACCATGAGGCTGAGCTGGTTGGCCTTGCCCTCGAGGCTGAGCTCGACGCCCTCCACCTTCTCGTAGTGCTCGAGCTGGAGCTGGAACAGCTCCACCATCTCCACCGCCGGGCCGGCGGCGCCGGCGATGGCGACCCCGGAATGGCGGTCGGCGGCGAACACCTTCTCCATGCTGCGGTGGCTGATCAGGTTGCCCGAGGTAGCTCGCCGGTCCCCGGCCATGACGACACCGTCGGCGTAGCGCAGGGCCACGACCGTGGTGGCATGGGTCACGTCGGGCACCGGCCCTGCCGGCAACGGGGGCAGGCCGCCGGTGCGGCGCAGAAGGTCGGCAAAGCTGGAGCCGGGGTCGTCTTCGTGCGCATAGAGAGGAGGGGCCACGTCGGGCGAGGCTAGCTGCTAGCCGTCCTCGCCCACGCCCCCACGGTTCTCGTTCGGTCTGGCCATCGGCGTTTCCCGGGCGCTACTGGCCGCCCTTTTGCACGTAGGACTTCACGAATTCCTCCGAGTTGACCTCGAGCACTGCATCGATCTCGTCCAAGAGATCGTCGAGCTCAGCCTTGATCTCCTCACCCCGCTCCGATCGGGGCGGGGCCTCCTCGACCACCTCCTCGTGACGGCTCGGTGCCGGCCGCCGCCGTTGTTCCCGTTCAGCCATGGCTCCTCCTCCTTGTGGTCTCAGCCTCCGAGTCGCTGGAGCAACTCGGTCGGCGTGGTGCATTCCTCCAACAGTGCATCGACCATCTCAGCGGTCCCTTTGAGGGGTTCCATCATCGGAACCCGTCGGAGCGGATCGCTGCCGACGTCAAAGACCACCGAATCCCAGTTTGCCGCAACGATCTGCGACGCCCACCGCTGCAGGCACTTCCCCCGGAACCAGGCGCGGGTGGTGGTCGGCGGTTCGGTGGTGGCCGACGCCACCTCCTCGTCGGTGGTGAGGCGCTGCATGCCCAGCCGGGCGAAGAGCGACCGCTCCGGGCGCAGGTCGTGGTACTGCAGGTCCATGGCCGCCAATCGGGGGGAGTCCCAGGTGAGGTCGTCCCGCTCGCGGTAGGCGGACAGCATCTTGTACTTGGCCACCCAGTCGAGCGTGGTGGCCAGCGCCATCGGGTCGGTCTCCAAGGCGGTGAGAACCGCCTCCCAACGCCGCAGGACCTCGGCACCGACGTCGACGCCCACCGCCTCCAGGCCACGGCTGTCGGCGTACTTGTTCGCCCAGGTCAGGTACTCCCACTGGAGGTCGAGGGCGCTGATGGTCCCCCCGCCAGCCAGCTCCAGGTGAGTCGACAGCTCGAGGTCGCAGGACACGCGACGAAGGGCGGCCACCGGAGCGGCGAGGGCGAGATCGCGTCCCAGCTCGTCGTCCTCGATCATGGCCAGAACCAAGGCGGTGGTTCCCACCTTGAGGAAGGTGGCGATCTCCGAGCAGTTGGCGTCTCCGAGGATGACGTGCAGGCGCCGGTACTTCTGAGCGTCGCAGTGAGGTTCGTCGCGGGTGTTGACGATCGGTCGCTTCAGCGTCGTCTCCAGGCCGACCTCCTCCTCGAAGAAGTCAGCCCGCTGGGACAGCTGGAAGGGCACCTCGGCGGCGGAGACTCCCGGCAGCTCCGAACCCACCTTGCCGGCACCGGCGAAGATCTGACGGGTGACGAAGAAAGGGACGATCCCTGCCACGATCCGCTGGAACGGGACGGACCGCGCCACGAGGTAGTTCTCGTGACACCCGTAGCTGTTGCCCTTGCCGTCGCTGTTGTTCTTGTAGACCACCAACTCCTGGCCGGCGGGCAGGATGGCGTCGGCGGCCCGCATCGACTCGACAACGATGCGCTCGGCCGCCTTGTCCCACACCACCACCTCCCGAGCGTCGGAGCACTCAGGGGTGGAGAGCTCGGGATGGGCGTGGTCGACGTAGTAACGGGCGCCGTTGGTGAGCACGGCGTTGACCAGGTGGGTCTCCACCTCGGGAGCCGACGCACCCACGGCCCGATAGCCCCGGGCGTCGTTGCCGGGAGTCTCGTCCTCGAAGTCCCAGCCGACCTTGCGCTGCAGCGACGCCACGTAGGCGTTGATGAGCAGGGACGAGGCCGCCATGGGGTTGGCATCAGCTGCCCCTCGCAGCACGATGCCGAACTCGGTCTCGATGCCGCAGACCTTCCGGATGGCCACGCGCCGACCCTAGCCCCCGCGCCCTGAGAAACGTGAGCATCTCTGCCCATGAGGGGGCCGGCAGCGCTTACAGGTACTGGCCGGTCGCCACCCGTTCGATGGAGCGACCACCACCGGTGTCCTCGGCGTTGCCGGACACCAGGGTGCGGACGTAGACGATTCGCTCGCCCTTCTTGCCCGAGATCTTGGCCCAGTCGTCGGGGTTGGTGGTGTTGGGAAGGTCTTCGTGCTCCTTGTACTCCTGGGCGATGGACGCCAGGAGGTCGGCGGTACCGATGCCCGGCTCGCCGCCGGCGATGAGTCGCTTGATGGCCAGCTTCTTGGCCCGACGCACGATGTTCTCGATCATGGCCCCCGAAGCGAAGTCCTTGAAGTACATGACCTCCTTGTCACCGTTTTGATAGGTCACCTCCAAGAAGCGGTTGGCATCGTCGGCCCGGTACATGACCTCTACGGTCTGTTCGATCATGGCCTGAACCGCCTTGGCCGGGTCGCCCCCGCCGAGGCCGGCAACCTCGTCGGCGGCGAGGGGGAGGTCGACCTCGAGGTACCGGCTGAAGATCTGGGCCGCCGCCTCCTCGTTGGGGCGTTCGATCTTGATCTTCACGTCGAGGCGCCCGGGGCGCAGGATGGCGGGATCGATCAGGTCCTCCCGGTTGGAGGCACCGATGACGATGACGTTCTTCAGCGTCTCCACCCCGTCGATCTCGGCCAGGAGCTGGGGGACGATGGTCGACTCCATGTCGGAGCTGATGCCGGTGCCCCGGGTCCGAAACAGGCTGTCCATCTCGTCGAAGAAGACGATGACGGGGACGCCTTCCTCTGACTTCTCCCGGGCCCGCTGGAACACCAGGCGGATCTGGCGCTCCGTCTCGCCCACGTACTTGTTGAGCAGCTCCGGACCCTTGATGTTGAGGAAGTAGCTGCGCGCCGCAGGCTTGCCCGTGACCTCGCTGACCTTCTTGGACAGCGAGTTGGCCACCGCCTTGGCGATGAGGGTCTTGCCACACCCGGGAGGACCGTAGAGCAGGATGCCCTTCGGAGCAGGCAGGCGGTACTGCTCGAACAGGGCACGGTGCATGAAGGGAAGCTCCACGGCATCGGTGATCTGCTCGATCTGGGAGTCGAGACCGCCGACGTCGGCGTAGGAGATGTCGGGGACCTCTTCGAGCACCAGCTCCTCGACCTCCGGTCGGGGCAGCCGCTCGAGCACCAGGCCCGAACGGGGGTCGACCAGCACGCTGTCGCCGGCCCGCAGATGCACGTCAGCCACGGCGTCGGACAGCTCGACCACCCGCTCCTCATCGGCCCGCCCCACGATCAGCGCCCGCCTGTCCTCCAGGAGCTCTTTGAGAGTGACGACCTCACCCGAAATCTCCCCGCCCCGGGCCATCACCACGTTGAGCGACTCGTTGAGGACCACCTCGGCCCCTCGCACCAGCGTGTCGTCGACCAGATCAGGGTGTAGGGCGACGCGCATCTTTCGTCCACCCGAAAAGACGTCCACCGTGCCGTCGTCATTGCGTCCGAGCAGGGTGCCGTAGGCCGAAGGAGGCTGGGTGAGCTTCTCGACCTCTTCGCGCAGGGCGGCGATGTGCTCCCTCGCCTCGCGAAGGGTGTAGCTGAGCTTCTCGTTCTGGGAGACGGCCTGGGCCAGCTGGCCCTTGGTCTCCAACAACCGCTCTTCGAGGGTACGGACGCGCCGCGGAACCTCTTGGAGCTTGCGCCGTAAGACGGTGACTTCCTCCTCGAGGTGCACCGCCTGGTCTCGCAGCTCTTGAAGCTCGGGTTGCTCGCGCGCCGCCACCGCGGGGAGGGTACACGGACGGACGAACTCCGCCGGTGATGGGTTTTCCCTGCCGCGACCGTGTAAATTAGATTCTGCCCTATACGAGTTCCCCACAGCTGGGAGGCTGAGCACCATGAAGGTCTGGATCGACCAGGATCTGTGCACCGGCGACGGCCTGTGCGAGGAGATCGCCCCGGACGTCTTCACCCTGCTCGACGACGGCCTCGCCTACGTCAAAGAGGGAGCCAAGGTCTACAGCGACCCCGGCGGCTCCGAAGGCCTCGCCGCCTTCCCCGACAACCGCCTCGACGCCGTGGTCGAGTCGGCCGAGGAATGCCCAGGCGAGTGCATCTTCATCGAGCCCGAGTAAATCGCCGAGCAACCTCCGGTTGCGACGGCGAGGGCTTCAGAGGCAAGGGCCCGTGTCGGTTGAGGCGCGGGGGGCGGCTAGGGCTTCTCGGAGCTCGTCGGCGTCGAGGGCATAGGCGGTGTCCGAGCGGTCGGGGGCGATGGCAAAGGCAGCGCCGACCACCGTGCCCGATGGGGTCACCAGGGCGCCGCCGGAGTCCCCGGGGGCAAGACTACTGGCGAGGATTAGGATCTGACGACGAGTAGGGCCGGCGCCGTAGAGGTCGCGCCCTACCGCCTCGACCTCGTCGCGCACCTCGAAGGGCGAGATTTCCAGGTTGCCGCCACCCGGGTAGCCAAAGACCGCCCCCCGGGTGCCCACTCCGGCGTCCTCGATCTCCAGGGCAGGTGCACCGAGGCCCGGGGCGTCGAGCACGGCCAGGTCGGTGTCGGGATCGAAGTACACGACCTCCGCTGGAGTACGGCTCCCGTCGATGCCGATGAGCTCGGTGCTCTCCTGGCCCGCCACGACGTGGGCGTTGGTGACGACCACTCCAGGCTGGGCCACGAAGCCGCTGCCTTCCTGAAGGCGCCCGCAGGCTTCGCCCTCCACCCGGAACGTCGAGGCGGCCACGCTTTGCGCCACCGCCTCGGACAGACCTGTCTCGGCTGGAGGCGGGCCCACGTCGGGAGCTGGGCGAAGGGCGGCGAAGACGTCAGGGAAGCGGTTATCGCGCACCAGGCGGCGGAGGGCGTTGAGGGTGTCGGGAGGATCGGGCGCGGCCGAGTCGATGCTGCGGGCGATGAAGGAGCTGCGGGCCTGGCGCGAGATCGTCCCCGGGACCTCGGCCAAGGTGGGCAGGAGGAGCCAGATGGCGACGACCACGCCGAAGGCTCCGGCCAGCGCTCCGCCGGCCCGGTCCAGCGGCCGCCCCGCTCTGGGGATGGCGAGGTGGGCCTTGGTGCCCACCAGCAGGCCGATGCCCTGGCCTAGGAAGGCGCCGAGGAGCAGGATCCCCACGGCCACCACCAGGCGGCCAGTCGGACCCTCCGCCGGCAGCGGGACCAGTTCCAACAGGTCGGCCAGGAACCGGGTGGTGAGGTAGAGCCCGACGCCGAGGCCCACCCACGACAGGGCCCGGGCCAGGAACCCGAGCCGGTAGCCCCCGACGGCTGCGACCAGCGCCACCGTCAGGACAAAGCCGTCGAAGAGGTTCATCTCGGCGTCCTCGGCGCCTTCAGCCCACCGGGAACGGCCGCCAAGAGACGGGCCGAGGTGAGGAAGCCGGTGTGGGCCACCATCCGGTGGTCGGGTCGCACCGCCTGACCCTCGATGTGCCAGGTGCGGGCCAGGTGCTCGACGGTCTGGGCCAGCTCGAAGCCGCTGTCGTCGAGCGCCTCTCGAAGCTGCGCAGCCTGCAGGATCGACGGCGTGTAGGCCACCAACAGTCCGCCGGGCCGCAGCGCCGTCTCGGCGTGCTTCACCACCTGCCAGGGCTCGGGCAGGTCGAGCACCACCCGGTCGAGGTCGCGCTCGTCGATGCCCGAGTACACATCGCGCTCCTCCACACGAAAGCGAGCCGCGGCCTCAGGCCCGAGAAAGTCTGAGACGTTTTCCCGGGCCCGAGCGGCGAAATCGGCCCGTATCTCGTAGCCGACGACGTCGGCCCCCGCTCGCACCAGGGTCATCGACAATGCCCCCGATCCCACCCCGGCCTCGAGCACCCGCACACCGGGGAACACGTCGGCGAGGATCAAGATGGCACCGAGGTCCTTCGGATAGATCACCTGGGCCCCACGAGGCATGCGCACGACGAAGTCGGCCAGCGTCGGGCGCATGACGGTGTAACGGGCGCCCGTGGTAGAGCGCACGGTGGCTCCCTCGTCGCCCGCCAGGAGCTCGTCGTGCTCCACGATCCCGGTGTGGGAGTGGAACTGGCCGCCCTCCCTCAGGATGGTCAGGTACTGGCGGCCTTTGCTGTCGACCAGGATGATCCGCTCGCCTCGTCGCAGTCGCCCGGTCATCTCCGCTTTCTCTTCGGAGCCGCATCCTCATGGCGGATGACGAGCGTCTCGCCCGGGTGCAGCACCTCGGTGTAGACGACCTTGGCCTCGCGGCTACTGGCCTTCTTGAACAGTCGAACGGCGAACAGGAGCGCCCACACGCCCGTCCAGGGGCGCGACCCGCCCATCAGACCTTTGAGCTGGCCCCGCCGGTAGAGATAGCGCAGCATGACCTAGACGCGCCTGACCTCGACCACGGTCGAGCGCTTGTTGCCCTTGCGCCGGCCGAAGAAGTAGGCGGCCGCCACCACCATGACGGCGGTGGCGACGGCGGCGATCACGGCGTAGTTGCGGCCCGATTCGGCCACCTCGCCCGCTTCGCCCCGGATTTCTCGGAGCTTGCTCTCGATGTCGTCGCGCGACACCGTGGCGCCCTCGCCCACCCGGGACGTCTTGGACTTGGTCATGTCTGAGTCCCCTTTCGTCGCATGGCCGCCAACGCCGCACCGATCACTCCGGCGCACACCACCAGGGTCAACAGATAGGGGACGAAGGACCAGCCGCCGTCGAAGGTCGAGCCCGTCTCGCTCTGCAGCACCCGCAAGATGGCCAGGGCCAACAACACCGAACCCACGCCGAGGAGCAGGGAGCCGGCCAGCCCGAAGGCCACGAATCGCCCGATGCCCTTGATGGGCTCGATGGTCTCCTGCTTGGCGTAGGCCCGGACCAGATCCCACAGATCGGTCGCGAGGTGAGGCAGGGAGGTGTCGTCACCGCGCTTGGCCACACCACTCCTTGAGTTCGCCGGAAGACGAGCAACGGCTCGATGCCGCCCCCGTCGGAGACGCCCCTTCCTATCCCCCGGCCAGGCGTCTGGCAAGCACAGCCTCCTCCTCGTCGAGCAGGCGACCGAGTAGCTCCAGGCGGGAGAGGGTGGTCTGGGCCTCGAGCAGCGCCTGTCGATCGAGCGGCCCGACCGGCGCCGAGGCCGCCATCTGGTAGCTGGCCAGGACCGGTTCGTCGTCTATGGCCACGGTGGCGTCGACCACCTCCTCGCCCATCTCCGCGGCCATGGCCAGCACCCGGCGCAGGCGTGACTCGACCTCGTCCCGGCGCAGGCCGGCCGCCGCTTCCCCGGGCGGATCGCCCCACTCGTCGACCTCGGCCCTCGGATAGGGGGCATCGGGAAGCCACCGACCGATGCGCACCCGGCGGGTGCCCACCGTCTCGAGCACCCAGCGCCCGTCGTCGAGCTGGGCGGCGGTGACGATGCGAGCCACGCAGCCGACGTCGAAGCGGGCGTCGCCCCCGCCCACGTCGCTCCCCCGCTCGATGAGCACGACGCCGAACTCCGGCGTCGCCGCCAGGCACGCCTCGACCATCGCCCGGTACCGGGGCTCGAAGACGTGCAGGGGCAAGTACACCCCCGGAAACAGCACCATCCCCAGGGGGAACATCGCCATCACCGTCACGAGGAATCCGCGCCCGGGGCGAGGGTCGCCGTCGGTAGGCGCAATGGAGGAGGATTCGCCCGCGCTCCCGGGAGGCCAGACGCTGAAGAGCGACTCACGAGCCCTCGCCCGCGGCAGTTCCCGGAGCAGGAGGCACGACGTTGAAGCCGGCGCGGCCGAAGTCGTCATCGAAGGCAAAGGCGGTCCTCACCTTCGCCCTCATCATGAGCTGGAAGCTGACGTGATCGACGAGGGAGACAAGTCGATGCCCTTGGACCTCGAGCGCATCGAACGCTTCCTCGTGGAGAAGTGGATCGACCCACCTCACGTCTAGGACACCGAGCACGTCGTGGCGCAAGGTGGCCAGCGCGGCCATGCCGAGCCGCCGCTGGACCAGGAGGATGGTCTCCATCACCACGTAGTTGGTCGTGAGGAGGGCCTCATCGTCAGTGAAGCCCGAGAAGGCAGCCACCGCCTCGACGTGGCGCTCGTCGTCGACGTTGACCATAGCCAGCAGCGCCGAGGTGTCGACGAAGACGCTCACTCGTCGGTGGTCTCCTCGATATAGCGATCGTGGGCCTCAGCCAAGTCGGCCGGACCACCGCCGGTCGAGAGCTGAGCGATGGCCTCCTGAGCCCGGGCCCTCCTGGCGGACCGATCCGTTCGCACCAGTGCATCGTCGACCGCGTCCCGGACCGCCGCCGCGATTGACACCCCACGCTCGGCGGCAAGCCGGCGGAGTCCCGTCATCTGCTCATCCGTCAGCGACACTTGGGTACGGATCACCGTGGCTCATGATAACACTAGCAATCCAACATTGCCATCATTTCGAGGCGCCGAGAGCAGCCTAGGCGGCGTCGGGGTAGCCGTCGGGGCCGATCTCGTCGAGGGTCGCCAAGTCCGGGTAGGCGACCAGGACGGCGCCGAGGGTGTCCTGGAAGGGCACGCCGTCGTCGAAGCGGTCGATCCCATTCTGGATTGACGAGAAGGTCAATTCGCCACCGTCCCTGGTGGCCACGAAACCCGACAGGGAGGCCACTCCCCGGATCGACCCGGTCTTGGCCCTGAGCTGCCCACTGACCGGCGTATCGACGAAGCGACGAGTCAGCGTTCCGGTGGCGCCGGCAAGGGCCAACCCTTGTTCGACCACACCACCGTCGACGGTGTCGTCGAGGACTTCGTGCAAGAGGCCGCACGTCACCCGGTTGCCGGGGTCGAGCCCCGAGCCGTCGGCCACCACCAGGCCGTCAGCGGGAAGGCCGAGCGACGACAGCGTGGAGGCCACGACGGCCCGCCCGGCAGAGGTCGAGCCCTCGCCTTCCAGCCGCAGGCCGAGCTCCTTGAGCAGGAGCTCTGCCGTGCCGTTGTCGCTCTCCCGGAGCATGGCGCCCACAAGGTCGCCGACCGCGGGCGAGTCGATGAAGGCGATGGCCACGGGCGACTCGGGCGAACGCCCGGAGGCGGCCTCGGCGCCCACGACCACGCCGCGTTCGCGTAACAGGGCAGTGAGGACCCCGGCGGCGCCCGCCGCCGGGTCGGCGAAGGGGACGTCGCGGGGCTCCCATTCGGCGAAGCCGTCGTTGACCGACAACGCCGACATCGGCCCGATCTGGTTGTCGGACACGTAGCGCTCGGGCCAGCTCGCGACGTAGCGGACCTGGTCGTAGCGACTCTCGTCGCCCACCACGGCGCCGCGGATCTCCCGCACCCCGGCGGCCACCACGGCGTCGGCCAGCTCCTCGAGAGGCGTGAACAACGCGGGCTGGCGGATGAAGTGGCCAGCCCACGCTGCGGTTCCGAGAACCGGATCGCCACCCCCCACGAACCACACATCGCCTTCCACGATTCCTTCGGCCGGCGCCCCGGCAGCCACCACCGAGGTGCGAAGCCTTTCGTCAGGGTCGATGTGAGCGAGCACGGCGGTCGCGGTCAAGAGCTTCATGCCCGACGCCGGAGCGAGGGGCGTTCCGCTGTCTTGGTCGTAGAGGATGCGCGTGCCCTCGGACACCAAGAGGCACTCCGACCCGGGGGTGGTGGCGGTGAGGGTTTCGAGGGACTGGACCAGTCGGGCCGTACCGATGGGCTGGGCCAACAGGGCCGGGAGGCGGCGAGGGGTAAGGACCGGTGCCTCTGGTGACATAGCCACGACGGGTTCTGCCGCAGCTTGGCGGGCCTCGGCCGGCGGCACCACCCTGACGGCGGCTACAGCCGAAGAAAGCGCCACCAGGGCCAAGATCGCCGGCAGGAGGAGACGGCGCACGGAAAGCCAGGATAGGGGCCCGAGGGAAGGTTCCGGAGGTGGCCGACGCACAAGACTGCCCGGCGGCGGGTAGAGGAAGACAGGTGTCGGACCAAGACGAGCTCGCCGGGCTGGTCCGCGAGGTGGCCTATCGGGCCCTCGGGTTCGAGCACTTACGGCCCGGTCAGGAGGAGGCCGTCACCGCCGCCCTGGCCGGTCGAGACGTGCTGGCGGTGTTGCCTACGGGGTCGGGCAAGTCAGCGATCTACCAGATCGCGGGGACGATGATCAAGGGGGCGACGTTGGTCGTGTCGCCCCTGATCGCCCTCCAGCGTGACCAGGTGGCGTCAATCGGCGGACGCCTGGGCGGTGCAGCCCTGGTCAATTCCTCGATGACCCAAAGCCAGCGCCGGGAAACCTTCGAAGATCTCGGCGAGGGCGACATCGAGTTCGTCTTCGTCGCCCCCGAGCAGCTGGCCAACGAGGAGACTCGGGAACGGATCACCGCAGCCGAGCCCTCGCTGGTCGTGGTGGACGAGGCCCACTGCATCAGCAGCTGGGGCCACGACTTCCGACCCGAGTACCTCCGTCTGAGCGATGTGCTCGAGGCCCTCGGTCGTCCCCAGATACTCGCGCTCACGGCCACGGCAGCGCCCCCTGTCCGTCGGGAGATCATCGAGCAGCTGGGAATGCGCGACCCCGTGGAGGTGGTCCGTGGCTTCTTCCGTCCCAACATCCACCTCGAGGTCGACACCTTCACCGAGGTCGAGCTGGCTCAGAACACGCTTCTGGAGAAGGCAGCGTCGCTGGAGGGCACGGGGATCGTGTACGTGGCCACCAGGCGCCAGAGCGAGGAGCTGGCCGAGATGCTGGCATCGCGCTCCCGAGATGCCGCCGCCTACCACGCCGGTCTCACCGCCACGCGGCGGGACGAGGTCCACGAGCGGTTCCTCGAGGAGCGACCCTTCGTGGTCGTAGCCACCATCGCCTTCGGCATGGGCATCGATGCCCCCCATGTCCGCTGGGTCCTCCACGCCGACCCGCCGGAGTCGCTGGACGCCTACTACCAGGAGTTCGGACGGGCGGGACGAGACGGCGCCGCCGCCCGAGCCGTGCTGTTCCACAGCGTCACCGACGCCGGCGGTCGTCGATTCTTCTCGGGGACGGCGAAGATGCCCGTCGAGGTGCTCGAGCACCTGGCCTCGGCTATCGACTCCGCCCTTGAGCCGCTACCTACATCCGCCCTGGCCGGGTTGGCCGACATCCCCGCCACCCGGGTCACGATCGCCTTGGACCTGCTGGCGAAGGTCGGAGCGATCACCGTCGACGGCGACGGTGCGGCGGGGTCGATCGAGGGCGGGCCGCCACCGGCCCAGGCGGCCCGAGCCGCCGCCGATGCCCACGAGCTCTACCGCACCGCCGAGCGGTCGAGGGGCGAGATGATGCATCGCTACCTCGCCACCAACTCGTGTCGGTGGCGGAGCATCCTCGGGTATTTCGGCCAACCGGCAGAAGAGAACTGCGAGCGATGCGACAACTGTGACGATGGCCTGGCCGGCGAGAGCGGCGACCAACCCTTCCCGCTCGACACGCGTGTCGCCCACGCGCAGTGGGGCGAAGGCCAGGTGATCGGCTATGAGACCGACGCCATGACCGTGCTCTTCGACGAGGGCGGCTATCGCACGCTGTCAGTGGAATTGGTCACCTCCGGGGCCCTACTCCGTCCGGCGTGACCGCTGCCTTCTAGCTAGGGCTCGAGGGCGGCCCGGAAGAAGGCTCGGACATGCTCCAGACGTCGAGCCAGTGCGGCTTCGGCCAGGGGATCCTCTCCGAGGAGCCCCTCCAGGAAGGGAGCGTCGCTGAAGTAGCTCAACAGCGAGCCGTAGCCGGTCAGAAGAAGCTGCTCGGGATCGTGACGGCGGAAGCGGCCGGCGGCCATCTCCTGTTCGAAGAAGGCCACGGCGCGCTGGAGGTGCGGACGCAGGGCGGCTCCGAGGTCGATGCCCAAGCGGTTGCCGCCTTCGATGGCTTCGCGGCGGACGAGGCGGACGAAGTCCGGGTTCTCCTGGAAGAAGCTGAACCCGGCTTCGATGACGTGGTCGACGAGCTTCCAACCTTCGCGAGGGCTGTCGACGGCCTCCTCCACCCGCACCGCCCAGTCGCCGAGCTGGCGGGTGAATACCTCCTGGTACAGCGCCTCCTTGGAGACAAAGTGGTGGAGCAAGCTCGGACGGCGGATCCCGACGGCATCGGCGATCTGGCTCAGGGCGGTGCCGTCGTAGCCGTGCTCGGCGAACGCCCGAGTGGCGGCGGTGAGGATGGAGTCACGCGTCGTCGGAGCCGTCTCGGCCGTCACCATCGCCGCTCAGGATACCCATCGGTGGAGGCGGCCAGGATGACCACGCGGCGCGGGGACCGTCGATAGGGTCGCCGGGGATATGCCCTTTGCCGCCGCCTTGTCCCAGCACCCGCTCGCCACCCAGGCCGTCGGCGAGGTCACCGGTGCGGTCCTCGACCGGATCGGGGAGGCGCCCGACCTCGCCATCCTGTTCGTCAGCGCCTCCCACGCCGGGGCCCTGGAGGACATCGCCGGGGCGGTGCGTTCGCTCCTGGCACCCGACGTGCTCATCGGCTGCACGGCCGGCTCGGTGGTGGGCGGCGAGCACGAGGTGGAGGGCGGATCCGCCATCTCGCTGTGGGCGGCCCGGGTCGCCAGCGTCACTCCCCTGCGCCTCACCACCGAGGAGCGCGATGGTCAAGCCGTGATCGCCGGCGTCCCCTCACCCGAGCTGCTGGCTGACGACCGTCGGGTCGTGCTCGTGTTGGCTGACCCCTACAGCTTCCCGGCCGACTCCTTCCTCACCGGGCTGCGCGAGCAGGTGGGCCTCACCCTGCCGGTGGTCGGCGGTCTGGCCTCGGCTGCCCAAGGGCCGGGCGGCAACCGCTTGGTGCTGGGCTCCGAGGTCTTCTCCGACGGAGGGGTGGCAGTGGTGGTCGGTGGGGTCGACGTCACCACCGTGGTCTCCCAAGGCTGTCGACCCATCGGCGACCCCATGACCATCACCCGGGGCGAGCGTCACCTCATCCACGAGCTGGCCGGTCGCCCCGCCCTCGACCGGGTCCAGGAGCTGGTGGCGTCGCTGGGCCCGGGCGAGTTGGCCCTGGCCCAAAAGGGCCTGCACCTGGGCCGGGTAATCGACGAGCACAAGCTCGACTACGCCAGGGGTGACTTCCTGATCCGTAGCGTGCTCGGCGCCGACCGCACCACCTTGGCCGTGGCCGTGGGCGACCAGATCGACGTGGGCGACACCGTGCAGTTCCAGGTCCGAGACGCCGACTCCGCTGACGAGGACCTCCGCGAGCTGATGGCGTCGGGCTGGGGCGAGGGCGCCTTGTTGTTCACCTGCAACGGTCGGGGCACGGAACTCTTCGGCGAGGCCGACCACGACGCCGGCATCGTCAGCGACGCCCTGGAGGGTGCCCCCCTGGCCGGCATGTCCTGCGCCGGCGAAATCGGTCCGGTGGGCGGCACCAGCTTCCTGCACGGCTTCACCGCTTCGGTCGCTCTCTTCTCCGACCCTCGCTGACCGCTCCTCCCCGGCTGGGCACCGGGAGCAGAGGGCCGGATAGGGTAAAGGTCGACCGGAAACCGCAAGGCAACGGAGGGGTGGGCATGAACGAAGTGCAGCAGTGGGAAGAGCTCGGCCAGCAGCTTCGGGTCGATTCGGTGCGAGCCGCGGCAGGGCCGAAGTCGGGTCACCCCACGTCCTCGATGTCGGCCGCCGACCTCATGGCCGTGCTGATCAGCAAGTACCTTCACTACGACTTCGCCGAGCCGGAGAACCCCAACAACGATCACCTGATCTTCTCCAAGGGCCACGCCTCGCCCCTGCTCTACAGCATCTACAAGGCGGTAGGTGCCGCCTCTGATGACGACCTGCTCAGCTTTCGGGTCCACGGCAGCCGCTTCGAGGGCCACCCCACGCCCATCCTGCCCTGGGTCGACGTGGCCACCGGGTCGCTCGGCCAAGGCCTGCCCATCGGAGTAGGCGTGGCGCTGGCGGGAAAGAAGCTCGATCGCCTTCCCTACCGGGTGTGGGTGCTCTGCGGGGACAGCGAGATGGCCGAAGGCTCCATGTGGGAGGCGTTCGAGCACGCCGCCCATGCCGGGCTGTCCAACCTCACCGCCATCATCGACGTGAACCGCCTTGGACAGCGAGGCGAGACCATGCACGGCTGGGACCTCGACAGCTACGCCGAGCGGGCCCGGGCCTTCGGTTGGCACGCCATCACCGTCGACGGTCACGACGTGACCGCCATCGACGCCGCCTACGCCGAGGCGGTGGCCACCACCGACAAGCCCACGGTCATCGTGGCCCAGACCAAGAAGGGCAAGGGCGTGGCCGCCGTGGAGGACAAAGACGATGCCCACGGCAAGCCCCTGGCCGACCGCGACGAGGCCATCGCCGAGCTGGGGGGCGAACGCGAGCTCCAGGTGGAGGTGGCCAAGCCCGAAGGCAGCGATGCGCCGCACACCTTCGAGACGGGGAAGCTGGAGCTGCCCCGCTACGAGCTGGGTGCCTCGGTGGCCACCCGCAAGGCCTACGGCGAGGCGTTGGCGGCCCTCGGCTCGGCTCGGGGTGACGTCGTCGCCCTCGACGGCGAGGTCAGCAACTCCACCTTCGCCGAGATCTTCAAGGATGCTCATCCCGAGCGGTTCTTCGAGATGTACATCGCCGAGCAACAGTTGGTGGCCGCAGCCGTGGGACTGTCGGTCCGGGGCTACACCCCCTTCGCCTCCAGCTTTGCCGCCTTCTTCACCCGGGCCTACGACTTCGTGCGCATGGCGGCGGTGAGCCGGTCCGACATCTGCCTGGTGGGCTCCCATGTCGGGGTGTCCATCGGCGAGGACGGGCCGTCGCAGATGGGCCTGGAGGACATCGCCTCGTTCCGGGCCGTCTTCGGCAGCACCATCCTCTACCCCTGCGACGCCAACCAGACGGCCGCCCTGGTGGCCCTGATGGCCGACGTCAAAGGCTTCCGGTACCTGCGCACCACCCGGGGCAACACCCCGGTGATCTACGGCCCTGACGAGAGCTTCGAGGTAGGCGGGAGCAAGGTGGTGCGGGAGGCCGATGGCGCCCAAGCCGTGATTGTGTCGGCCGGCATCACCTTGCACGAGGCGCTCAAGGCGGCCGAGACCCTGGCCGGCGAGGGGATCGAGGTGCAGGTCGTCGATGCCTATTCGGTCAAGCCCATCGACGCCGATGGGCTGCGAGCTGCCGCCCGTTCCGCCGGCAATCGGGTGCTCACGGTGGAGGACCACTGGCCCGAAGGTGGCCTCGGCGATGCCGTCATGGAGGTGTTCGCCGACTCCGACGAACACACCCGAGTGGTCAAGCTGGCCGTGCGGGAGATGCCCGGATCGGGCAAGCCCGACGAGCTGGTGGCTGCTGCGGGCCTCGACGCCGAGCACATCGCCGCCGCTGCCCGCAAGCTCGCCAGCTCCTAGACCAGCTCCTAGAAGGGTGCGGCGTTAGGCGTACCCGTGCCTGAGAGTGCCTAGGACGAGGCCTTTCGGGATAGGAGAAAGGTCATGACCAAGCTCACCGACCTGTACCGACAGCACGGCCAGAGTCCCTGGCTCGACGACCTACGGCGGGACTGGCTGGCCGACGGCACGTTGCAGCACTGGATCGACCGGGGGGTGCGGGGGGTCACCTCCAACCCCTCGATCTTTCAGAAGGCCATGGCCGCCGGCAGCGCCTACGACGACCAGTTCACCCAGCTTTCCAAGGACGGTTGCTCGGCGGTGCGGGCCTATTGGGCCATGGCCGCCAGCGACGTGGCCGACGCGCTCGACATGTTCACTCCCTTGTTCCACGAGAGCGGGGGGACCGACGGCTACGTGAGCCTGGAGTTGGCCCCCGACCTGGCCCATGACACTGAGGGTTCGGTGGAGGCGGCCCGGCGCTTCCACACCGACCTCTCCCGCCCCAACCTCCTGGTCAAGATCCCCGCTACGGCGAAAGGGATCCCCGCCATCCAGCGCATGATCGCCCAAGGTGCGAGCATCAACATCACCCTCATCTTCAGCCTGGAGCGCTACGGGGAGGTCATGGAGGCCTACCTGTCCGGCCTCGAGGAGCTGGAGGCCGGCGACCACGGCGCGGCGTCGCTGCCGCGGGTACACAGCGTGGCGTCGTTCTTCATCAGCCGGGTCGACGTCGAGGTCGACCGGCGTCTGGAAGCCATCGCCACACCCGAGGCGCTCGAGCTGCGGGGCCGGGCCGCCCTGGCCCAGGCCAAGCTGGCCTACCGAGCCTTCCGCCAGACCTTCTCCGGGCCCCGGTGGGAGGCGCTGGCGGCCAAGGGGGCGCAGGTCCAGCGGCCGCTGTGGGCGTCCACCTCCACCAAGAACCCCGACTACCCCGACACCCTCTACGTCGATGAGCTCATCGGTCCGGACACCGTCAACACCTTGCCGGTGGCCACCCTGGAGGCGTTCGACGACCACGGCACGTTGGCGGCCACCGCCGAGGAGGGCGCCGACGAGGCCGAAAGGCTGTTCGAGCGCCTGGCCGCGCTCGGGATCGACCTCGACGACGTCAGCCGGGTGCTGGAGGAGGAAGGGGTGGCTGCCTTCGCCAAGTCCTTCGACCAGGGCATCGACGCCCTCTCGGCCAAGGCGGCTGAGCTGTCGCAGCGGTGAGCGATTCCCAAACCCTGGCCGAGGGGCTGGGAATCGAGCGGGCTGCCGCTCCCGCCGTCATCGTCATCTTCGGCGCCAGCGGCGACCTCACCCGGCGCAAGCTCATGCCCGCCCTCCAGAACCTGATGGTCCGCGACCAACTGGCGGCCGGTACGTCGATCGTGGGCGTGGGTCGCAGCGACCTCGGGGACGAGGGCTTCCGCCAGAGGATGGCCGATGCGGTGCAGGCCGCGGCCGGCGACGGAGAGGTCGACCAACGGGCGTGGACCGAGCTGGAGGCGGGGCTGCACTACGTCAGCGGCGGCTACGACGACGTCGCCACCTACAAGCGGCTGGCTGAGCTGATCGAGGACCTCGACCGCGACCGGGGAACGAGCGGTAACCGTCTGTACTACCTGTCGACCCCTCCGGGAGTGTTCGCCGACGTGGTGGGCCAACTCGGCAGCGTAGGCCTGCACCGCCCAGCGACAGGTGGCGAGTTCGCCCGGGTCGTCATCGAAAAGCCCTTCGGTCGCGACCTCGACAGCGCCCGGGCTCTCGACCACCGCCTCCACGAGGTGCTCGACGAGGACCAGCTGTACCGCATCGACCACTACCTGGGGAAGGAAACGGTGCAGAACGTCCTCGCCCTGCGCTTTGCCAACTCCATCTTCGAGCCGGTGTGGAACCGTCGCTACGTCGAGTCGGTCCAGATCACCGTGGCTGAATCCGAAGGAGTCGGCCACCGGGCCGGCTTCTACGAAGACGCCGGGGCGCTACGCGACATCATGCAGAACCACCTCCTCCAGGTCCTGGCCCTCACCGCCATGGAGCCGCCGGCGACCATGTCCCCCAAGGGCATTCGCGACGAGAAGGTCAAGGCCCTCGGCGCCGTCGACCTCCTCGATCGCACCGAGGTGGCGGCCGAGGTGGTCCGGGGCCAGTACCGGACGGGCTGGGTCGGTGGCACCCAGGTGCCCGGATACCACGAGGAGGAGGGCGTGGCCGCCGACAGCCGGACCGAGACCTACCTGGCCATGCGTCTGCACATCGACAACTGGCGCTGGGCCGGGGTCCCGTTCTATCTACGCACCGGCAAGTGCCTGCCACGACGGGTCACCGAGGTGGCCCTGCAGTTCTCCGGGGTGCCCCACCTTCCCTTCGCCTCCACCCAGGTGACCGAGCTCGGCCCCAACGCCCTCGTGCTGCGCATCCAGCCCGACGAGGGCATCACGCTGCGCTTCGGGGCCAAGGTTCCCGGCCAGGCCTTCGACGTGCGCAGCGTCTCTATGGACTTCTCCTATGGCGCCGCCTTCGCCGAGGAGCCACCGGAGGCTTACGAGCGGTTGCTGCTCGACGCCCTCCTCGGCGACCCGACCCTGTTCATCCGCTCCGATGAGGTCGAACAGGCCTGGCGCATCGTCCAGCCCTTGCTCGACGCCTGGGCACAAGACGGTGCTCCGCCTGCCGGCTACGACGCCGGCACCTGGGGACCGGTCGAAGCTGACCAGTTGCTCGAAGCCGGTGGTCACCACTGGCGCCGGCCCTAGCCGTGGCCGCCGTCGCCCAGGTGACCACGCTGGGGACCTGGCGCCAGCAAGACACGACCATGGGCCCCGTGCTGGCCGCCCTCGACCGGTTACGCCAGTGCGACCCCCGGGGTGCGGTACGAACCTCGCTGCTGACCCTGCTGGCCGTGGGCGGCGAAAGCGTGGAGGTTGACGAGGTCTTCGACACCGTGCACCGCCTCGGCATGGTCCAGCCCACCCGGGTGGTGGTGGTGCGGGTACTGGGAGGCCACCACCATCGCCTGGATGCACGGGTGGGGGTCCACTTGCAGTCCCGGGGAGGTCGCGACATGGGTATCGACGACGTCGCCTTGGAGGTGGCCGGGCCGGTGACCTCGCACCTGGACTCCCTGGTGGAGCCCCTCACCCTGCCCGATCTCCCGGTGGTGGTGTGGTGCCGGGAGCGACTTCCGCCCGCTCGCAGCCGCCTCATCGGCCTGGCCGACCACCTGGTGGTCGACACCGTGGCCGCCGGGGGCCGGTCCCGCCTCCCGGCCGTGGCCCGGCTCCACCAGCGCACGCCGGTCGTCGACCTCGCCTGGCTTCGCCTGGGTCCGCTGCGCCGACGCCTAGCCTCATGCGTGCGCCAACCGGAGGTGGCCGGCCTGCTCGATCAGGTGACGTCGGCCACCGCCGCCGGGCCCGAGGTGGAGCGGGTGCTGCTAGCCGGGTGGCTGGGCGACCGCCTCTCGGCCGCGACGGTTACCGAGAATGAGGACGACGCTCCGCTGGCGGTCTTCTTGGCCGGCGAGGGCTTCCGCCTGGCGGTCGAGAGCGGGCCCGGTGCCGTCTCCATAACCTTGGATCGTTCCGGTCAGGAGGAGTGGCGCTCCGAGACGGCCTCGTCACCGCCCACCACCGAAGGACTGCTGGCGGAAGCACTGTTGCACCTGAAGCCCGACCCGGTCTTCACCCGGGCCTTGGCCCGAACCTGAGTGCTTGGGTCCTGGTTCTCGGCGGAGGTCGAAGCACCGGGTCCCGTAGGGTCGTGGAGGTGAGCGTGAACGGCGAAGAGATCCTCGACCTGCCTCTCGACCGCCTGTTGGGAGAGGCCGCCGAGGTGCGTGACCGTGCCCACGGCCGCCGGGTCACCTACTCCCCCAAGGTGTTCATCCCCCTCACCCACCTGTGCCGCGACCGCTGCGGCTACTGCACCTTCGCCCAGCCTCCGGCCCGGTCGGCGGCGCCGTACCTGAGCCTCGACGAGGTGCTCGACATCGCCCGGGCCGGTGTGGCCGCCGGCTGCCACGAGGCCCTCTTCACGCTGGGCGAGCGCCCCGAGCTTCGCTACCCCCAGGCCCGGGAGTGGCTCGGGGGTCACGGCCACGAGACCACGGTCGACTACCTGATCGCCGCCTGCGCCTTGGTCCTGGACGAGACCGGGCTATTGCCCCACGCCAACGCCGGCGCCCTCGATGCCGCAGAGCTGGCCCGGCTGCGACCGGTGACGGCCTCCCAGGGAATGATGGTGGAGTCGCTCCGGGCGGATCTGGTCGCCCATCGCGGCGCTCCCGACAAGTCGCCCGAGCGGCGGCTGGCCACGCTGGAAGCGGCCGGGAAGCTGGCCATCCCCTTCACCACCGGGATCCTGGTGGGCATCGGGGAATCCCGGGCCGACCGGGTGCAGGCCCTAAAGGTCATCGCCGAGTCCCACCGGCGCCACGGCCACGTGCAGGAGGTCATCGTCCAGAACTTCGTGCCCAAGGGGGGCACGGCCATGCACCGCTCCCCCGCCTGCCCCACCGACGAGCTGGCCTGGTCGGTGGCCGCCGCCCGCCTGATCCTGGCGCCCGAGGTCCACCTCCAGGCCCCGCCCAACCTCAGCGACGACTTCGCCGGGCTGCTCGACGCCGGGATCGACGACTGGGGCGGGATCTCCCCCGTCACCCCCGACCACGTCAACCCGGAGCGGCCCTGGCCGGAGATCGACCGTCTGGGGGAGGCCACCGAGGCGCGTGGCTTCACCCTCGCCCCCCGCCTGACCGTCTACCCCGAACACGCCTCGGACCCAGCGCGCTGGCTCGACCCGGCGTTGCGCTTCCCCGTCCTCGACCGCAGCGACGCCGAGGGCCTGGCCCGCGATCACCCGTGGCACGCCGGCGCCGAGGACACCCCCCCGATACTGCTGCCCCTCCGAACTTTGTCGGCTCAGCAGTGCGCCACACTGCTGAGCCGACAAAGAACGGCTGGGGGGTCGGCGGTGGCGGAGGTGCTGGCCGGGGTGGAGGCCGGCGAGGAGGTGGGCGAGGACGAGATCGTCACCCTGTTCTCGGCCCGGGGACCCGAGGTGACCTCCGTGGCTGGGGTGGCCGACCGCCTGCGGGCCGAGGTGGTGGGCGACACCGTCACCTGGGTGGCCAACCGCAACATCAACTACACCAACGTGTGCACGTTCAAGTGCCGCTTCTGCGCCTTTTCCAAAGGCCCGCTGTCGCTCAACCTGCGGGGTGCCCCCTACCTATTGTCCATCGACGAGATCCAGCAGCGGGTGGTCGAGGCCGTCGACCAGGGGGCCACCGAGGTCTGCCTTCAGGGCGGCATCCACCCCGACTTCGACGGTGACTACTACGTGCGGGTGGCGCGGGCGGTCAGCGACGTCGCCCCCGGCATCCACATCCACGGATTCACCGCCCTGGAGGTGACCGAAGGGGCACGCCGGCTGGGTGAGCCCCTCGAGAGCTACCTACGCCGGCTGGCCGAGGCCGGGCTCAAGACGCTGCCGGGCACCGCCGCCGAGATCCTCGACGACGAGGTGCGGGCCGTTCTGTGCCCCGACAAGGTGAACACCGAGGAGTGGCTGGAGGCCCACCGGGTGGCCCATGGCGTCGGGCTCCGCTCCAACGTCACCGTCATGTTCGGTTCGATCGAAGGGCCAAAGCACTGGGCCCGCCATCTGCTGCGCACCCGGGCCCTGCAGCGCCAGACCGGCGGCTTCACCGAGTTCGTGCCCTTGCCCTTCGTGCACATGGCCGCCCCCCTCTACCTCCAGCGCCACAGCCGCCGGGGCCCCACCTTCCGAGAAGCTTTGCTCATGCACGCCGTGGGGCGCATCGCCTACCGGGGCGACATCGACCACATCCAGGTGTCCTGGGTGAAGATGGGCCGCGACGGTGCCCGCCAGGCCCTGGCCGCCGGCGCCGACGACCTCGGGGGCACGCTCATGGACGAGAACATCTCCCGGGCCGCCGGTGCCGCCCACGGCCAGGCCATGACCGGCCAGCGTTTCGCCGAATGGGTCGAGCCCCTGGGCCGGCACCTGGCGCAGCGCACGACGCTGTACGGCCCGGTCGAGGGTCGGCCCCAGCCCCAGCCCCAGCCGGCCGCACCGCGGTGAGCAAGCGGCTTCCGGCCAAGCGGACCGGAGACGACGACCTCGACGCCCGCCTGGTCGAGCTGCTCGACGAGGTGGGGGCCACCGACGATCGCGACCAGCTCTTCGAAATCCTGGCCACGGCCGTGCTGCTGGCCGGGGACGGGGCCCACCGCCTCGACCTCAAGATCACCAACGCCGCCCTCCAGGAGATGCGTGCGGCCTTTCACATGTTCGCCCCCTACCGGGACGTGCCCAAGGTGACCATCTTCGGGTCGGCCCGCACCACCTCCGACGATCCGCTCTACGCCCAGACCCACGACCTGGCGGCCGAGCTGGCCGATCGGGGATGGATGGTGGTCACCGGGGCCGGGCCGGGGATCATGGCTGCGGGCATGGAGGGTGCCGGTCGAGAGAATGCCATCGGGGTGCTCATCCGTCTGCCCTTCGAGGGCGGGGCCAACCCGTTCATCCTGGGCGACGACAAGCTCATCGAGATGAAGTACTTCTTCACCCGCAAGCTGATGCTGATCAAGGAGTCGGCCGCCTTCGTGGCCCTGCCGGGCGGATTCGGCACCCTTGACGAGACCTTCGAGCTCCTCACCCTGGTCCAGACGGGCAAGGCCGAGCCCGTGCCCATCGTCCTCCTCGACACCCCGGGCGGCAGCTACTGGGACGGCTGGCAGCGCTTCGTCGATCACGAGGTGGCGGGCAACGCCATGATCTCCCGTGAGGATTTTGCGCTGTACCGCATCACCGACAGCGTCGCCACCGCCGTGAGCGAGATCGAGCGCTTCTACCGCAACTTTCACTCACTGCGCTACGTCGGTGACCGCCTGGTCGTGCGCCTCCACGCCGCTCCCACCCGGGCCGAGCTCAGCCGGCTGAGCGAGGACTTCGCCGACATCGTCGATGGCCGCATCGAGCGCAGCGGGCCGTTCCCCCCGGAGGTGTCGGGCAAGGACCACCTCGAGCTGCCTCGGGTGGCCATGCGCTTCGACCGCCATGGCTTCGGCCGCCTCCGTGCCCTCCTCGACGCCCTCAACGACCTCCCCAGCGCGCCGGCGCGCCCGTCGCCACCGCCCACCGCCGCCGAGGAGGACCGCATCGTCGAAGAGGACGGCGCTTCCGCATAGCCACCTGGGTCGATGAGGACCGGAGATCAGATAGTCTGATCGCATGGCCGATGTGACTGCCACCGACGCAGCCAGGAACTTCGCTGACCTCCTCGATGCGATCGAGCATCGAGGCGAGCGTTTCACCATCGTCCGCCGGGGAAGAGCGGTCGCCCACCTCGAACCGGTGGCGCACGGGCGAGGCGCTGCGGCCAAAGCGCTTCTCCGCCGTCACTCACATGACCCGGCATGGGCTGACGATCTGGGCGCCCTGCGTTCGTCGGTCGAGGTCGATCACCGAGAGTGAGCCGCCTCCTCTTCGACACCACGTTGCTGATCGGCGCCGAACGTTCTGGCGACGCACTGGATGCGGTCGTCGACGACGATGACGACGTGGCCGTCGCCGCCATCACCATCGCCGAGCTTCGCGTTGGTGCCATCCTCGCTGACGAACGTCGGCGTCTCCGCAGGGAGTCCTTCCTCGTCGACATCCTCGAGGTCATTCCCGTCATCGACTACGACATCGAGGTGGCTGAAGTCCACGCCGCCCTCTTGGCCGAGGTGCGCCGACAAGGGACTCCCCGAGGCGCCCACGACTTGATCATCGCCGCCACCGCACGACAGTCCCAACGGATCGTGGTGACGAGCGAACTCTCAGGGTTCCAAAACCTCCGAGGCGTACGAACGAGACAGCATCGGTGACGGTGAATCTGGCCGCCCCGGCCATTGGTCCAGCCTTCTACGCTTGGACCGGAGCCTCGCTGACCGCCTCGCCCGAGGCCAGGACCAGCCCGTCGGCGCAGTGGGCCTCGACCCGGCCGCCCTCGAACTGCTGGTGATAGAGGCTGGCGTAGAGGCCACCGCGGGCCACCAGCTCCTCGTGGCTGCCCTGCTCGACGATGCGTCCGCGGTCGACGGCAAAGATGACGTCGGCCGCTCGGATGGTCGACAGGCGATGGGCCACGGCGATGGTCGTGCGCCCCCGCATGAGGGGCTCCAGGGCCGCCTGCACCAGTCGTTCACTGGTGGTGTCGAGCGCAGACGTCGCCTCGTCGAGGATGAGGACGCGGGGATCGTGAAGGATCACCCGGGCGATGGCGATGCGCTGCTTCTCACCGCCTGACAGGCGGTACCCTCGCTCGCCCACCCTGGTGTCGAGACCGTCGGGGAACTGCTCGATGCGCTCCCAGATGTGGGCGGACCGGGCCGCGGCCTCGAGCTCCTCGTCGGTGGCGTCGGGCTTGCCGTAGCGCAGGTTGTCGCGCACGCTGGCGTGGAACAGGTAGCTCTCCTGGGTGACCATGCCCACGACGCCGGCCAGGGAGTCGGTCCGCAGGCGGCGGACGTCGATGCCGTCGATCTCCACGCCACCACCCGTGACGTCGTAGAGCCGGGGCAGGAGCGAGGAGATGGTGCTCTTGCCCGCCCCGCTCGGACCCACCAGGGCGGCGAGCTGGCCGGGAAGCACCTCGAAGTCGACGTCGTCGAGGGCCCACGTCCGGCCGGGAGCAGCCTCGGCGTCGGCCGCCACATCGTCGGCTGGCAGTGCGGCTACGGCTACGGCTACGGCTACGACCGTCTGACCCTCGTCGTAGCGGAAGCTGACGTGACGGAAGCGAACGTGGCCCCTCGCCTCTTGAGGCTCGATGCTCACGGCGTCGGGCGCCTCGGTGATGTCCTGGCGCAGATCTAGGTAGCCGAAGATGCGATCGAACAGGGCCAGGGAGGAGCGCAGCTCCACCGACACCTCGAGCAGCCGGCTGAAGGGAAAGAACAGCCGGGTCTGCAGGGTGGTGAAGGCCACGATGGTGCCGGCCGAGATCGAGGCGTTGCCCCGGGCGATCACCAACCCGGCCACGAGATACACCAAGGCCGGCGTGGCCGACAAGAAGGTGAAGATCACGGTGAAGAAGGACTGGCTGATCATCTGTTGGCGGACTGACAGGTCGGCCAGGCGCTGGTTGTGCCGGCCGAAGCGAGCGGCTTCCTCCTTGCTGCGACCGAAGAGCTTGGCCAGGAGGATGCCCGAGACCGACAGCGTCTCTTGGGTTACGGCGCTGACGTCGGCCATCGTCTCTTGGGCTTCGGCGGTGACGCGGCGCCGGCGCTCTCCCACCAGCTTGGAGACCCAGCCGAACACGGGCATGGTGAGCAGCGTCAGGAGCGTCAATGGCCACGACAGCACGGCCATGGCCACCAGGGCGCTGGCCATGATGACGACGTTGGACAAGACGTCGGACAGCGTCGAGGTCACCACCGTCTGGACGCCACCCACGTCGTTGGTAAGGCGAGACTGAATCTCACCGGTCCGGGTGTCGGTGAAGAACCGCAGCGACAGGTGCTGGAGGTGCTCGAACAGCCGCTCACGCAGATCACGCATGACCCGTTGGCCGACGATGTTGGCCCGCCACGACTGGACCAGACCCACCGCGCCGCCGATCACCGGCAGGGTCACCATCACGGCGACGAGCCACCACAACCGGTCGAGGTTCGGCCCGCCGCTGCCGGGCGGGAACAGGGCGGTGTCGAACACCACCTTGATGAGCAGGGGGTTGACCACGCCGACGATGGCTCCCACAAAGACGAGGGCGACGATGGCGCCCACCTCCCGTCGGTAGGGCCCGAAGAGGTGGACGATGCGCCGGATGGTGGTGGTCGGCGGTGATGTGGTGGTCACGGCCTCAGCGTACGAACACCCGACACGACCGCCGCTACTCTCCCACCGGCCAGTGCTCCACCACGATCTCCTGCATCGGGAAGTGGCGGGGGTTGCCGGTCGCCAGCGTGGCCCCTCGGGTAGATGCGGTGGCCGCGACCAAGCAATCCGCCTGGGAGAGGGTGACCCCTCGGCCGGCGTACTCTCGACGCCAGGCGCCGGCTTGCCAACCCTCGGCGCGGCCCATCGAAGCGATCTCCAAACCGAGGAACAGCGACGCGGCGTCCTCAGCCTCACTCGGCTTGAGCCCTCGGACCACCTCCTCGACGTTGACCGCCGTGGTGATCGGGGTGTCGCCGACTCGTTCGAGGCCATCCACCCGGTCCACCACCGGCCTGCCCCGGAGGTAGTCGATCAGGACCGTCGAGTCGAGGAGGACGAAGGCCACGGTCCTGCCTTCCCTACCCCTTGAAGCGGGGATCGGAGAAGCGCTGGGCATGGACCCAGGCCGCGGGATCATCGTCCCATTCGTGCCCATGGGACGCGATGACGCCGCGAGATCGGCGAATGAGCTCCCAACGACGGCGTCGCTCGAGCGCTCCCTTCACGGCCTCCCGTACGAACTGGCTGCGCTGGCGAGGCCCGGTCAGCCGGTCGACCTCGGCGATCAACTCGTCGTCGATCTCTATGTGCAGTCGCATGTGTAGAGAATAGCACCAAGGGGGTCGACCGGAGACGGTGGGGGCAATCTCGGCACGCAGCGTCGCTAGGGTCCAGGGCATGCAGGCCGTGATCTTCGACGTGGACGGGACCCTGGTCGACAGCGAGAAGGACGGGCACCGGGTGGCGTCCAACCTGGCCTTTGAGGAGTTCGGCCTCCCCTACCGCTGGGACGTCGGGCCCTACGGAAATCTCCTAGAGACCACGGGAGGCCAGCAGCGGCTGCACCGCTACCTCGAGGGCGAGGGGATGGGCCAGAGCGAGCGTGACGAGCTCGTGCCCCGCCTTCATGCCCGCAAGACCGAGCTCTTTCGGGAGTTGGTGGCGGCCGGGAGGGTGGCCCCCCGCCCCGGCGTGGAGGCGCTGCTCGACGACATCGAGCGGGCAGGGGTGCGTCTGGCCGTGGCCACCACCGGTTCGCGAGCCTGGGTGGAGCCCCTCCTGCAGCGGCTCTTCGGCCTAGACCGCTTCTTTCCGGTCATCACCGGCGACGAGGCACCGGTGCGCAAGCCCGACCCGAGCGCCTACCTCCAAGCGCTCGATGGCCTGGGCCTGGCCCCGTCCGATGTGGTGGTCGTGGAGGACTCGGCCAACGGGCTGGTGGCGGCGCGAGCCGCCGGCCTGGCGTGCGTGGTGGTGGTCAACGACTACACCGCCGACCACCCCCTCGACGGCGCTGCCCTGGTCGTCGACACCTTCGAGGGCCTCGACCTGGCCACTCTGGAGCACGCGTTGTCGACTGCCGACACCGATGTATGATTCGTACATCATGCGCAGGACGCAGATCTACCTGGATGAAAAGCAGCATCAGCGTCTGACCGAGCGAGCGCACCAGACCGGCCAGTCGATGTCAGCGTTGATCCGTAAGGCCATCGACCGGGATCTCGACGGCGACAGCGACGAGGGCGCCAAGCTGCAGCGGTTCCGGGAGGCGGTGCGCGCCGCCGCCGGCTGCGCGCCCTACCTGGAGGACGGCGCCACCTACGTCGCCAAGCTGCGGGAGGTGGGGCGTCAGCGGGCAGAGGAGCTCGAGCGACGGTGGCGGGGATGAGCGTGGTCCTCGATTCGACCGTGCTCGTGGACCTGCTGCGCGGCCTGCCGGCAGCGACGCAGTACTTGGAGTCCCTTCACGACGCACCTACCTGTTCCGAGGTCAGCCGCATCGAGATCATCCGAGGTCTGCGCAGCCACGAGCGCAGCACGACCTTCCGGCTCTTCGACGACCTCTCCTGGGTTGCGGTCGACGATGTGATCTCGAGGCGCGCCGGGGAACTGGGCCGGGCCCATCGCCGGAGCCACGGACTGATCGATGTCGCCGATTTGGCCATCGCCGCCACCGCCCAACTCCTCGGCCTGCCGCTGGCCACCGCCAACATCCGCCACTTTCCCATGTTCGAGGGCCTGGCCCCGCCCTACTGAGGTCGTCGGCGGTTCTATCCTCGGCGGAATGGAAGATCGCCACGAGTGGCTCTCGTTCGAAGACCCCGAGGAAGACCGCACCTGGCTGTTCGACCTCACCTTCCTGCTCAGTCGCTGGACGTGCATCTACGGCCGGGGCTGTCCGGGAATCGACAGCCGCCCCGACATCGGCTGCTGCTCCCACGGTGCCTACTTCAGCGACGAGATCGACCGGACCACCGTGGAGGCGGCCGTGGCCACCCTCACCCCCGACCAGTGGCAGTACGCCGGGGTTGCCCGGCGTAAGGGCTTCCTGGCCCGGGCTGCAGGCGGGGGCTGGAAGACCCGAGTGCACGAGGGCGGCTGCATCATGTTGAACCGGGGCGGGTTCCCCGCCGGCGCCGGCTGTGCCCTGCACCAGGCCGCGCTAGCCCGCGGCCTTCGGCCCATGGACCTCAAGCCCGAGGTGTGCTGGCAGGTTCCCCTGCGCCGGGTGGACAGCGTCGACGAGGTCGGCCACGTCACCTCCACCGTGCGGGAGTGGAAGCGTCGCGACTGGGACGAGGGCGGCCAAGAGTTCCACTGGTGGTGCATCGAGGAGGAGGCAGCGTTCGTGGGTGACGATACGGTGTTAGCCACCATGGCCGACGAGCTGGGGGCCCTGGTAGGGCCGGTCGCCCACGACCTCCTACTGGCGGCTCTGGCCGAGCGTGACGCCACCGTCACGATCCTGGCTCACCCGACCCTGCGGAGCTCGGTCGCATCTGCATGACCGCCGTCGACACGACCACGATCGACGACGTCATCGCCCTCATCGAGCGCCAGGGCGAGGAAGGCCTGCACCCCGGCGCCCAGCTCTACGTCAGCGTCGGCGGGGAGGTGGTCTGCGACGTCGCCGTGGGCGAGGCCCGTCCCGGCCAGGCCCTGCGCCCCGACCACCTCATGTTGTGGTACTCCTCCACCAAGCCCCTGACGGCCGTGGCCTTGGCTCAGCTCCTGGAGCGTGGTGCCCTCGGTCTCGACAACCTGATCAGCCGGTATGTCAGCGGCTGGGGGGCAGGCAAGGAGGGCTGCACCATCCGCCACGTCCTCACCCACATGGGAGGCTTCGCCAGCGCCGAGACATTCGACGCCGACCTCTCCTGGGACGAGGCCATAGCCCGCATCGCCGCCCACCGGGCCACCTACGAGCCGGGTACATGGGCCAGCTACCACGCCACCTCGGGTTGGAAGATCTTGGGCGAGGTCATCCGGGTGATCGACGGTCGCCCCATCGACGTCTACCTGGCCGAAGAGGTGTTGGCGCCGGCGGGCATGGCCGACACCTGGCTCGGCATCCCCCCCACCGACCAGGATCGCCTCGGCGAGCGCTTGGCGCCGGTGCATTGGAGCGGCCACATGATGCCGGTGATGCAAGACGGCGCTCTGTCCATGGCGCCGTACCACATCGAGGACATCCACGATCAACCCTGGCACCGGGCCAAGGTGGAGCCCGGAGCCGGCGGGCGAGGTCCGGCCGGCGACCTGGGCCGGTTCTACGAGGCCCTGCTACTCGACGATGCCAGCCGTCTCTTCCGCCGGCCCGAGACGGTCAACCTGCTCACCGCCTGTCACCGCACCGGTGTCCTCGACCGGATCTTCCTGTCGAGCCCGCCCTGGGGCCTCGGGGTCCAGATCGCCGGCAGCATGAGCGGCTCCATCGGCTACCGGGCCTTTGGTCACAGCGGCATGGCCTCCAGCCGGGGGCTGTGCGACCCGGTCGAGGGCCTGGTCATGGTCTTTGTATGCAATGGCCTGGCCGGCCCCATCGACAACGAGCGGCGCATGACCGAGGTCACCAATGCCGTCTACGCCGCCACCTGCCCCGAGCCCAAGGGCCCCAGAGTGTCCCCGGCGGTCACCCTCAGCTGACCCCTCTTCTCGTTCTTTGTCGCGTCCCGCTCACCCTCTGTGCAAAATGCGACAAAGAACGCCGGTGGGGAAGGAGCTAGCGGCGGAAGGCCTGGAGGTGGGGCCAGAGGTTGGGGGCGGTGGTGCGCCAGTCGTAGAGGGAGCCTCCGATGGCGCCCCGTTGCGAGGCGGCGGCCACCATGGCATCCACGTCGCCGGGGCTGGTCTCGTCGGCGATCCCCCCCACCGTGTGGATCACGGCGTCGGCTCCGACGTGGGCCCGCAGGCGGTCGATGTTCTCAGCGGTGTAGCGTCCGCCGTCCCGGTAGCCCGACCCCGCCGTGCGGAAGCTCTGGTAGGCCATGGGCACCCACACGTCGTAGAACGGGTCCAGCTCCTCCCACGGGAAGCCGGGCCAGAAGCTGGTGTTGATCACCTCCATGACCACCGGCGGGAAGACGATGGCACCTAGCGCCGTCCCGGGAAGCGCCGAGCGCAGCGAGCGGCTGAGATCGACCAGGCGCCGGTTGCGCTCAACCGTGTCGGCCAGGTCTCGTGACTCGATGTCGACGGCCACGGCATCGACATCGAGCGAGGCCGCCGCCACCAGGCGCCGGAGGTCGTCGGCGGGGTCGACGAAGGTGGGCAGGTACCAGGCCACCACGGCCATGTCGCGGGCCCGTGCTCGGGCGATCAGCGGCTCCAGGCGCTCAGGCTCGAGGATGGCGGCGGCCACGTTGAAGCGCGACGTCTGCACGTACAGCGTCTGCACCCCGACCTCGGCCATGCGGTCGATGTCGGCCACCTCGACCAGGGCCCCGTTGCCGCCGAAGGTCCGGCTCCAGTCGTAGACGTCGATCCAGGTGCCGAGCCCGGCATAGACACCGACGCCAGCGGGGAGAGGCCGAGGCGGGGCCACGGCTACGGGTACCGGCGCTGCGGTGGTCGTGGGCCTCGGGACCGTGGGGGGCGTGGTGGCGCGAGGGCTCGCGACAGGACTAAGGGTGGCGGCCGCGGGAGCGGCCGGCGTCGTCGTAGGTGCGGGCGCATCGGCCGGGAGGGCGACGTCGACGGCACCGTCCACGACGGCACCGTCCACGACGGCGTCGGCAGCGTCGTCGGCCTGCTCGCCGTCGAGCAGCGAGACGAAAGCCGGCTTCGCCACCCGGGCCAAAGCCGTCTGGGATCCGTCGTCTCCGGGAGCGCCGCAGCCGGCCAGGCCCGAGGCCACCACCAAGACGACGACCAGGCCACCCATCTTCTGCCACGGCGATCGCACGGTCCGTAGCCTAGGAGGTTCGCCAGGCATGTCGACCTATGCGGTGTCGGCGGCCTCGTCGTCAGCGTCGTCCTCGTCGTGCAGGCACCACGAAGCGTGCTCAGCTTCGGGCTTGGCCCCGCATTCCGGGCACGGCTCTACCTCGACGAACCCGACGTCGCCCAGGCGAAGCTCGCTCGTAGCGTGCTTCACCGCCCGAGCCTCTTCATAGCGCCGATGGCGGCCCTTCTTCACCACGAAAGCCTCCTCGGAACGGCCAGCCCAGTGAGTTTATCGGCTGACCTGGGTGACCAAAAGGATCAACCAATATCGTCGTAAGCATGCCCGACCAGCCGTGGTGGAAATCAGCGGTGATCTACCAGATCTATCCCCGGTCCTTCGCCGACAGCGGCTCCGGCGACTCGCCGGTTCCAGCCGTGGGTGACCTAAAGGGCATCCGCCGCCACCTCGACCACCTGAGCTGGCTCGGGGTCGACGCCATCTGGCTCTCACCCTTCTACCGCTCCCCCATGGCCGACTTCGGCTACGACGTGAGCGACCATTGCGACGTCGATCCGGTGTTCGGCTCGCTCGCCGACTTCGACCTCTTGGTGGCCGAGGCCCACGACCGGGGGCTGCGGGTGCTCATCGACTGGGTGGCCAACCACACCTCCGATCGCCACCCGTGGTTCCTCGATGCCCGTTCCTCGCCCCAGAGCGCCCATCGCCCGTGGTACATCTGGCGCGATCCGGCGCCCGATGGTGGGCCCCCCAACAACTGGCGGGCGGCGTTCGGGACCGACGTGGCCGCCTGGACCCTCGATCCCGGCTCCGGCCAGTACTACCTCCACCTCTTCCTTCCCGATCAACCCGACTTGAACTGGTCGCACCCCCCGATGGTGGAGGCCATGCACCAGGTGCTGCGCTTTTGGCTCGACCGGGGCGTCGACGGCTTCCGAGCCGATGCCGTCCACGCCATCGGCAAGGACCCAGCCCTGGCCGACGACCCCGAGGAGACCGCCGGTCAGCCGCGCTCCTCCACCAACGACGATGCCGCCACCCATCCCCTGTTGCGGGGCGTGCGGGCCCTGCTCGACAGCTACGACGGCGAGCGGGTCATGGTGGGCGAGGTCTACCTGCTCGACACCGCCCGGGTGGCGCCCTACTACGGCCACGACGACGAGCTCCACCTCGCCTTCAACTTCGCACCGCTGTTCGCCCCATGGGAGGCCGGGGCCTGGAGGTTCGCTATCGAGGAGGTCCAGCGCCATCTCCTCGACGCCGGCGCCTGGCCCACCTGGGTCCTCGGCAACCACGACATCTCCCGACCGGTCACCCGCTACGGCAGTGAGGCCCGGGCCCGGGCCGCGAGCGTCTTGCTGCTCGGCCTACCGGGCACTCCGTTCCTCTACGCCGGCGATGAGCTGGGCCTCGAAGATGCGGTCGTGGCTCCCGAGGCGGTGGTCGACCCGGGTGGGCGCGACGGGTGCCGGGCCCCCATCCCCTGGGACGCTTCGGAGAGCCACGGCTGGGGCGAGGCGCCCTGGCTCCCGTGGCCACCGCGGGCCGACCGGCGCAACGTCGCCACCCTGAGGAACGACCAGGGTTCGATCCTGCACCTGTACCGGCGCCTGCTGGCCGCCCGACGGTCGAGCCCGGCCCTCTCCCTCGGCCGACTCGAGCTGGCGGAGGCGCCCCCGGGCGTGCTCGCCTGGCTGCGGACCGCTGACGACGACCGGCGGATGGTGGCGGTCAACTTCACCGGGTCATCCCAGGTGCTGAAGCTCACTGCCGGCGACTGGCGGGTCGAGGTGGCCAGTGACGGGGCCGGCGAGCATGCCCGGTGGGACGGGCGCCTCGCCCCCGACCAAGCCCTCGTCCTACGACCTGACTGACGCTGGCGACCGCCTTCTGGTCCAGGAGTGGTCTCCACCGCCTCAGGGGCTGGAGCCCTCGATCCAGGAAGCCGTGGGGCGGGGCAGGTCGGAGAGGACCGCATCGCCCGTGCGGCGCTCCAGCACCAGGGCACCGGTCCCGTCGAAGGCCAGGGCCAGCTCCCCTGCCACCAAACGCTGGGCCGGGCCGCCCACCAGCTCGGCCCGCCACCCCGAAGCCAGCCGGGCGCTCGGCTCGCGCTGCAAGAAGGCGCTCAGGTCACTGCGGGTGGCGAGCAGGCCGGCATCGAGGCGAAGCTCTCGACCCAGCTGGCTCACCCATGCCGCCAGTAGCGCCTGAGCGGGACGCAGGTTGCGGTCGAGGTCGTCGCGACGAGGCGTCGTCAGCGCCGCCTCCGGCACCGATCGGCCCTCCTCGACCGCAGCCAGGATCTCCCGGCCCTGAACTCCCCGGGCATGACGTGGGTCGAGGCCCCGAACCCGGCCGAGCTGTTCGCCATCTTTGGGAGCGGCGTTGGCGATGCCCACCAGGGCCATGTCGGAGAGCACGAAGCGCACGGGCTGGTCGGTCTCCGCCGCTCGCCGCTCCCGCCATGCCGCCACCGCCTGGGCGATTCCCCTCGAGCGCCCCCGCAGGGCACGGGCATCCTTGAGGCGCAACCAGGCATCCTCGGGCTTCGGTGGGCCCCAGCGCCGGGTGCGCAGCTCCTCGCACTCTGCCTCGGCCCAGGCCAGACGCCCCGTGGCCTCCAGCTCCCGGCGCAAGAGCTCGGTCAGCTGGAGGAGGTGGATCACGTCGGAGGCGGCGTAGCGCTGCTGGTCGAGCGTCAGTGGGCGGCGCAGCCAGTCGGTCAGCCGGTTGGCCTTGGGCAGGTCGACGTCGAGCACCCGGCCGACCAGCGAAGTCAGCGACGGGGTCGAAAAGCCCAGGAATCCGGCCGCCACCTGCGTGTCGAACAAGACCGCCGGGATGGTGCCGCATGCCCGCTGTAGCACCTCGAGGTCCTGGCTGGCGGCGTGCATGACCGCCATGCCCGGGCCCGAGAGCACGCCCGACAGTGGAGACAGATCGACGGCAAGGGGGTCGACAAGCACCAGTCCCCCGGCCCAGGCGATCTGTACCAGCGCCAGCTTGGGGTAGTACGTCCGCTCCCGATGGAACTCAGTGTCCACGGCGTAGGCGGGGACCGTCTGGAGGGCGGCGACCACCTCGGCCAGGCCGGCGGCGTCGCTGACCAGGCGGTGCTCGGCGACGGCGTCAGGGTCGTCGGGAACGGATTCGCTTCGCCTCAGCTCGGCTCCGTGCCCTTCACCACCGGGTTGCCGGCCTCGATCCAGCCCCGGGTGCCGCCGGCCACGTTCACCGCCCGATAGCCGGCGCCGTTGAGAGCCTCGGTGGCCGCCGCACTGCGCCCGCCCCCTCCACAAACCACGTAGACCTGCTCGTCGGTGGGAACCTCGGTGTGGCGCTCGTTTAGCTGATCCAAGGGGATGAGGTGGGCTCCGGGAACGTGGCCGTCTTGATACTCGTCGGGCTGGCGCACGTCGAGCACCCAAGCTCCCGCCGCCTGCATCTCGGCTAGGCGGGCGACGTCGATCTCGGGCTCAGGACCGTCAGTCATAGCCGTCCATTCTGGCCTACCGCCCTCATGAAAGGGGAATCGACGCCGAACCATTCGCCTCCAGTGCGGCCAGGTCGGCCGGGGTGTCCGCGTCGGCCAGGGCACCGGCGTCAATGCCGTGGACCTCGGCCCCCGCCAGCCCGGTGACGGCGCGGTGCATCGCCCGCTCGCCCTGGTCGAACATGGCCGCCAACGCCGGGCGGGCCGAGCGCCGCCAGGCGCCGTGCAGGGGCTCTTGGCGACCGTTGGCGACGGGGACGGCGCAGGCCAGGTCCCCGTCGGCGTCCAGCGCAGCCACCACCAGGCGGACGGCCTCGGGCCGGACGGCGACGAGGTCGCAGGCCAGCACGACCACCACCGGCGAGGAGGCGTGGCCCAGGGCGGTGAGGAGCCCCCCCAACGGTCCCTCCCCCGGGTGGTCATCGGCCACCGCCGCCAACCCAAGGTGGCGCAGCGCCGCCAGGTCGCCGCCCACGGCGAACACCTCCCCGGCTCCTGCCTCGCCCAGCACCTGGGCCACCTCGACCGCCAGAGCCCTTCCCCCCACCTCGACCAGCGCCTTGTCACGACCCATGCGCCGGCTCGCCCCTCCCGTGAGCACGGCGCCGCTGAAGGCAGGCAGCGAAACCATTAACCCCCGTAGTTCATGCGTGTGTCCTCCATGCGCAAGACCGGCGTGTCCTCGTCAGCCTGGAAGCTGGCGTCGATCACCTCGCCCACGAAGAAGCTGTGGTTGCCGGCGTCGACCCGCTGGCGCACCTCGCAGTCGAGGTAACCCGGAGCCTGGTCGAGGATGGGGGCGCCGCTGGCGCCATCGTGAAAGGCGAACCCGTTCATCGTCATGGCCGCCAGGTCGACCTCGACCGGCTTGGTGAACTTGCGCACGATGGCCCGGTCGTCCCGGGACACGGTGCACAGGCTGAACACCCCGCCCTGGTCGACGAGCTCGTGGGTGAAGGCCGACTTCTCCACCCCCACGCCCACCAGCTTGGGCTCAAAGGAGAGCTGCGTCGCCCAGTTCAAGGTCATGAGGTTTCGCCGGTCGCCCGCCCGGCTGCCAACCACGTACAGCCCGTAGGGCAGGGTCCACAAAACCCGGCGCCGGGTCTTGTCGTAGGCCTCGCGAGCCTCGTCGGTGTCGGCCCCGTCCGGGAACGGTCCAATCGCTCCGGTCCCCCCTGGCGCAGCCATGACCCGACGTTAGCCCCACGCCATGACCATGCCGCCGAAGCCGGCATCAGACCGGGAAGCGGCGCTTGATCCAGTCGGCGAAGAGCGGGTCGATGATCACCAAACGACCCTGGCGCCGGGCGAGGTAGCCGTTGCCGACCAGGGCCTCGACGGCGGCGCTGGCCGTGCCGGGAGACAGGTCAAGGACGTCCGCCGCAGTCCCGTAGACGCTGCCTCCCGCCGCCAACGCCCGGAGGGACTTTTGATGTCCGGAGGGAAGGAGGGCGTAGAGGCGTTCGGAGCCGTTGTCGACGTTGGCCCGGATGCCAGCCAATGCCTCCTCCCAGGTGCGGTCGTGGGCCGAGGTGCCGGCGTCGGTCAGGCGCCACAGGGCATCAGCCAGCTGCATGGCCCGTTGGGGATGGCCGTCGGCGAAGGCGACCAACCTGCTCGTGATCGCTCCGGTACCACGACCGGTGCAGGCGAAGCCCTCTTCGACGATGTCGGCCACGGCGGCGTCGGTGAGAGGGCTGATCTCGATGAGGTCGGCCTGGGCGAAGAAGGGCTGAGCCTGGTCGGTGAACAGAGTCCGCATGGTGGAGGGTTGCGAACCGGCGAAGACGATGGCCAGGTCCTGGTAGTGGTGCTGGAGCTCGGTGCGCAAGAGCCCGGCGGCCCCGGTCACGTTGGCGATGCCGGAGAACTCGTCGAAGACGACGATGAGATCCTGACGCTGGGCGGTGCGGACGAGGACGTCGAGCAGCGATCGCAAGGTGAGGACAGGATCGGGCCGCTCGCGGCGGCTCTTGGAGAGCTCGATGCCCATCACCCCCAACCGCAGCGACAGGGAGCCGGCGATGGAGTCGAGGACACGCCGCACCGAGCCGGTGACCTGGTCCAGGCCCCGGTCGACGGCTCCGGCGAGGTCGGCCATCGAGCTCAGCTCGTAGAGATCGATCCACACCGTCTCCGGCCCCACCCCGGCCAGGTCGGCGGTGACCCGCTTGAGCACGCTGGTCTTGCCGAAGCGACGGGGCCCGAGCAGGGCGGTGAGGCGACGCTCGGTCAACCGCTCGGCCAGGTCCCTCACCAGATCGTCACGCCCGGAGACCTGCTCGGGCGCCAGCGGTCCCTGGTGCGGAAAGGGGCTCCGTTCACCCATACCTAAAAGCTATCGTTCAATCGAGCCCTCACGGGACCCGGCTCCGTCAGAACCGGCCAACCAACCAGACTGCCAGCTGGACCGCCCGCCATCCCAGATAAGCAACCACCGCTACCACCAACAGCTTGAAGTGCCAGGGGGCGCCGACGTCCCCGCCGGCGGCGGGCGCGGGCAGCGACGCTCCGCACCTCGGGCAGGCGCCCGCGGCGGACACAGCGTCGGTGGGCAAGAAGCAGTCGCACTCGTCGCACCAGGGCACTGCCGGCCAGGCTACGCCGGGGGATCTACACCCGGCGGATGGCGAGGATGGCGATGTCGTCGGTGACGGGAGAGGTGGCGAAGTCGGCGGCGGCCTCGACGAGGGACTTGCACAACACGTCGGGATCGGCGTCGGGATCACGGCGCAGGTGAGCGGCGATGCGCTCCTCTCCGAAGAGCTGCTCGCCGTTGCGGGCCTCGGCCAGGCCGTCGGTGTACATCACGACCAAGTCGCCGCTCTGCAGCGAAATCTCCTGGCTGGTGTAGCTGGCCACCGGTTCGAGCGAGATCAGCGGACCGGTGGCCCGCAGCGGGCGCACCTCGCCGTCCTGCCAGTAGAAGCTGGCGGGATGGCCGGCGGAGGCGTAGCGCATGGTGCCGGCCTGGGTGTCGAAGACGACCACGCACATGGAGATGAACTCCTCGCCGCGGTCCATGCCGGAGATCTGATGGTTGAGCTCCTCCAGCGCCTGGGCCGGGTCGCGGTACTGGCGCAGGAACACCCGCAGCAGATGCTTGGCCTGAAAGGCACTGATCGACGGTTCGATGCCGTGGCCGGCCACGTCGCCGATCACCGCCGCCACCCGGGTGGGCGCCACCCGGAAGACGTCGTAAAAGTCGCCGGCCATCATGCCCGTGCCCGCCTCGTAGACGCTGCCCAGCTCGAAGCCGGCGATCTCGGGCACCTCCTCGGGCGCCAGGCGAGCGGCCCAGCGCTTGGGGGCCAGGGCCTCTTGGGTGAGAACCTCCTGGGCCCGCTGCTCGAGCTGGCTGCGACTCTCGGTGAGGCGGGCGTGGTTGAGCAGGAGCTGGGAGTAGCGCAAGGACAGGGCGACAGGCACGAACAGCACCACGCTGACAAGGTCGGACCATCCCGACATGCTCACCGACCCCGCCAAGGCCACCAGGGCCAGGGCGCTGTAGAGGATGGTGGTGTGAGTGTCCTTGAGCAGGACGGCGCGTGCCACCTGGGCAGCCTCGGAGTGAGCCCCTGAGCTCTTGTCGATACGGCCCGAGACCCGATGCAGGCGCCGAGCCGATCGTCCCCACACGGTGGCGGCCAAGATTGCAGCGACGGCGACGATCCCGAGGATCGGGCGCTCGATCATGAGTGGCGCAAGCGTACACCCGCCGGCTCCCACCGTCGCACAATCCTCACTGCGCAATCCTCACCCAGAGGAGCGGCCGGACCGCTCGCACTACCGGCGCCTCACCCGCAGCTTGACCGGGGTGTTCCCCAGCTCGAAGTGCTCCCGTACGGCCCGCTCGAGATAGCGCAGGTAGGTGGGGGCCAGCTCCCGGTTGGCGAAGAGGGTGAACGTGGGCGGCTCGGTGGCGCCCTGGGTCGCGTAGAGGATGCGACCTTCCGGCGATGGGTGAGCGGCCTGGGCGGCCTGGATGACCTGGTTGAGCTCCCGGGTGGGAACCCGGCGGCGGTAGGCATCCACCGCCTGGGCCAGCGCCGGCGTCAGCTTGTGGATCGACTTGCCGGTCAGCGCACTGCCCTTGATGACCGGTGACGTCGACAGGAAGTGCAGGCGGTCGGCCACCTGGGCGGTCACGTCGGCCCGACCCTCGGCGTCAAGCAATTCCCACTTGTTGAGCAGGATCACCGTGGGACATCCGGCTGCGTCGATGCGTTCGGCCAGACGCTGATCCTGGTGGGTCACGCCCTCGGTGGCGTCGATCACCAGCACGGCCAGATCGGAGGCATCGACGGCCTGGAGGGCCCGGACCAGCGAGTAGTACTCGGTGGGGACGTCGATGCGCGACCGGCGACGCATGCCGGCGGTGTCGACGAAGCGAATGCGGCCGTCGGGCGTCTCCACCTCGGTGTCCACGCTGTCTCGGGTGGTTCCCGGCATGTCATGGACGACCGAGCGCTCGTCGCCGATGAGGCGGTTGAACAGCGTCGACTTGCCCACGTTGGGGCGCCCGACGATGGCCACCGCCGGCACCCGGAGCTCAGCATCCTCGGTTTCGTCCTCGGCCGCCACCTCTTCCTCCTCGGGCGGCAGACGGGCGATCACCTCGTCGAGGAGGTCACCGCTGCGCCGGCCGTGCAGGGCACTCACAGGCCACGGGTCGCCGAGGCCGAGCTTGACGAACTCCCACACGTCGGGCTCGCGGGTCTCACCGTCGACCTTGTTGGCCACCACGAGGACGGGAACGCCGGCCTTGCGGACCCGCTCGGCCACCGCCGCATCTCCGGGCGTGAGGCCCACGGTGACGTCGACGACGAGCAGCACCACGTCGGCCTCCGACCACGCCCGTTGCGACTGGGCGCTCACCGAGGCATCGAGCGGCCCGCCGGTGGCCGACCAGCCCCCGGTGTCGACGACGCTGAAGCTGCGTCCGCACCACTCCGCCTCCACCGCCTTGCGGTCACGGGTCACCCCGGGCCGCTCTTCGACGATGGCCTCCCTGCGGCCCACGATGCGGTTGAGCAGGGTGGACTTGCCCACGTTGGGGCGCCCCACCACGGCGACGGTCGGCAGCTTGGTCATGAGCGGACCCTGGCCTGGTCGAGCGCCCGGCGCAGGGCGAGCCCATCGGTAGCGATGACCTCGACCGCTCGGGGCAGCTCCGCTGGGGTCGTGCCGTCGAGGAAGCGGCCCTCGGAGAGGCACACGTCGGGAAGCAGGTACTGGTGTCCCTCGGGCTCCTCAGCCAACACCCGGGCCAGGTCGTCGCCCACCAACAGGCCGGTGACGCCGATGTTGCCTCCGAAGAACCGGTTCTCCACCGGAATGACCCGGAGGTCGTCGCGCCCAAGCGCACCCACCAGCGGCTCGAGCACCCGGGCCCCGTAGGTGCCGGTGAGGATGGCGACGGGCCGAGCAGCGTGGCGGGGGCGGGCGCGGGGCGACAGCGTGACCGGCCTGGGCCTGGGCGTGGGCGTGGCGGGCATGGCCATCGCCATGACGGGGGACTGCTCCAGGCGGGGAGCCCGGTAGCCCTCGGCGGGGGCGCCGTCGACCCACGCAAAGAAGCCCGGTCGAGTGCCGGTGGCCTCGTCTCGAAGTCCGAGAAACTCCGACTCGAAGGTGCGGGCCATCCCCACACCGTCCTCGTGCATGGCGAAGCCTTCGTAGGCCTCAGCGGGTGGGAATCCCCGCCCGGCGAGCAGGTAGTACTCATCGGCGGCGAAGGTCAGGCGCCGGCCCAGCAGCCGAAGGTACAGCTCCTGCCAGACCTCCACCGCATCCACCACCGCCTCGGCCTCGGCCGAGGTATGGGGACGCAATGAGGACTCGTCGGACCACCGGCTCACCCCGAGGGGCACCACGCACAGCGAAGCCAGCTCCGGGTACTCGTCGAGCACGCCGGCGAGGGTGTCCTCCAGCACCTCTCCATCGTTCACCCCCGGGCACACCACCACCTGGCCATGCACGGTGACGCCGTGGTCGAGCAGAGCCCGCAGCCAGCGCAGACTGGTAGCGCCGCGGCGGTTGCGCAGCATCCGGGAGCGCACCTCGGGGTCGGTGGCGTGGATGCTGACGTTGAGCGGGCTCAACCCCTCGGCGACCACCCGCTCCAGGTCGGCTTCAGTGAAGCGGGTGAGGGTGGTGAAGTTCCCGTAGAGGAAGCTGAGACGGTAGTCGTCGTCCTTTTGGTAGAGGCTGGGTCGTAGACCGGGGGGAAGCTGGTGGATGAAGCAGAACTCGCAGTGGTTGTCGCAGGTGCGCACCTGGTCGAACAGCGCCGAGTGGACCTCGGCGCCCAACGCCGCTCCGGCCGCCTTGGCCACGGTGATGCTTCGGTCGAGCCCACCCCGACGCACCTCAAGCTCCAAGTCGGCCTCGTCAGCCAGGAGCTGCCATTCGATGACATCACGAGGGACCCGGCCGGCCAGGGCAACGATCTCGTCGCCGGGATGAAGCCCGGCCCGCTCGGCCGGCGACCCAGGCGCGACGGCAACGATGCGAGGCGGGGTCACCGGTCAAGGATATGACCTGCACGCCGTCCTCAGGCGGTGTCCCACCACAACGTCACCACCCGACCGAGTTGCGCCCGGCCGTGTCGACGTAGGAGCGACTCGATCTCAGCGTCCCGCTCGGGGCCTAGGCAGAGCTGGCGGCGCACGAAGGGAACGACGTCGGCCAGCTCCTCTTCGGCGTCGTCGCCCTCGGCCACCGGCCGCTCGAAGGCCTCGACCCCCACGGCCAGTCCCATCTCCTCGAGCACGGCCACGGCGTCGTCGGCGGTGGGCGAAGTGGGTCGCACCACCCCGTGGAGCTCGAGCCACAACGGGTTCGAGCTCGTCAGGGGGTGAAGGGCGGTGAGCTCCAGCACCACCCGGCGGCGGGCGGAGGCGGTCAGAGCGGTCACGAACGGAACCAGATCAGCCACGTTGTAGGCCACGTGGTGGCAGACCACCACGTCGGCCGGCTCGACCTCGGCGGCGACGTCGGGCCAGCCCCCTTGGACCTGCGCATGGGTCACGGACCGCTCCTCGGCGGCGGCGGCGAAGGTGTCGAGCATGGCCGCACTCTGGTCGACACCCACCAGGAGCGCCGCCGGAGGTGACAACGGCAGGCTGGCCGCGCCCCCGCCGACGCCCACGTCGAGCACCACGCCGCCCTCGGCCAGCACCTCCAGCGCCCGACGCCGGGACGGGCTCGCCACTGGATCGGCCAGGGCCCGGGCCGCCATGCGGGCGAAGCGCTCCGGAGGGAACGACCACGGGGAGGCGGGGGCGGCGGCGAGGATCTCGTCGGGAATGGCCCATGCCCCGAGCGCCTGCGTCCATCGCTGGGCCGCCGGGCTATTCGCCGTCACCATGGCGATACCGTAGGTCTCATGCACGTGGAGCGGGTGTTGTTGGCTGCTCCCCGGGGCTTTTGCGCCGGGGTGGAGATGGCCATCAAGGCCCTGGCCTGGATGGTGCAGGCCTTCGAGCCGCCCGTCTACTGCTACCACGAGATCGTCCACAACCGCTTGGTGGTGGAGCGCTTCCGCGACCTCGGCGTGGTCTTCATCGACGACATCGCCGAGGTCCCGCCCGGTGCGCCGGTCATGCTGTCGGCGCACGGTTCGTCCCCCGAAGTCGTCCGGGCGGCGGAAGGCCATGGGGGTTACGTGGTCAACGCCGTGTGCCCGCTGGTCACCAAGGTCCATCACGAGGTCAAGGTGCGCACCGGCAAGGGCTACACCGTCGTCTACGTGGGCCACGAGGGCCACGACGAGGCGGTGGGGACCATGGCGGTGGCCCCCGAGTCGATCCATCTGGTGGAGAACGAAGCGGACGTCGCCGCCCTGCCCGACATCGGCCAGCCCGTCGCCCTGCTGGCCCAGACCACGCTCAGCCACCACGACTGGGCCGGGGTGCTCGACGCCACCCAGCAGCGCTTTCCTGAGCTGTGGATGCCGGGACGCAGCGACTTGTGCTTCGCCACCACCAACCGCCAGTCGGCCCTGGTGGAGATCGCCGGGCGCTGCGATGCGGTGGTGGTGATCGGCTCGGCCAACTCGTCGAACACGGTGGCGCTGGAGAAGGTGGCGAAGGCTGCCGGCTGTTCCCGGGTGTTACGGATCAACGGGTCCGAAGAGCTGCCCGACGATCTCGCCGGCACCATCGGGGTGACCGCCGGTGCCTCGGCCCCCGAAGAGCTGGTGCGGGCCGTGATCGCCCGCCTCGACCCCAGCGAGGGTGTCGAAGAAGTCGCCTACACCGCCGAGGCCGAGTACTTCCCCCCGCCCCGAGAGGTACGAGAGCTGCTAGCCGCCATCACCGCCGTCGCCTCCTTCGCCCTGGCCGCCCCCGCCGGCCCGGTCGCCCCCGCCGACCGCGACCTGGCCGCCAGCCAGGTCCTGGCCGGCCTCGCCTCCGCCGGCGGGTAGCCAGCCAGGCGTTGGTGTCAGGGTTCGCCGAGCAGGCGCAGATCGACCCCGATCAGTTCATAGACAGGAGCCGCCCGAGTATCCGCCGTGACGAGGACGGCGCCGGCCAGCCTGACGGTCAGCGCAACGATGGCGTCATAGACCGACCCACCAGTGCGACCGTTCAAGGCCAGGCGGTGCACGAGGGCTCGCTGCTCGGACGCCGCCGGGGGTTCCAGGATGCCCGAAAAGCGGTCGTCTAACCATGCATCCACCAGATTCGGAGCAGCCCGGTGTGGCGGCGGGAAGCTGGTGAGCACGGAGTAGGTCTCAAGGAGGGCGTGTGCCGGGAGCGCGGCGCCTTCGTCGAGAATGGCGCGTGCCTCGTCGTTTCGTCGGTGCCAATCGCCAAAGGCTGCAACCGCCACCGAGGTGTCGACGGCGTTCACCGCCGGAGCGATTCAGTGGCGGCCCGTACATCGTCGGCGTCGATCGGAGGAAGCGGCTCCTCGGTCGTGGCCACGAGGCCACCTCCTCGCCGAACCAGATGCATCGGCGAGGCTGCCGGTTCAAGCTCCAACCTTCCGTCGCGGATTCGAACATTTAGCGCTGTGCCACCCTCCAGGCCCAGCTCGTCACGCATCGCCTTGGGCACAACCACTCGACCCGCGCTGTCGATGGAGATTCTCATGGTACAAATCTACCATGTCCGGCGGGCAGCCCCGGAGGTCGCTGCGCAGGCCCGATACATCATGCGCCCACTTGGGTACGGCCGGTCGACACTCGACAACCACGCAGAGCCATGATCGAGCGCCGAGCCTGCGGATCCAGCTTCTCGATCGCAGTGCGCAGCGTTTCCCGCTTCACCTCAGCGATGTTCGCCTCAAGGTAGGTGATCACCTCGTCCGGATGAATCTGACCCGCTACCTTGAGAAGCCAACTAACGCTCTTCTGAATGTAGATTCCCGGATCATCGAGAAGCCGTGACGTGTTGCCGAAGATCACCTCTAGCGGGAGCTCGTAGCGCTCGCCCCTGATCGTCCTTCGAAAAAGCTTCACCAGGGCGACGTTGCTGGCGCGTCTGGCCCACACGGATGGGGAATCGGACCAATGTCCGATCGAGGTGATCAGATGGGGGTGGCCCATGAAGAAGGGATAGACGATCTTCAGACACAAGTCGTCGCATTGGGTCCAGTTGGAGACGAAGTGCTCGAGCCAATGAAGGAAGCGATCGAGGAGATCATCATCGAAGTGGCGCTCGACGAGCTTGCCGATCAACGCGAAAGCCAAGATGACCTCCTCGTGATGGTGGGCCTCCTCCAAGAGCCGCTCGGCTGCCTCGAGGCGAGCCGACACGGTCAGTTCAGGGTAAGCGCGGACATGGCTGTCGGCGAGGGCCCTGACCGCGTTGTTTCCCACACCGAGAGCGCAGATCCCGCCAGGGAAGTAGCGCTGGATCGACCTTGCCGACTCCGGGCACGTTGCGGCCGCAAGAGAGCAGCGCAGCTCCTCCAAGGTGGCCTCGACTTGTGTCATCGCGAGATGAGCGTGACGGGGGTAACCCACCGGCCGGGCCGACACTGTTCGCCCATCTATGCCGCGAACATCTCCGGCGGCGGCCTCGGATGCTGGCCGGGTGGATGGCTGGTGAAGAGCCGCCCGCTGGGGTCGGTGACCACCAGCTCGGCGTCGGCCGTCAGCACCGCCGACCAGCCCGGCCGGTGCAGGCGCCGGTGGTGCCGACGGCACAGAAGGCAAAGGTTTTCGATCTTGGTGGGGCCGCCGTCCTCCACATGAACCACATGGTGGGCATCCGTCCACACCGGCGGCCGGTCGCATCCCGGGAAGCGGCAGTAGCGGTCACGCACCACCAGGGCGTTGAACAGGTTGGCCGACACCACCCGGGTGGATGTGCCGTAGTCGAGCACCACGGAGCCCGCCATCATCACCCGATGCATGACCGAGTCGCACACCAGGCTGGCCAGCGATGGCCCGTCGAGCACCACACCGTCGACGCACTCGCCGCCCCGGCCCGCCTCCAGGTCCTCGGCGGTGACGATGACGTTGACATGGGGGCGGTGACGACTGGAGGTGGGGTGCTCACGACCTTCGAGGAAGGCCCGGCAGATGTCGACGAGAGCCTCAGCCCGGCGCTCGCTCGGCGTACGAGGGGTCTCAGCCTCGTCGTCGGAACCGGTGGCCAGGCGCAGGGCGGTGGCGATGATCTCGCCGTCGAGGGCCTCCAAGTCGCCGTCGAGGCGCCAGCGCCCCTCCAACAAGGTGGACAGGTGCAGGCGGGACTTGGGCTCCTCGGCCTCGCCGTCGTCGAGGGAATCCTCGGCCAGCGCCGCCCAGGCCCGCATGGCGATGACCACGTCGGCGGTGGGCAGCGCCGCCAGGGTGGGGATGAGCTCGGCCTCGTGGCCGGCGAAGAGCTCGACGGTGCGATCCGACACGTTGGCCACGACGGCTCTGAGCTGGCCGCTCGAGAGGGTGCCGTCCAAAGCGGCGGCGGCAGTGACGGGCAGGACTCGAAGGCGCCGGGCCAGGCGCAGCGCCCGGGAAGCATCGCCGCCGGCCAGGCCGGCGTGATCCCGTAGCCAGGCGGTCATGGAGGTGGCGGCATCGAGGTCCCACAGCTCGGCCGCATCGAAGTCGCCGTAGGCCACCACCAACTTGGCCGAGAGCCGGTCGGCGATCCGCTGGGTGGAGGCCAGCTCGGCGCTGTCGAGGCCCAGCACCAGGCCATCGACCGCCTCTCCGAGCACCTCCACCGATCCCAGCACCACCGATAAGCATACACGTGTTTGTACAGGAAAGCAACCGGAAACTTACGAGAAGTCATAGCGGAGGCGATGACGTCCAGGGCTCGTCCCGGCGGCGAAGCGAAGCCGGCGGCAGAGATCAGTCCACCGAGCGATGGAAGAAGTCAGATCCATGGCGCAATGGTGGTACTTCCCCCGCCCCCGGGAGATGCGGGAGCCGGTCGGTTGAGGTCGGGGATCAAGCTGGGTAGAACCGTCGCTGA
>JBBSLT010000002.1:0-48189 GCA_038233555.1 Acidimicrobiales bacterium
ATGGTGCGAGTCGTGACGTGGAGCCGCTCGGCCAGGTCGGCGCCGGTCCAGTCTCGATGGGCCTGGAGCAGGGAGAGCAGACGGAGCAGGCGGCCGGAGGTGTCGCTCACATTTCTCAGTCTTCCATCTATTGAGGAAGGACTCCTTCCGCAATGGTTCGTAGGTTGCGAGGTATGACCCAACCACTTCACTCAGGCGACGGCCTGGCCATCGCCGCCACCGGATTAGTCCGCTCCTTCGACTCCGGGGTTGCCGTGGACGGACTCGACCTGGCCGTGGGCCGGGGTGAGACCTACGGCTTCCTCGGCCCCAACGGCGCCGGGAAGTCGACCACGGTGCGCATGCTGTGCACCTTGCTCGGGCCCACCGGCGGAACGGCCAGCGTGGCCGGCTACGACATCGTCACTGAGGCCGACCAGGTTCGCTTGCGCATCGGCGTCGCCCTCCAGGACGCAGCGTTGGATCCCAACCAGACGGGCGAGCAGCTCCTCGCCCTCCAGGGCCGCCTCTACGGCCTGTCCCGAGCCCAGATCGCCGAACGAGTCCGGGACCTCGCTGTCCTGGTTGACATCGGCGACGCCCTAGCCCGGCCGATCAGCACGTACTCCGGCGGCATGCGCCGGCGGCTCGATCTGGCCGCCGCCCTCGTCCACAATCCCGAGGTCCTGTTCCTAGACGAGCCCACCACCGGGCTGGACCCGGAAAGCCGCATGCGGGTGTGGGAGGAGGTGCGGCGGCTCAACCACGACTTCGGCATGACCATCTTCCTCACCACCCAGTACCTCGAAGAAGCCGACGAACTGGCCGACCGGGTGGGCATCATCGACGCCGGCCGCCTCGTAGCGGAGGGCAGTCCCGACGCCCTCAAGCGCGGCGTGGGCCACGACGTCATCGTCGTGCGGGTCGAGGGTGAGGCAGCGGCCGCCCGGTCGGTGCTCGCCGGCCTCGCTGGTGTGTCCGGGGTCGAGGCCCGGGGCGACGAGTTGGTGATCACCACCGCCGACGGGGCCTCGGCCATCAGCCCGGTGGCCATCGCCCTCAACGACGCCGCCGTGGGCGTGCGCGACCTGACGCTTCGCACCCCGACCCTCGACGACGTCTTTCTCGAGCTCACCGGCTCCCGGCTCCGTGCCGCCGACGACGCCGATGGACCTGATTCCCGCCGTCATCCCGCCGGTATTCATCGCCTTCTTCTTCTTCGTGGTCAACATCGGCACCCTCAAGAACCTCACCGAAGGAAACATCTCCGGCTTCGACTTCACCGCCTTCCAGATGCCCACCGCCGTGCTGTTGGGAGTCACCGGCGTGTCTCGGGCCGGGGCCCTGGTCCTCGACGTGCAGAACGGCTACTTCGATCGGCTGCTGCTCACACCGGTGCGGCGCCTAGCCATCCTGCTCGGCCACATGGTGGCGGACATCACCGTGGCCGCGGCGCTAACCGTGCCCATCATCGCCCTCGGTCTGATCCTCGGTGTGCGCTTCGAAGCCGGCGTGGCCGGCGTGGCCGTCTTCATCCTCCTGGCCGCCCTGTGGAGCCTGTCCTTCGCCGGCTTCGGCTACGCCGTGGCCCTCAAGACGGGGAACCCGGCGGCGGTCAACTCGGTGTTCTTGTTGTTCTTCCCGTTCCTGTTCCTCACCTCGTCCTACGTCCCCCGCTCGCAGCTCACCGGCTGGCTCGACACCATCGCCGCCTGGAACCCGGTGACCTATCTGCTGGAGGGTCTGCGATCTCTGGCGCTTCGGGGCTGGCAGTGGGACGAGCTCGGTCAGGCAGCTCTGGCGCTGGCTATCGTCGGCGCCATCAGCATGGCGATGTGCTTCGCTGCCCTGCGAGGCAGGATCCGCCGGGGCTGAGTCCGACGGGGCAAGTACTTCGGGGACAACATCGAGGACCCCAATCATCGGCGCTGTGACGTCAACCAAATCCCGGTGGAGGCTCCATGCCGGCGTTCCCTGCGTCGACCTCGGTGTCGTAGAGGGCCGAGAAGGCCGAGGCGGCGGCGCCGAGGACGACTGCTGCGAGAGCGATAGGGCCAGCAATGACCGAGAGCGTGGCCGCTACCGTGACCAGGGCGCCAGCGAGGATCACCGGTGTTCTCATCGTGACGGACGCACCCGTACGAAAAGATGACATCGCGGATGCGGGACTTCGGGTTGCTGCGCACATGCTGGTGTACATCACGCCGATGGCGATGACGGCAACGCCCGCCAGTGCGAGCAACGAGACGACCGCCACCCCGTCGGCGAGTGAAGAAGGCGCTGGCTCGTTCCAGAAGTTGTAGCCGAAGACGAGGCTGTTGAGTCCAACGACGACCAGGAGATACATGACAAGTACCGGCACGACGGCGAGATGGGCGATGGCGACGCTTCGCCCCGGATGCTTCGCTCCCGCCTGGAAACCACGAGCTGCCACGGCGATCCAACTGCTACCCGGTGGCTCCACCTCTGAGTTCATTCCCGATGTCGCCTTGATGGTCCTCCGAGGGCAGCGAGCACGTCTTGACGCCCGAGGTACGGGTACTTGGCGAGGGACTCATCGACGGTCTGGCTACCGGCGAGCTGTCCGAGAACGTCCATGGTGCGGATCAGCTGACCACGTCGATCGTGGCCCCGTGACCAGGGGCGCCGGCGATCCGGGCATCGAGGGTGACGAGGGGGGCATCCAGGGCGAGGGCCACGGCCACGTAGGCGGCGTCATAGGCGGTGAGGTTCGCCCGGAGCCGCCAGATGGTGGGCAGCAATGGCTCGTGCGGATGGTGGATGACGTCGAGGTCGGCCAAGTCGGCCAGCGCCTCGCCGGCCCGCTCGGGGTTCAGGTCCCCCGCCGCCACGTAGCGCCGAACGACCTGGGCTACCTCCACGGCCAGCAGATGCGGTGCGTGCACCGTCTGGTCCTCAGGGGCGAGTCGAGCCGTCACCGCATCAGCGAGCGGCAGAACCAGGAGCCACTCGACGGCGGCGGAGGCGTCGAGCACGATCACCGATCATCCCGCTCGGCTCGCACCGCGTCGGACGAGGACTGGGAGACGGCGATGCGCTCCCGGGCCTGCACCCGCTCGAGAAGTTCTCTACGGGTCGGACGATCCAGCGACCGCTTCAGTTCGGCCAGGGCCAGCTCAGACAGGGACCGACCCTCCATGGCGGCGCGTGCCTTCAGACGACGGTGGACCTCGTCGGGCACGTTGCGTATCTGCAGCATCTTCATGTGGGAAGCCTAGTTTCATGCGATCTGCATGAAACGACAGGAATCGACCTTCGCGCTCGCTGAGTCACTCCCATCGGGGTCAATGCCAGACGGATCATCCGATGCCCCTTCGCAAAATGGGTCGCCGGTTACGGTCGACACCGATGGGCAACCACGCTGGCGACCTACGGGCTGTGCTTGCGCAAGTCGTCGCCCAACTCCCGGGAGGGGGCGAGGAGCGCCCCGGTCAGCTCCAGATGGCCGAGGAGGTGTCCGCCGCCATCCAAGACGGTCATCACCTCCTAGTGCAGGCGGGCACCGGTACGGGAAAAAGCCTCGGTTACCTGCTCCCGGCTGTCGTCATGGGTGTTCGGTGCGTGGTGGCCACGGCCACCAAGGCCCTCCAGGAGCAGCTCGTGGCCCACGACCTGCCGTTCCTGCACCGAACCCTCGGCATCGACTTCACCTGGGCGCTGCTCAAGGGCCGGTCCAACTACCTCTGCCAAGCAGCCCTGGCCGACGCCGTGGGCGAAGCCGCCCAAGGGGTTCTCGTCGAGGGCCCGGGGCTCGACCGCAACCGCCTCGATGCCGTGGTCGAGTGGGAGGCGACCACGGCCACCGGCGACCGGGCCGATCTGCCCTTCGCCGTGCCCAACCCGGCGTGGGGGAGCCTGTCGGTGAGCGCAGCCGAGTGTCCCGGGGCGCAGCGTTGCGCCTATGGCGACGACTGCTTCGCCGAGCACGCTCGCTCCCAGGCCGCCCAGGCCGACGTGGTGGTGGTCAACACCCACCTCTACGCCTCCCACCTGGCCAGCGGCGGGATGGTTCTACCTGACCACGACGTGGTGGTGATCGACGAGGCCCATGCCCTGGAGGACATCGCCGCCGCAACCCTCGGCGCCACCATCACCCCGAGCCAGGTGGTGCAGGTGGCGCGAGGCGTGCGCTCCCTCTTCACCGGCGACCACCAGTCCATCGCTCCTTTGGAGGCTGCCAGCAGCGGGCTGGCGGGGGTGCTGGCCGGCCTCGCCGGCCAGCGGGTCGACCCGGCGCAAGGCGACCTGGCCCTGGTGCTCTCAGGCGCTGCTGAAGCGGCCGCCGCGGCCATGGCCGCGGCCCGGTCCCTGGAGCCGAGCGGTGAGGCTGCCAGCCGCAAGGACCGCCTGGTGGTGCTGGCCGGGGGCCTCGTGAGTGACATCCGCCTTATCGCCGAGCTCTCCGACGACCAGGTGGCCTGGGTGGAGGACGGCCCCTTTCCAGCCCTGCGGGTGGCACCGATCGATGTGGGTGCGGAGCTGGCCACCAGGTTGTATCCGGAGACCACGGTGGTGCTCACCAGCGCCACTCTGGCCGTGGGCGGTAGCTTCGACCCGGTGGCCCGCAGCCTCGGCCTCGACCGCCCTGCTCCCGGCGAGGTCGCCGGGGAGGGCACCGGACCGGGGGTACCCGAGTGGCGGGGCGTCGACGTCGGCAGCCCGTTCGACTATCCCAACCAGGCGTTGCTGTACTGCGCCGCCCACCTTCCCGATCCCCGCCACGCCGACTACGAGGAGGCCATGCTCCATGAGCTGGAGGCCTTGATCCGAGCCGCCGGGGGCCGCACGCTGGCGCTGTTCACCAGCCGCCGGGCCATGGAGGCGGCCCAAGCCCGCCTGACCGAACGCCTGCCCTGGGAGGTCCTGGTGCAAGACAGCCTGCCCCGCCCGCTCCTGCACCGGGCATTCCTTGACGACGAGACGTCGGTGCTGCTGGCCACCATGGGCTTCTGGCAGGGCTTCGACGCCCCCGGACGCACCTGCTCGCTGGTGGTGGTCGACCGGCTGCCGTTCAGTCGCCCTGACGACCCGCAGGCGGCGGCGCGGCGCGAGGCGGCCACTCGGGCTCGCCGCAACGCCTTCGCCGCGGTCGACCTCCCCCGGGCGGCAATGCTGTTGGCCCAGGGTGCCGGACGACTCATCCGCTCGGCTGACGACCGGGGGGTGGTGGCGGTGCTCGACCGTCGCCTGGCCACGGCGTCGTACCGCTGGGACCTGGTCCGTAGTCTCCCGCCCATGCGCCGGACCAAGGAGCCAGACGAGGCCCGCCGGGTGCTGGCCGAGATCGCCGCCGGCTGACCCGCCGCCCCCGTTCGGGGGGTGTCCACCATCGGGACCCCGCGAGCAGGGATACTGACGACGGTGAAGAAGGATCACGGCGGGACATCTGATTCGTTGGTGGCGACGGTCACCGGCGCCGGCGCGCTCGCCCTGTCGCTGCTGCTCGCACCTTTGCTCCTCAACGGGGAGCAAGCAGCGACCGTGGCGGCCCCCTCGCCGGCGGGAGCGGTGGCGGCGGTGGCCGAGAGCTACCTCGAAGCCTGGAGCCAGGGCGACCTGACCGCCATGTCGATGCTCCTGTCGGCTACCCCCCCCGACTTCGACACCATCCACGAGCTGATCGCCGAGCAGCTCCGCCTCGACGACGCCCGGTTCCAAGCGGGTGCTCCCCTGGTGTCCGGCGACGCCGCCGTGGTCCCGTTCGAGGCCAGCCTCGACCTCGCCGGCCTCGGCACCTGGAGCTACCAAGGGCAACTCGACCTCGTGCTCGGCGTGGTCGAGCCCCCGGTGTTGCGCACCGCACCGGTGGCCGACGAGGCCGAGGGGGCCATGTCCTCGGTGGCGTCACCTGAAGACCTCCCGCTGAAGGCTGTCGACGCCAAGGTGCCCCGCTGGTCGGTGGCGTGGTCGCCGGCGACCATCCACCCCGTCCTCGGTACCGGCCAGACCCTGACCAGCGAGCGGGTCGTGGCCGACCGGGCCCCGCTCGTCGACGTCAAAGGCACCGTGCTCACCGGCGACGACGAGCTGGAGCTGGCGGCGCTGTCGTCCCAGGTGCTGGGCCGCCTGGGTGGGCTCGACGAGGCTGGTGCGGCGACGCAAGGTCAGCCGTACCTCCCCGGCGACGAGGTGGGGACCTCCGGGCTCCAGTCCGCCTTCGAGTCACAGCTCTCGGGTCGACCTTCGGGCGAGGTTCGCATCGTCGACGACGAAGGCGAGCTGGTTGAGGTCGTGCACGTCTTCGCCGGCGAGGAGCCGCAGCCGGTGCAGACGACCTTCGACGCGGAGATCCAGGAGGCGGCCGAAGCCGCCCTCGCCCGCCTGTCGCACCCGGCGGCACTGGTGGCCATCGACGCCCCCACGGGCCAGATCCGGGCGGTGGCCAGCCGGCCGACGATCGGCTTCAACCGGGCGCTGGTGGGCCAGTACCCGCCTGGCTCAACCTTCAAGGTGGTCACTACCACCGCCCTGCTCGGCGCCGGGGTGACACCCGAGACGCCGACCACGTGTCCGGCGACCACATCGGTCGAGGGGTACCGGTTCTCCAACGCCGGAGGCGAGGTGCTCGGCGACATCCCCTTCGGGATGGCCTTCTACCGGAGCTGTAACACCGCCTTCGTCGGCCTGGCCGACGAGCTCGCCGCCGACGACCTGGTGGCCGCGGCGGAGATGTACGGGTTCAACGGTGACTTCGCCCTGCCCGTCGCCTCCGAGGCGGGGAGCTTCCCCGATCCTTCGGGGCCCATCGACCAGGCCTCAGCCGCCATCGGCCAGGGGCGGGTGACGGCGACCCCGTTGCAGATGGCCACCGTCGCCGCCGCCGTAGCCTCAGGAACCTGGCACGAGCCCACCATGGTCCTGCCCACCCCGCCGGCCGACGGGGTGGAGCCGAGTGGCCGAGCCTTGCCGGCGGGTGTGGCCGCCACCCTCCGAGAGCTGATGCTGTCGGTGGTGAAGGAGGGCACGGCCACGGCGGCCCGGTTGCCGGGAGAGCCGGTGGGGGGCAAGACCGGTACGGCTGAGTTCGGCACGGCCAGCCCGCCTCGGACCCACGCTTGGTTCATCGGCTTTCGGGGCGACCTGGCCGTGGCCGTGCTGGTCGAAGACGCCGGCTTCGGCGGCTCGGTGGCTGCCCCCGTCGCCCGCAACTTCTTCGCCGCCCTCGATTAGCCCTGGGCGACTAGCCCTGCGGCCGGCGAAGAGCGTGACCGCCGTAGCGTTGGGGACGTGGCCCCCCGCACGCGCGTCGTCGCGCTCGTCGTCGTGGCCTTGACGGCGCTGGGCTGTTCGGGTGGCGAGAGCACCGGCGGGGCGATGGACCGAGACCGAGAGGTCTCTACCACCACCACCGCCCCTCCGCCGGTGCGCGACGTCAGCAGCTACACGGGACTCGGCGCCTGGATCGACGTGTTCGACTACGCCCCCGCCTACCAGGATCCGGGCGAGTTCCCCAGCGTCTCGCCCGACGCCGTCGACGTGCTCGCTGGCTACGGCGTCGAGACCCTCTACTTCCAAGCCGCCCGCCTCGACCCCCGCAGTCCTGGCGGCATCGTCGATCGGGAGCTGGTCGGGGAGTTCTTGGCCCGGGCCCGCAACGCCGGCATCCGGGTGGTGGGCTGGTACCTGCCCAAGTTCGCCGACCTGGAGGCCGACATGGCACGCGTCGAGATGATCCGGGACTTCGAGTTCCGAGGCCACCGCTTCGACGGGGTGGCGCTGGACATCGAGTGGCGCAGCGACGTGCCTGATCATGCCGAGCGCAACGCCCGCCTGGTCGAGCTGTCCCGCCGGTTGCGCGACCGGATGGGCGACGAGGCCCTGGGCGCGATCGTGCCGCCCCCGGTCCTGCTCGAGGTGGTCAACCCCGACAACTGGCCCGACTTCCCCTGGCCCGAGCTGGCCGGCCTCTACGACGTGTGGATGCCCATGAGCTACTGGACGCTGCGCACCTCGTCGTCGGGCTACCGCGACGGCTACACCTACACCGACGAGAACATCCGCCGCATGCGGGCCAACCTGGGGGATCCGGCGGCGCTGGTCCACCCCATCGGAGGCATCGCCGACGAGGCGACGGCGGAGGCGACCCTCGGCTTCCTGCGCGCGGCCGAGGAGGCTGATTCCATCGGGTCGTCGTTGTACGACTTCGACACCACGTCGGTCGGCGGTTGGGAGATCCTCACCGGGGCCACGAGTTCGCCGTAGGCGATCCCGGCCAACTCCTTCCGCTGAACGAGACTGACGCCCATGGCCTTCGCCGACGACCCTGTCCCCTCGTCCTGGGAGAAGGGCACCATGGTGGTGGTGCCGTCGCTGTCGTTCCCGGCGGCCGAGCTGGCCAAGATCGCCGGCATCGACCACTACGAGGAGCGCCTGTTGTGCACGGTCCTGCTCCTCGACCGGCCCGACGTCCGCCTCGTCTACCTCACCTCCGAGCCGGTCGATCCCGCCATCGTCGACTATCACCTCGGCTTCCTGGCTGACCCCGTCGGTGCCCGTGCCCGTCTGCACCTGGTGACCGCCGCGGAGTCGGGCCCCCGGCCGCTCACCCAGAAGCTTCTGGAGCGCCCCGAGGTGCTGGCCGAGGTGCGCGACCTGCTTCCCGGAGACGGCAGTGCCGCCCTGTTGCCGTTCAACGTCACCGCCGGGGAGTGGGCGCTGGCCGCGTCGTTGGGTCTAGCGCTCGACGGTCCGCCGCTCGATCGGGTGGCCCTCGGCTCCAAGACGGGTTCGCGCCGGGTGGCCCGACGGGCGGGCGTCGCCGTGCTCGAGGGGGAAGAGGGCCTGTTCTCGGTGGAGGAGGTGGCCTCGGCCGTCGAGCGGCTCCGACGCAGGAGAGGCGCCGGTGGCGCCGTGGTCAAGCTCAACGACGGGTTCTCCGGCCAGGGCAACGCACTGATCGACCTGGTGGGCCCGATGCGACCCCTGCCCGCCATGCCCACGACGTTTTGTTCCGGGGGAGAATCCTGGCCCTCGTTCGGTCCGAAGATTGCGACCGAGGGGGCCATCGTGGAGGAGGTGCTGGCTTCGCCGCTGGCGTCGCCCAGCGTGCAGTTGCGCATCACCCCGGGAGGGACGGTGGCGGTGGTGTCGACTCACGACCAGATCCTCGGGGGCCCGGGGAACCAGGTCTACCAGGGGTGTCGCTTCCCGGCGGATGCCTCCTACCGGTCGCTCATCAGCGCCGCCGCCCTGGCCGTGGGCGAGGTGCTGGCGGGTGAGGGCGTGATCGGACCGCTCGGCATCGATTTTCTGGTGGCCGGCGACCCCGCCACCCCCGAGATCTTCCTCAGCGAGATCAACCTGCGCATGGGAGGTACCACCCACCCCTTCTGGATGGCACGCCTGGCGACGGTCGGTCACTATCACCCCGGCCGGGGTGAGCTTGTGGCCGCCGGCGGCCCTCGGTGCTACGTGGCCACCGACAACCTCAAGATGGCGGGACTCGTCGGCCGCTCGCCGGCGGCGGTCATCCAGGCGGTCGACGACGCCGGCCTCTCCTTCGACCAGGCCACGGGCACGGGCGTGACCCTGCACCTCCTCGGCGCCCTGGCCCGCTACGGGAAGATGGGCGCCACCTGCATCGCCGAGGACCTGGAGGGGGCCGAGGAGCGCTTCGGCGAGCTGTCCGCCGTGCTTGAGAACCTCGGGCCCGAGCGCCGCAGGTGAGCACGACCTGTGTGTTCTGCCAGATCATCGCCGGTGAGACCCCCGCCCACGTGGTGCTCGACGACGAGTGCTGCCTGGCCTTTCTCGACGTGCGCCCGTTGTTCCCAGGCCACGTCCTGATCGTTCCCCGGACCCATCACGAGACCCTCGGCGATCTCCCCGTCGAGCTCGTCGCCCCGCTCTTCCTCCGGGTCCGCCACCTCGCCCGGGCCATGGAGGACGGCCTGGAGGCGGCGGGAAGCTTCGTCGCCGCCAACAACCGGGTGAGCCAGAGCGTGGCCCACCTTCACATCCACGTCGTGCCCCGCAACTTCAAGGACGGCCTCCGCGGCTTCTTCTGGCCCCGCCAGCGCTATCGCGACGAGGCCCACGCCGCCGAGGTGGCGCTCAAGCTCCGATCGGCCCTGGCCGCTCCGGCCACCCCGTAGCCTGAGAGACACGATGGACGCTGCGGTGGTCACGTCAGGAGCCGCGGGCGACACCGCTTCGGGCCTGCGGCCCTTGCACCCCCGCCAGGTCCAGGCCTGGCGGCTGGGCTGGGGGCTGGCGGCGCTGGCCGTCACCGTCATCGCCTTGGTGCTCGATGTGGCCGTGGCCATGGTCGACGATCTCGATCCGCCCTGGTTCCCCGGGCTCCCCACCTTGGTGTTCGCAGTGTTCGGGGCCACGCTGGCGTGGCGCCTGCCCCGACTCGGCTACGACGCCTGGCGCTATGAGCTCACCGCCACCACCCTCGAGCTGCACCGTGGCGTGGTGGTGCGCCACCACAGCGCCATCCCATACTTTCGGGTCCAGCACATCGACATCACCCGCAGTCCCTTCGAACGGGCGCTCGGGCTTTCCCAACTCGTGGTGCGCACGGCGGCGGCCACCACCGACGCCCGTCTGCCGGGAGTCGCCGAGGCGGAAGCAGAGCTCCTTCGTGACGTCATCCTCGCTCGCACCGGGAGCGGCGACGCCGTCTGAGCCGGTACCTGCGGAGCCGAAACCCGTGGCCACCGAGGAGCCGGCGCTAATGCCGCCGGTCTCCGGGCCGCCCGACTCCGGGCCTCGACGGCTGCACCCGGCCAGCCCCTTCCTCGACCTGTCGGTGCTCGGGCGCCAGCTCCTCGGGCCTGGCGCCATCGCCCTCGGCACCGGCGGGTTGCGCGTCCTCGTCGTCTTGGTGGTGGTGGTGCTGGCGGTGCAGGTCCTGGCCTGGCACCGGCGCACCTACCAGCTGGGCGACGGCGTCTTGCGGGTCGAGGGGGGGCTGGTCGTGCGCAGCCAGCAGCTCGTTCCCTGTGAGCGAATCCAGCAGGTCAATCTGGTGCAGAAGCTCCGCCATCGCGCCCTCGGTGTCGCCGTCCTCGACGTGGAGACGGCCGGCAACGATTCCGGGGTCCGCCTGGAGGTGCTCGACATCGTCGAGGCCGAGCGGGTGCGGACTGCCCTGCTGGCCGCCAAGGCTAAAGGGCAGCGGCCGCCTTCGGGGGAGGACGGCACCCACCGGGAAGGCACCGACCAGGAAGGCGAGGACGACGACGGCCGCAGGGAGGGGCCAGCTCGCTGGGTCCCGGCCCCGTGGCCAGTGGTCGAGCTGAACTACCGCCAGCTGGCGGTGGCGGGGATGACCGGGGTCGAGCTCCTGGTCATCGTCGCCCTGGCGGCCACGGCCAGTCAGGTTGCCGGGAACCTCTCGTGGTCGCCCTTCTCGGGGATCGACCTGGCCGCCCTCGACGCGCTGGGCCCGCTCATGGTGGCGGGGGCCGCCGTTGGCTTCCTGGCGGTGTGGTTGGGCACGGCGGTGGCGGCGTCGATCCTCACCGACGCCGGCTACCGCCTCACCCTGGTCGGCGACGAGCTCCACGTGGTGCGGGGACTGCTCGACCGAAAGGAGGCGAGCCTGCCTCTGGCGCGGGTCCAGGCCGTGCGCATCACCGCCTCGGCGCCGAGGCGCCTCCTCGGCCTGGTCTCGCTGCGCATCGACAGCGCCGGCAGCGGGTCGGGCGACGACGACCGGCGGGTGAGCGTGCCCATCCTCCCCGCCGCCGATCTCGATCGGGTCCTCGCTCTGGTGCTGTCGGGGATCGCTCCGCTGCCCCCGCTGCAGCGCCCACCGCCGGCCGCTCGGCGCCGGGCCGTGGTCCACCATGTGGTACCGGCGCTGGCGGTGGCTGCGGCCCTGGCCCTTGTGTTCCGACCCTGGGGCGTGCTGGTCCTGGCTCTGGTCCCGTTGATGGCCGGCGTCGGGGTGGCCGCCTATCGCGGCCTCGGCCACGCCCTCACCCCTGGCTTCTTGGTGACCCGCTCGGGATCGTTCAACCGTCGCACGGTCGTGGTCCCGCTGGCGAGGGTGCAAAGCGCCAGGCTCCAGGCCAGCCCGTGGCAGCGCCAGGCCGGCCTCGCCACCCTCTCCGTCGATCTGGCCGGCCCCGGGCCCGTTCCTCAGGTGCTCGACGAGGCGGCCGGCGTGGGCGAGCGCCTCTTAGCGGCCACCGTGGCTGAGCCTCTCAGAGGGTCCGCCAAGGCGGACCCGTGGCCCGAGCGGCCCGCCAGCGAAGCCGGCAAGAGCGGGTAGTACAGGGCTTTTCCTCGGCGGCGAAGCCGCCGAGCCTTGAGCATCGTGCCTATCCGCTGAGCCTCTCAGCTCAGCCGGTGAGCTGGCGGAGGTCGGTCACGGCGCCGGTATCGAGGTCGCTCTCCAACAGGCTCCAGATGCGCCGGGCCACGTCTTTGGGATCGCTCAGCTTGCCGTCCCGGTGCAGGTCGACGAACTTGTCGCGATCGGGAAAGTCGTCCTCGGAGGTCGCCCGCATCCGAGCCTGCATGTCGGTGTCGACCGTGCCCGGCGCCACCGCCAACACCCGGGCCCCACCCCGCAAGCGCTGCTCGGCCCCGACGTTGCGTACCCACTGGTCGGTCGCCGCCTTGGCGCCACCGTAGGACGACCATCCCGGGTAGATGCTGCGGGCTGCGCCCGAGGTGAGCATGACCAGGTGGCGGGCGATGTCGTGATCGCTGCTGGTCGCAATCCCGGTGCATGCGGCCAGGAAGAGGTGGCCGAGCACCTGGGGAGCGGCGCTGTTGAGCACCACGTTGGCTGCGTAGGCGTCGGTGTCGACCTCGCCGGCGAAGCCGATGGGGTCGAGGGTGCCGGCGGCGTGGACCAAGACCACCCGTTCACCCTCGAAGCTCTCCATCTCCCGGCGGAACGATTCGCCCACCGTTGCCCACGACGACGGGTCGGCCAGGTCGGCCTCGAGGTGCTCGATACCGTCGGGCCCCTCGGGGGGGCGTCGGCAGATGCCGATGACCCGCCCCTCCCAAGGCACGGTGGCGGCGAGGGCGGCGCCGATCCCCGCCGAGGCCCCCGAGATCCAGGTCAACGATGTGCTCATGGCGGAACCTTTACCCGAGTGGTCCGGACCTAGTACGGGGGAAGGTGGGGAGGTGAGCGAGCGGGTGGAGCTGGTCTGGTACGGCGACGAGGGGCCGGCCTACGACCACGGGCCGGCGCACCCGTTGCGCCCGGCCCGCTTCTTCCTCACCCGGGCGCTCATCGGCGACTACGGCATCATCGACGGGAAGCGGGTGGTCGAGATGCCCGGCCGGGAGGCCACCGATAGCGAGCTCTCGCTGGTCCACAGCGCCCGTTATGTCGACGCCGTACGCCGGGCCGGCCACGGCGAGGCCGGCGCCTGGTGGGAGTTCGGGTTCGGTCCCGGCGACAACCCCATCTTCCCGGCCATGCACGAGGCCGCCGCCCGGGTGGTGGGAGCGTCGCTGGTGGCGGCCGAGGCGGTGTGGTCGGGACGGGCCGAGCACGCCTTCAACCCGGCCGGGGGCCTCCACCACGCCATGGCCGAGCGAGCCAGCGGGTTCTGCGTCTACGACGATCCCGCCGTCGCCATCGCCTGGTTGCTCGATCACGGGGCCGAGCGGGTCGCCTACGTCGATGTCGACGTCCACCACGGCGACGGCCCCCAGGCCATCTTCTGCGCCGATCCCCGGGTGCTCACCATCTCGTTGCACCAGGACGGCCGCACGCTGTTCCCGGGCACGGGGGCGGTCGGGGAGCTCGGCCACGGCGATGCGCTCGGCACCAAGGTCAACGTGCCCCTGCCTCCCTTCACCGGCGACGACGGGTGGCGGGCGGCGTTCGAGGAGATCGTGCCGCCGCTGGTCGAGGCCTTCGCCCCCCAGGTGCTGGTCACCCAGTTGGGCTGCGACTCCCACCACCTCGACCCCCTGGCCAACCTGTCGCTCACCACTGCTGCCTATCGCTACGCGGCGGAAACGCTGCACGAGTTGGCTCATCGGGCGGCTGGCGGCCGCTGGCTGGCCACCGGCGGAGGCGGCTACCAATGGGCCCGGGTCGTCCCTCGGGCGTGGACGACCTACTTCGCCGAGATGGCCGGCGTCGAGGTGGCGGATGAGCTGCCGGCGTCGTGGTGCGATCGGGTCCGCCGGGAGTCGGGCCACGACGTGGCGGCCACGCTCTCCGAGCCGGCGGTAGCCGCCGGGGTCGACTACCAGTTGGTGCTGGCCGTCATCGCCGACGTCAAGCGTTACGCCTTTGGCTTCCACGGCCTGTGATCGCTGGTGCGCCGGCCACGACTCAGGCGACCCGGGGCGCCCATCAGGTGGGTGGACGGGAACCGGGAAGGCGAAGCGAGTAGGAGACCAGGTTGGGGCCACCGGCGACGGGGGCATCGAGCTCGGGCGTTCGCCGAAAGCCCAGGCCGGCGTAGAGGCGCTGGGCGGGAACCATGGCGGGCATGGTGCCCAGGGACAGGGCACGCTTGCCCGCGGCGCTGGCCCGCCTCACGCAGGCTGTGACCAAGGCCGCCCCCACTCCCTGACGCTGCACCTCAGGGTCGACGACCAGCATGCGTAGCTCAGCCTGATCGTCGCCGATGAGCTGAGCGTAGGGGCCTGGGCCGGGCACATACGTCACCCCGCCCACCAGCCGACCGGCGAGGACGGCCACGAGGACCTCGCACCCGGCGGCCAAGCGGTCATCGACGTCTCGAAGCACGTCGGCGTATCCCTCGAGCTCGCTGTCCAGCACATCTTGATAGACCCGCACCGTCAGCTGCCCGAGGGGCTCGTGTTCCTCTGCTCGGACCGGGCGGATGTTGAGCGTCGGCGCCACCACCGAGAAGCACTACCCGCGGAGGGGGGACCGGTACCTCGAAGTGCCGCCGGACCCGATAGCTTCTGGCGCCGTGCTCCTGGTCCAGACGACCACCACCGCGGTGCGTCGCATCGTCGGCGACCCTTTACCCACGGGGGTGGTGGTGGGTGCAGGCATCGCCCTGCTGATGCTCATCGTGATCGCCGGCATCCTCGTCCGCCGCCGGTCGGGCCGGTCCTAGCCCGTCACGGCTTGCCGCTTATCTCCACCGAGCGGCGGCTGCCTCCGTCTCCCCGCTCGATGCGCAGTGCGAGCTGGCCGTTGGCGAAGGTGGCCTCGGCAGTTCCGCCGAACCCGTCGGGCAGGTCGATCGAACGCTCGTAGGGCCCGTAGTGCCACTCATGCAGCAGGTAATCCTTGACCGCCTTGGTGCGCAGGTCGGCGGCGATGGTGACGGTGGTCCCTTCGACCACCACCGAGATGTCGTCGGCCATGACGCCTGGCAGCGGCGCCACCAGGACGATGGCCTGCTCGGCTTCGTACATGTTGACGGGCACCTGCTGGGGCTGGCCGGCGGCCGCCTCCTCGCCGCCGTGGGTGGACATGAGCGCGTGGTCGGGCTGGCTGGACATGGCGTGGACCTACCCCGAAGAGAGGACCGGCAAGGGACGGGCAAAGGGAGCGGGGCTGAGGCACGCCCCCCCGACGTGCCTCAGCCCGCATCCGCTTCCTGCGACCGACGGAAATCCGACGGGCGAGGAACGCCCACATGTTCGCCGCCCCCGTCGCCGATGTCAACGTTCCTTGGTTGAAATCTCTAGACCCGGCCGATGTGCTTGAAGGCTTCACCCACCTCGACGCCGGCGAGGGCGCCCATCTCCGCCAGCCGCTCGCCCATACGCCGGCCAAAGGCGCCGACCTGAACGGCGTCGTGGGGGTCGTCGATCTCGTGAGTGGAGCGGTACTGGCTGCGGTGCTCGAGCAGCGCAGCCACCTTGGCCTCGAGATAGCCGCCCACCTCCTCGACGTGGTCGACCTCGTCGGCCTCCCACAACAGCATGGCCGAGGGTCGGTGATGGGGGAGTTGCTGCTCGGGGAAGAAGTGAGGGTCGCGGGCCGCGACCACGCCTTCGACGGCCAGGAAGCCGGCGTGGCGGTGGTCGGGATGCAGGCGCCAGCGCTTCCAGGGATCGTGGCCGAGCACCACCTGGGGGCGGAGGCGGCGGATCCAATAGGCCAGCTCCCAGCGCTGGCGTAGCCCCGACTCCAGCTCTCCGTCGACCCAACCGAGGAACACGCACTCGCCGGTGGCGCCCAGCACCCGGGCCGCAGCCCGCTGCTCGCGCTGGCGCTCCACCACCAGTCGGGCGGTGTCCTCCGTTGGGTCCCACGAACCCTTGGAGCCGTCGGTGCAGATGAGATGGTGGACGACGCAGCCCGCAGCGGCCCACTTGGCCAGGGTGGCCCCACATCCGAACTCCACGTCGTCGGGGTGCGCGCCCACGGCCAGGGCGACGGTCGGGACGTCGAGGTCTAGCTGCACGTCGCCACCGCCCAGGGCAGGTCGAGGTCGGCGGGAACATCGACGTCCCAGGCCAGCGCCGGCTCCCGCATCACCCGCACGCCGAGGCCGAGGCGTGCGGCCTCCTCCCGATGACGGGCGAACGATCCCGGTCCGTAGGCGAAGCGAAAGCCGGAGCCGGCGGGGACGACGGCCACGTTGGTGCCGCGATCGTGACGGTCGGGGACCAGGGTGACTCCCGACCCTAGGGCGAGCGAGGCCAGGTCCCGGGCTAGGGGAAGGTCGCCGTGGGCCACCACCACCCGGGTGAATCCGCTCTCGGCGAGGGCAGCCACACCGCAGGCCACTGCCCGATTGAGACCGTGGCCGGGCGCCCAGACCACGGTGGCACCCACGCCGCGCGCCCACGTCGCCACATCGTCGTCGTCGCAGACGACGGTGACGGGAAGGGGCTCGGCCGCCGCCACCACCAGCGCTGCCATGTGGCGGACGAGCATCTGGCGGGCGGCAACCCCGAGGACCGGAGCGAGGCGGAGCTTGGCCCGGCTGAACGCCTTGACCGGGACCAACACGGCGGCGCCCATCGTCCGGCCAGTGTAGGAGGCGGCGTCCTAAGGTCGAGCCCATGCGAGTGGCGGTCATCGGTGCCGGGTCGTGGGGGACGACCTTCGCGTCCCTGCGCTGCACCAACGGGCCCACGGTGCTATGGGCCCGACGAGCTGCGGTGGCCGAGGAGATCCAGCGCCACCACGCCAACGCCGACTACCTACCGGGGGTGGCCCTGGCCTCGACCCTGACGGCCACGACATCGCTCGCCGAGGCGATGACCGACGCCAACGCCGTGGCCGTGGCCGTGCCCAGCCAACGCTTCCGGGGCGTGCTCTCGGCGCTGGCCCCCCATCTCCCTGACGGTGTGCCCATCGTCAGCCTGGCCAAGGGCCTCGAGCAGCGCACCCGCCAGCGCATGACCGAGGTGGTGGGGGAGATTGCCCCCGGTCACCCGGTCGGGGTGTTGACCGGGCCCAACCTGGCCGGGGAGATCGTGGCCGGCCAACCCGCGGCCTCGGTGTTGGCCATGGCCGACGACACTCTGGCAACGGAGCTGCAGCTGGCCTTCTCCACCGAGTCCTTCCGCGTCTACACCAGCGACGACGTCATCGGCTGCGAGGTGGCCGGCGCCCTCAAGAACGTGACCGCTATCGCCGCCGGGATGGCCGACGGAATGGGTCTCGGCGACAACGCCCGGGCGGCCATCGTCACCCGAGGCCTGGCCGAGCTCACCCGCCTGGCCGTGGCCCTCGGCGGCGACGCCCGGACGTGTGCGGGCTTGGCCGGGCTGGGCGATTTGGTCGCCACCTGCAGCAGCGAGAGAAGCCGCAACCACCAGGTGGGGGTGGCCTTGGGCCGTGGTCGTGCGCTGGCCGAGGTGGAGGCGGCTACGAGGACAGTGGCCGAAGGGGTGCGCAGCGCCCCGGTGGTCTGCGAGCTCGGCGTCGAGCTGGGTATCGAGGTGCCCATCGCCGAGCAGACGGCGGCGGTATGCGCCGGCCAGGCGTCGGCTGCCGACGCCCTCGCCGCCCTCATGCACCGCCGCCCCCGCCGCGAGCTGCACGGCCTCGACTCCGAGATGCCGGGAGTGTCATCCGCGAGGCGACATCGTCCCGTAGAAGACGACAGGGTAGAATCGGCAGACGTTGCCATCGAGAGAGATGGCAGGTCGCACCGGGGGGAGTGAGAGTGGCCAGAGAGCCAGGTGGCAGCGACGACGATGATCTCGTCCAGCTCTACCTGAACGACATCGGCCAGCACCCGCTGCTGACTAAGGAAGACGAGGTTCGCCTCGGGGAAGCTGTCCAACTCGGGCGCTCGACCGCAGAGCGGCTGGCCTCCGGAGAGGCGATCGGTCTAGCCGAGCGCCGCTGTCTCCAAGAGCAGGTACGGGCGGGGGAGGAAGCGGGCCAGACCTTCGTCAAGTGCAACCTCCGACTCGTCGTCTCCATCGCCAAACGCTTCCCGTCGTCAGGCCTGCCGTTGCTCGACCTCATCCAGGAGGGCAACTTCGGCCTCATGCACGCAGTGGAGAAGTTCGACCCGAGCAAGGGGTTCAAGTTCTCCACCTACGCCACCTGGTGGATCCGCCAGTCCATCGGCCGGGGAGTGGCCAACACCGGCCGGGCCATCCGCCTTCCCGTCCACGCCAGCGACCAGCTGGTGGGCCTGCGCATCGAGAGCATCGCCTTCGAGGTGCGCCATGGCCGGGCCCCGCGCCCCGATGAGTTGGCCGAGGCCCTCGACCTCTCGGTCCGCAAGGTGGAGGAGCTGATCCCCTACCTACAGGATCCCGTCTCGTTGTCCGAGCCCATGGGAGATGGCGAGCGTGAGCTCGGCGACGTGGTGGAAGACGCCGGCGGCGAGGCGCCCGACAAGCAGGTCTTCGCCGCCATGCTGCCGGCCCAGGTGGCCGACCTGCTGGCCGGCCTCGATGCCCGGGAGCGGGAGATCCTCTGTCTGCGCTACGGCCTCGACCGGGGCCGCCCCCGCACCCTGGAGGAGGTCTCCCAGAGCTTCAACCTCACCCGGGAGGGAATCCGCCAGGTCGAGGCCAAGGCGATCCTCAAGCTGCGCCGCCGAGCCGTGCGCGGCGAGCGCGACCTGCTTACCGCCTGATCGAGCGGGCAGGCGAACTCGCCATCAGTCAAGAACCGGGTCCGATGCGTCGCTCGGGGTAACGTCTCGGCCATGAACACTCGAGCCATTGCCATCATCGCCCTGGTGATCGCCGCCATCGTGCTGCTAATCCTCGTCCTCTGATCACCAACGTGGCGAGCCTGTCCGCCTCCGGGGCGGTCGGCGGAGCGGAAGCGACGTGGAACCGGGTTCGCTGCGCGACGGGCTGACCCTTGTTCTGGGTCTTTTCACCGGTGTCCTCTCCGCCGCCTTCGGGGTGGGGGGCGCGATCATCTCGACCCCTGGCATTCGCCTGCTCGGCGTGGCTCCTCTGGTGGCGGTGGGCACCACGCTGCCGGCCATCCTGCCCAGTGCGATCAGCGGCGGGCTGCGCTACCAGGCCGAGGGGCTCATCGACTGGCGGGCAGTGGCGCTCACGGTGCCGAGCGGGCTGGCGGCGTCGGTCGGAGGTGCCCTGCTCTCGGGCCGCGTCCCCGGGGAAGGCCATGTGCTCCAGATCATGACCGCCACCCTGCTGGCCGTCAGTGCCTGGCGCACCCTGGCCGAGCGCCGGACCGAGTCCTCCCCGCCGCCGTCGACCACCGACGGGCTCCCCGCCGCCGAAGAGCCGCGTCGCGCTCGCCTGGCGGTGGTGGGGTTGAGCGCCGGCGGGCTCTCGGGGTTGCTCGGTCTCGGCGGCGGGCTCATCCTTGTCCCCGGCCTCAACCAGGTGGGAAAGCTGCCGCTGCGGACGTCCGTGGCCACGTCGCTGGTCTGCGCCGGCGCCTTCGCCATACCCGGGACCATCACCCACGGCCTGCTCGGTAACATCGACTGGCGGGTGGCGTTGCTCCTCGCCCTCACCGTCGTCCCCGGAGCTCGCCTCGGTGCGGCCGCCTCCTTGCGCCTGCGCGAGCGGAGGCTGGCGACCGCCGTCGCCATCTTCCTCGGTGTCGTCGCCGTCGTCTACGCCGGCGGAGAGCTGGCCGCCCTAGCTACGCTTTGACCCTTCACTCGGCAACGGCTCGGGCCCGGGCGAAGACAGCGTCGAACATGTCCTCCGTGAGGCGACCGGTGAAGGTGTTCTGCTGGCTTGGGTGGTAGGAGCAGATCAGGAGGCTGCCGTCGGCCAGCCTCGCCTCCACGCCATGGCCGAAGCGGGGCCGGGGTGCCAGGCCGGCCAGGGTGGCTACCACCTGGTAGGCGAAGGCGCCCAGGACAACGATCACCTGCACCTCTTTGAGCAAGGCTCGCTCGCGCACCAGGTAGGGGAGGCAGGTGTCGCGCTCGACGGGGGTGGGCCGGTTGGCGGGCGGCGCACAGCGTACGGCGGCGCTGACGTAGGCATCCCGCAGCTCTAGGCCGTCACCCCGGTGCTCACTGGTGGGTTGGTTGGCGAAGCCGGCGCGATGCAGCGCCCGGAACACCCAGTCGCCGGAGCGGTCGCCGGTGAAGACCCTGCCGGTGCGGTTGGCCCCGTGTGCCGCCGGGGCCAAACCGACGATGAGGAGGCGGGCGGCGGGATCTCCGAAGCCGGGGACGGGAGCGCCCCAGTAGTCGTCGCCCAGGTACGACGCCCGCTTGTCGACGGCTACCTGCTCGCGCCATTCGACGAGGCGCGGACAGGCCCGACAGCTGATCACGTCGGCGGTGACGAGGGCGAGCGAGTCGCTGCGGCCTGCTGGCATTGAAGGCCACGGTAGGTTGGCGCCATCGCTGCTCGCACCCCCAAGCTCAAGGCGCCGCCGGCCACCGTCGTGATCCTGGTCCGCCACGGCCAGACGCCCACGACCGGAAGCGTGCTGCCCGGCCGGGCCCCCGGCCTGGACCTGGCCGACACCGGCCTGGCCCAGGCCGAGGCGGTGGCCGAGCGCCTAGCCGGTCTCGATCGGGTCGATGCCGTGTACGCCTCCCCGTTGGAGCGGACCCGACAGACGGCCAAACCCATCGCCAAGGCTCTCGGGCTGCGGGTTCGAGTCGACCGGGGCCTGCTGGAGTGCGACTTCGGCGAGTGGACCGGGCGCAAGCTCAAAGAGCTGAGCCGCCTGCCCGAGTGGACCACCGTGCAGCGCTACCCGAGCGGCTTTCGCTTCCCCGGCGGAGAGTCGTTCTCCGAGATGCAGAGCCGCATCGTCGGTGCCCTCGCCCGGTTGGTGCAACGCCATGCCGGAGGCGTGGTGGTCGCCGTCTCCCACGCCGATCCTATCAAGGCGGCGGTCGCCTATGCCCTCGGCACCCACCTCGACTTGTTCCAGCGCATCGTCGTCTCTCCGTGCTCGACGTCGGCGGTCAGCTACGGCCACGGAGGGCCGATGGTGCTCACCGTCAACTCCGTCAGCGGTGCCGTTCCCGTCGCCTCGGCCGGTGGCCGCTCATGACGAGCTGGTTCGACCTTCCCGACGTCGACCGCTTCTCGGCGGGCACGCTCGGAGGGCCTGGCGAGCGGGTGTTCTACCTCCAGGCCGCCGCTGGCGGGCAGGTGGTCACGCTGCGCCTGGAGAAGGCGCAGGTGGCGGCGCTGGCCGGGTACCTGGCCGAGTTGCTGGCCGACCTCCCCACGCCGGCCCCCGAGGAGATCCCTGACGCCACCGAGCTGGTCGAGCCGGTGGTGGCCGAGTGGGTGGTGGGTCAGCTCGGGGTGGCGTTCGACGAGTCGCGCGACCGTCTGGTCATCCGGGCCGACGAGATGGTCGACGACACCGAAGAGGGAGCCGGATTGGTCACCGAACCGGTCGAGGGCGGGAGCGCCCGCTTCGCCCTCACCCGTCCCCAGGTCGCCGCCTTCGTCGTTCATGCCGCCGCTCTGGTCGTTGCCGGCCGTCCTCCGTGCCCGCTGTGCCGGCGGCCGCTTGACCCCGAAGGTCATGTATGCGTCAAGACCAACGGTCACAAGCCGCGTTAGCGCTGCTCACCGAGGGCGAGGTCGAGCTTCTGGGCCGCATGCCCTGGAGCACGAACCAGACCTTCCTGGTGAAGCTGACCCAGGGCGACGAGACCCTGCGCGGCATCTACAAGCCGGGTCGGGGTGAGCGCCCCCTGTGGGACTTTCCCGGTGGCCTCTACCGGCGGGAGGTGGCGGCGTGGGTGCTTTCCGAGCTGCTGGGTTGGGGGATCGTGCCCGAGACCGTGCTCCGCGACGGCCCCTTCGGCGAAGGTTCGGTGCAGCGATTCGTGGAGGCCGACTTCAGCCAGCACTACTTCACCCTCTACGAGGATTCGGCCAATCGCGATGCTCTGCGCCGGATTTGCCTGTTCGACCTGCTGGCCAACAACACCGATCGCAAAAGTGGCCACTGTCTGCTGGCCGAGAACCGCGTCTGGGCCATCGACAACGGGTTGTGCTTTCACCCCGCCCCGAAGATCCGCACCGTCATCTGGGAGTTCGGGACCGAGGCGGTGCCGGAGGAACTCCTGGCCGACGTGGAGTCGGCCTTGGCTCGCCTGCCCGGCGGCCTGATCGCTCTGCTCGGCGCAGACGAGCTGGCGGGCCTGGTGCAGCGGGGGGAGTGGTTGCTCCGTCAGCGGGTCTTTCCTGCTCCTGACCCCCTCGAGCACTGCTACCCCTGGCCCCTGGTGTGAGCGTCCCCCCTCTCGAGGCGGCCCTGGCCGCCGGTGACCTCGACGAGTTGGTGCGTTGGGTCGACCGCCTGGTGGCGGCCGGCGACTGGGACGCGCTGGTGAATCTGGCCCACCTCAGCCGGACTGGCTTCGAGCGCAGCGGCCACCAGCTCTGGCCCATCACCAGCCAGGTCGAGTACCGCCTGGCCCTCGAAGCCCCGGCTCCGTGGGCGGCGGCGACGGTGGTTGAGGGCTCGGGACGCTTTGCCCTCGGTCCGCTCGCCGAGGTGGCGGCGTCGACCCATAGCTGGACCGAACTGGTCCCTCACCTGGCGCCGGGACCAGGTGCGGGCCTCGTCGCCCACGAGCGGGTGGTTCGGGGCGAGGCGGTTGTCGACGATGGGGGATCGGAAACCGAGGTGTTGGAGCTGCCGCTGACTCTTCAGGCCTGGGAGCCCGACTACGCGGTGGCGACCTACCGACCGGACGGGGCCGACTTCCCCGCTCCCGCACTCGGCGCCTTTCGCCCCCTGACCCTGCCGGCGCCGGGTCCGCCGGTCAACGATGCCGACGCACCGGCGGCGCTGGCCGCCCTGGTCGAGGTCTGGGTGGTGGAGTCCAACGGCGTGGTCAAGGTGGTGGCGGTCGAGGGAACCGCTGACGGCGCCATCGCCGCCTTGGGCCACGTCGATGTCAGGGCCCGAGAGGTCGGCTCCGGGCCGGCGCTGGCGGCCATGGCGTGGGCCGGCGCCAGCGGAGGAGCGCATGGCCGCCGCCGGGGTGCAGCCGTAGGCCGCTTCGGCGCCTGGTGGGCGCTGGCGGCCCTGACCGGCCTCCTGGACGACTGGCCAGTACCTCCAGCCGAGCTCGGCATCGCCGCCAAAGAGCTCCGCTACCTCCTGTGGGAACCAAAGAACCCCACCTCCGGCTGGTCCCTCCACCTAGCCATAGAGGATCCGGCGGAAGGCCTGGCCTGGGCCATAGCCGCCACCGACCAGATGGAACCGTAGGGCCGCTATAGAAGGAGCAGGGAGGAGCGGCCGCCGGATGGCGGCCCAGAAAGGTGTTCAGTGCGGAGGTTGCCGGGCTTTGCCCGGTGACCGGAGCACAACCAAGGCTCGCCGTCGAACCTATGGTTCGGCGGTGATGGACGAGTGAAGGGACCGCTCAGGCGCAGCCTGAGCAGGTCCCGATCAAGTCCAAGCGGTGATGTTCGGGCGAGAAGCCGGTGGTATTGGCCACCTCGGAGATGGCCTTGGCGACGGTGCGCTCGACCTGGGGTGAGGCAGTGAAGTCCTCCACGCCCCCGCACGAGGAGCAGATCAGGTGGTGGTGGTGGTGGGTGAGATCCTCGGCCAGCTCGTAGCGGGCGAAGTCGTCGGTGGTGACGACCCGGTGGACCGCCCCCGCCTGGCTGAGCACGGCCAAGTTTCTATACACCGAGCTCTGAGCCAGCCCGCCCATGAGGGTCAAGACGTCGGGGATGGACAGCGGATGGTTGGAGTCGGCGAGGAGATCGACGAGGGCGCGACGCTGTGTCGTATAGCGCTGACCGACGCCCCGAAGGCGTTCGGCAACCGTGGTGTGGACGTCGAGCTGCATGGGGTGAGGCTACCAGCTAGTGAGAATCAATGAGAATCGCCAGCCTGGACCCGCTCCAAGCGGTTCTCGTAGTAGGCCTCCATGGCCTCGTTGGCCGACCGGATGGCGGCCAGGGCGTCGACCACGGCCGGCCATGACCCACCGGGGATGGCGCTGTAGAGCTCGCCGTCGCCGAGACCGGTGGTGATGCGATTGCCGGCACAACCCAGGCTGAGGGCGCTCTGGCTCGACTGCATGGCGAGGGGAAGGATGGCGCAGGCCGGCCGACCGGCCACGGGGGCGGTCATGGACGTCACCCCGGCCCGCAGGGCGGCCTCGTGCAGCAGCATGGCCTGAGCGGGGTTGGCCGCTACGACCACCACGTCGGCGTCGAAGGGCACCTTCCCCACCGGTCCGTAGGCGACGTAGGCGGGGGCATCGTCGACGGTGGGAATGGCGGTGACCTCGTCCGGATCGATGTAGCCGGCGCCGACCATGAGCTCGATCGAGGCGACCAGATCGCCGGCCTGTTCCTCGGGAAGGCTCAGACCGTGGACGTGGCTGCCCACGGCGCAGTGACGGTGGGCGGCCGAGTCGGTGTAGAAGGTGTTGCCCGTCCGGGCATGGCGCCAGAAGGCGCAGCCGGCGGCCACCTCACCGCCGGACCAGGGGGCGACGCCCTCGGGCGGTTCGGCCAGAAAGGCGATGGCGACGGGCTCACCGTCGAGGCCGAGGCGGTCGAGTTCGTCGTGGTTAGGCATCTGGCCACTCTCGCGCAAACGCCCGGCTCCGTGCCGGTCGATGCACCCCCCGACCCATCCGTCCGACCGCCCGCCCGTCCGCCCGTCCCTCCCTCGATCTTTGTCGCGTTCTGCACCGTACGGGTCCACAGCGCGACAAAGAACGAAAGGGGATGGAGAGAAGGGGGTGGGGAGGAGCGTCGGTAGCGTGGTCGTCGATGGGTGAGACCGGGAGGATCGAGGCGCCGTTGGCCGGTCGCCGCATCGGTCTCACCGCCGACCGCAAGGCCACGGAGCAAGCCGAGCTGTTTCGCCGGCGGGGCGCCATGGTGCTCCACGGACCCACCATGACCACCGTCGACCTGTCCGGCGAGGACGCGCTACGCCACGCCACCGTCACCCTCGTGGAGGACCCGCCTGACCACCTTGTGGTCACCACCGGCATGGGGCTGCGCCTGTGGTTGGAGGCGGCCGGCGGCTGGGGCCTGGAGGACACGCTGGTCAAAGCCTTGAGCACGACCACCATCGTCGCCCGGGGGGCCAAGGCGGCCTCGGCCGTGCGCCGGGCCGGTCTGGACGTCGCCTGGCGGGCACCTGGTGAGAACATGGCCGAGGTGGTGGCCCACCTGGCCGAGACGACGGATGGCGGGAGCCGGCCCCGGATTGCACTCCAGCTCTTCGATCCCGCCGATCACGCCTCCACCACGGCCCTGCGGGCCCTCGCCAGCGAGTTGGTGGAGGTGCCCGTCTACCGCTGGCGCCGCCCCGACGACCTGGGACCGGCTCAGGAGTTGGTGAGCGCCACCATCGCCGGCGAGCTCGATGCCGTGACCTTCACCAGCCAGCCGGCGGTACGCAACCTGGTGGGCATCGCCGCCGACCAAGGCCGGGCCGGTGCGCTCCTGGCTGTCCTCAACGCCGGCGTGGTAGCCGCCTGCGTCGGACCGGTGTGCGCCGAGGCGGCGAGGGAGGTAGGGATCAACGACCCGCTGTGGCCCGATCCTCCCCGCCTGCCGGCCATGGTCCGCCAGGTCACCGAGCACCTCGTGGCGGGGAGATCCTGAGAAACCTGATCGGATTGGTCAACTATTGGTAGGCTGAGGGCGTGGTACTTCCGACATCTCCCACGATCATCCCCGTCGATCCCGCCGCCGAGGCCGACATCGCCAAGTTCGAGCAGATGCTGGCGTCGTATCTGGCCGGTGACTTCGATGAGGACCGCTTCCGGATCTTTCGCCTGAACAACGGCATCTACGGCCAGCGCCAGGGCGGACACAACCAGATGGTGCGGATCAAGGTGCCCTACGGGTCGCTGCAGCCCGAGCAGCTCGACATGATGGCCTACGTCGCCGAGGAGTACTCCCGGGGCTGGGGCCACATCACCACCCGCCAGAACGTGCAGTTCCACTTCGTCGACTTGGAGCGGGTCCCTACCCTGCTTCGAGAGCTGGCCAGCGTGGGACTGACCACCCGGGAGGCGTGCGGCGACACCGTGCGCAACGTGGTCGGGTGTCACCTGGCCGGGGCCTGCCCCTACGAGGTGCTCGACATCAGCCCGTGGGCCGAGGCCGCCTACCGCCACTTCCTGCGCCACCCCTACGCCCAGCGCATGCCCCGGAAGTTCAAGATCAACTTCTCCGGCTGCGCCACCGACTGCGGGCAGGCCATGTTCAACGACATCGGTGCGGTGGCCGTGAGCCGCGCCCGGCCCGACGGCAGCGTCGAGCCGGGCTTCCGGGTCTTCATCGCCGGTGGGCTCGGGGCCAACCCCCACGCCGCCCAAGCCCTGGAGGAGTTCACCTCCAGGGAAGACCTGCTCGCCACCCTCGAAGCCGTCCTGCGCACCTTCGACCACTACGGCAACCGCGACAACAAGCTGCGGGCCCGGATGAAGTGGCTCCTCGACACCATGGGGATCGACGAGCTGCGCGAGCGGATCAAGAAGGAGCGCAGCCTCCTCCACGCCTCGTCCTCCTGGCCCGGGGGCATCCCCGACCAGGTGGTCACCGCTGGGGACGAGCCCGCTGGGGTCTCAGGCGCCATCAGCCCCACCCCGGTGGGCTGGGGCACCAACGTGACGTTGCGCCGGCGCGATCGCTACGGGCGCTGGGACGACGCCAACGTGGTGCGGGGCACAGCCAAGGGCACGGTGTCGGCCATGGCCTACGCCCGCCTCGGCGACATCACCGCCGCCCAGTTCCGGGCCCTGGCCTCCATCCAGCGGGAGCTGGGTGCCGACGTCCGGGTCACCAACCGCCAGAACCTGGTGTTCCGCGACCTCACCGAGGAGCAGTTGCCCGTCCTGCACGCTCGCCTGGAGGTCCTCGCCATGGCCGAGCCCGGGGCCGAGCTGGCCCGAGACGTCGTGAGCTGCCCCGGAGCCGACACCTGCAACCTGGCCGTCACCCAGTCGAGAGGCCTGGCCGATGAGATCGGCCGGGCGTTGGAGGAGGCCGGCTTGGCCGATCTGGGCGGGGTCCGCATCAACATCTCCGGGTGCACCAATTCCTGTGGTCAGCACCACGTGGCCGACATCGGCTTCGTGGGCGTGGAGCGCCGGGCCTATGGCCGCTCGGCCCCCGGCTACCAGATGCTCCTCGGCGGCTACCTCGGTCAGACCGAGGTGGAGTTCGGTCGCAAGGCTCGACGGCTGCCGGCCAAAGCCGCGGGGGCGGCCACCGTGCGGGTGGTGGGCCGCTTTGCCGCTGAACGGGGTCCGGGGGAGACCTTTGCTCACTGGCTGGAGCGATCCGGCGGGGCCGGGGAGATCGGTGCCAGCCTGGCCGACCTCGACGTATTCCCCACGCCCGAGGAGGATCCCAGCTTCTTCGTCGACTTCGACGAGACCGGCCCCTATGTCAGCGAGGTCGGCGCCGGCGAGTGCATGGGCTCATGACCGACACGATCGTCAACCTGCGCACCGCCGCCGTCGAGCGGCCCCGTTCCTTCAGCGTCAGCGAGCTGGCAGCGGTCAGTGATGGTTTGGAGGCGGCCACCGCCAGCGAGGTGGTGGCGTGGGCGGTGGAGCACTTCCATCCCGCCCTCAGCCTCACCTCGTCGATGACCGATGCCGTGCTCATCGACTTGGCCGTACGGGTGGAGCCCTCAATCGAGGTGGTCTTCATCGACACCGGTTATCACTTCCCCGAGACCCTGCAGACCTTGGAGCGGGTGCGGCGCCACTACGGGCTGAACCTGCGGGTCATGACCGTGGCCCACCATGACGACGAGCTGTGGAAGGTCGATCCCGAGAACTGCTGCTCGGCGGTCAAGGTCGGTCAGCTCGACCGGGCCTTGGCCGGCAAGGCGGCGTGGATGAGCGGGCTCCGTCGCTCTGAGTCTGCCAGTCGCGCCGCCGCTCCGATCGTCGGCCACGATGTGCGGGGTCTGGTAAAGGTCAATCCGATCGCCACCTGGTCCGACGACGACGTCGATCGCTACGTCGCCGCCCACGACGTGCCCGTCAACCCGCTGCTGCGTCAGGGCTATCACTCGATCGGCTGCGCTCCCTGCACGGCGCCGGCCGTGGACGGCGCCGGGTCCCGGTCCGGCCGCTGGAGTGACAGCGATAAGACCGAGTGCGGGCTCCACCTCTAATCGCCCTCACTCGCTTCGCTCCGTTCGGGCGAGCTGGGTCGTGCTCCGACCGACGGGCAAAGCCCGCCGGTCTCCGCCCTGAACACTTCCTGGTCATCCAGAGGGGCGCCTTCGACGTTTCTGTGGCCGGTGGCCACCTCTAGCCGTGGCTGGTTTTCGGTACCCAATTTCGCTTGAGCTCTCTGGGCGGCGGTGTGTTGTGGTTGGGGGTGGGGTGGTGGCTGAGCACAAGGCTCGGTCGCTCGTCGAGGGGGGGGCCGATGTGGTGGTGGTGGCCGAGGCTGTCAATTCCGGGCTTGAGGAGCTTGCTCGGGACGGGAACGTTTCGGTTGTGGGTCGGGATTATGTGGCCGGGGATCTAGCGGGGGCGTTTCTGGCGATCGCTGCTACCGATGATGCTGTGGTCAACGCTGCGGTCTACGAGGAGGGGGAGCGAGGACGGGTGCTGGTCAACAGCGTTGATGATGTCGAGCACTGCCACTTCGCCGTGCCCTCCGTCGTCCGTCGGGGTGAGCTGACCGTCACCATCGCCACCGGGGGCAAAGCCCCGGCGCTGGCCAAGAAGCTGCGCCGGACGCTCTCGGAGCAGTTCGGGCCCGAGTACGCCGGCGTGGTCGAGTTGGTCGGTCAGGTCCGTCGGGAGGCTCAAGGCGAGCGCCGTCAGGTCGACTTCGACACCTGGGCCGCCCGCTGGGAACAGGCCCTCGACGACGAGGTGGTGGACCTGGTCCGCACCGGTCGCAGCGAGGAGGCGCGCGCCCGGCTCCTCGCTGCCCTGGCCAGTCCTCGTGACTTTGTGAACAAAGACACGTCGCCCTAGGGTGAAAAGCGTGCCGGCCCACCCTTCCCGCCGCCGCATACCCGAGGCCACGGTCGCTCGGCTGCCGGTCTACCTGCGCAGCCTGCTCGAGCTGGCCGGGATGGCCACGGTCACCATCTCCTCCGAGCGCCTGGCCGAGATGGCCGGCGTGAACGCGGCCAAGGTGCGCAAGGACCTCTCCTACCTTGGTTCCTACGGCACTCGAGGAGTGGGCTACGACGTCGAGTTTCTGCTGTTCCAGATGAGCCGGGAGTTGGGCCTGACCCAGGACTGGCCCGTGATCATCGTCGGCGTGGGGAACCTCGGCCACGCCTTGGCCAACTACGCCGGCTTCTCCGAACGGGGCTTTCCCATCGGCGCACTAGTCGACGCCGACCCGTCCAAGGTCGGCGAGCGGGTGGGCGATCTGGTGATCCGCAGCATCGATGATCTCGATGCCATCGTCGCTGAGCTCGGTGCAGCCATCGGTGTGGTCGCCACCCCCGCTCCCTTCGCCCAGGGAGTCGCCGACCGCCTGGTGGCCGCAGGAGTCCGCTCCATCTTGAACTTCGCCCCCGTGGTGGTGAACGTGCCCGCTGGTGTCTCACTGCGCAAGGTCGACCTCGCCATCGAGCTGCAGATCCTCAGCTTCTACCAGCTGCGTCGGGACCAGGTGCTGGGTTCCGTGCCTCCGCCGGCTGTCGCTGTCGCTGTCGCCGACGCCTCTGCATGATGGGCCAGCCCTACTCCCGAGTTGGTCTTGGGCCGTGAGCTGGGAAAGACTGGAACGGGTCAAGGTGGGCCGATCGGGTCCTGAGGCTGGAAGGGAGGCTCGGATCGCATGTCGGTGATCGTCGTTGGCCTCAACCACCGCAGCGTGCCCCTCGAGGTCCTCGAGCGCATGACGGTGCCTCGCCAAGACATGCCCAAGGCTCTGGCCGACCTCGTCAGCCGCGACGATCTGACCGAGGCGGTGGTGCTGTCCACCTGCAACCGCACGGAGGTCTACGCCCACGCCGAGCGCTTCCACGGCGCCGTGGGCGCCATTCGCGACTTCCTGGCCGAGCTGAGCTCCCTGGCCCCGGAGGACTTCGCCGATCACCTCTACCAATTCCACGATGCCGGCGCCGTGGCCCACCTGTTCACCGTGGCCGCCGGTGTCGATTCCGCCGTCGTGGGCGAGACCGAGATCCTCGGCCAGGTCAAGGGTGCATGGGAGGCTGCCACCGCCGAGGGGACGGCCGGGCCGGCGCTGAACATGCTCTTTCGCCATGCGCTGGAGGCGGGCAAGCGGGTGCGCACGGAGACCACCATCTCCCGCCACATCACCTCGCTGTCCCAGGCCGCCGTGGCCCTCGCCGCCCAGCGTCTCGGCTCCCTCGGTGGACGCCGCGTCCTGGTGCTCGGTGCCGGTGAGACTGGCGAGGGCATGGTCGCTTCCCTGGTCCAGGCCGGGGTGGCCGATGTCCTGGTGGCCAACCGGACCTGGGAGCGGGCCGAGGCCCTAGCCCTGCGGGTGGGAGGCCGGGCTCTGCACCTGGCCGACGTCCCCGCTGCTTTGGCCGACGTCGACGTGTTGTTGACCTCCACCGGCGCATCGTCGGTCCTCGTCGACCACGGGGAGCTCGAGGGGGTGGTGGCCGCCCGAGGCGGCCGTCCGTTGCTCATCGTCGACGTGGCCGTGCCTCGCGACGTCGATCCGGGGGCTGCTGACCTGGCCGGGGTGACCCTGCTCGACATGGACGACCTGCGGGCCTTCGCCGATCAGGGGATGGCCGAGCGTCGCCGGGAGGTGGGCCGAGCCCGCAACCTGGTCGACGACGAGGTGTGCCGCTACCGGGAGGCGGCCACCGCTCGTCTGGTGGCGCCGTTGGTGACCTCCCTGCGCCGGCGGGTCGACGAGCTGAGCGCGGCGGAGCTGTGCCGGGTGGGACGGGGCCTCGAGCCAGGCCAGCGCGTCGCCGTCGAGGCGGCCCTGCGGGCCGTGGTGGCCAAGGTGCTCCACGAGCCGACAGTTCGTCTGAAGGAGGCCAGCGGCACCCCCCGAGGCGAGCGCCTGTCCGAGGCGCTGCGCGATCTGTTCGACCTCGGCGACGAGCCCTAGGGCCGGCCCGCCCCCCTCCCACTGCTCCTCCACAGTTCTGACCCCACCAGCGGTTGTGATCGCCACCGCTTGTGGGTTCAGAAGGGCCGGGGCGAGATGACGGTGACCCGATGAGCCACGAGCGCCGGCTGCGCATCGCCACCCGGGGGAGTGCGCTGGCTCGCTGGCAGGCTGAGCATGTCGCCGGCCTCTTGCGGGCCGCCACCTCCGGGCTGGCCGTTGAGCTGGTGATCGTCGACACCCTTGGCGACCGGGCCCTCGACCGGCCGATCTGGGAGCTCGGTGGCCAAGGGGTGTTCGTCAAGGAGGTGCAGGCGGCGGTGCTCGACGGCCGGGCCGACCTCGCTGTCCACTCGGCCAAGGATCTTCCGTCGGCCGTCGCCCTGGCTACGCCCGGCCTGGTGATCGGTGCCGTTCCCAAACGAGGCGACCCTCGCGACGCCCTGGCCGGCTGCCGCCTCGCCGCCATCCCCCCTGGCGGCGTGGTGGCCACCGGGTCGACCCGGCGCCGGGCCCAGCTCGCCGATCTGCGTCCCGACCTCACCTTCACCGGATTGCGGGGCAATATCGACACCCGTCTGGCCCGGGTCGGCGAGGTCAGCGCCGTGGTGGTGGCCGTTGCCGCTCTGGCCCGCCTGGGCCGCCGAGCGGAGGCGGCCGAGGTCTTCGAGCCGCTGTCCATGGTGCCCCAGGTGGGCCAGGGAGCTATGGCCGTTGAGTGCCGGGAGGGCGACGACGCCGCCCTTGCCCTGCTGTGCGGCATCGAGCACGGTCCCAGCCGCCGAGCGGTCGATGCCGAGCGGGCGTTCCTGGCCTGCCTCGGTGGCGGCTGCGAGCTGCCCGTGGGGGCCTATGCCGTCGAGGACGAGGACGCCACCTTGAGGATGCGGGCGGTGCTGGCCACCCTCGACGGGCGAATGGTGCTGCGCGACGAGGTGGTGGCGGCTGTGGGCGCCGACGGGGTCGAGGTGGGCTCAGCCCTAGGGCGCCGCCTCCTTGACAACGGTGGCGGTCGCTCGGTGCTGTCCGACGCCGGCGCCCTCACCCTGGCCTAGTGTCCGGTGGCATCGTGGGTGACCCGGGCAAGGTTTGTGGTCACTTGCGTACCATAGAGGTCCAGATCTGCCCACAAAGCCGGGTACGGAAGGAACCGTGACCGTCTACTTGGTGGGGGCCGGGCCCGGCGACCCGGGGCTTCTCACCGTACGGGCGGCCGAGGTGCTGGCCCGGGCCGACGTGGTGATCCACGACCGTTTGTCGGTCGCCACCCTGTTGGACCTGGCGCCGGCCGAAGCCGAGCGGATCAGCGTGGGCAAGACCCCCCGGGGGCCCAGCACGCCCCAAGACGAGATCAACGCCCTGTTGGTAGAGCGGGGCCGGGCTGGCCAGGAGGTGGTGCGCCTGAAGGGCGGCGATCCCTTCGTCTTCGCCCGGGGGGCCGAGGAGGCCGCTGCTCTGGCTGGCGCCGGGGTGACCTTCGAGGTGGTACCCGGGATCACGTCGGCGGCGGCGGTGCCCGCCTACGCCGGCGTTCCCCTCACCGCCCGGGGGTTGACCACGACCTTCACCGTCGTGACCGGCCACGAGGACATCCAGGGCGCCGGGAGCACCGACTGGGAGGCGGTGGCCCGGCTGGGGGGCACCATCGTGGTCCTCATGGGAGTGGCCCACCGGGGCGACATCGCCGATCGGCTGCTGGCCGGCGGCCTGGCGGGCGATACCCCGGTGGCCGCCGTGCAATGGGGCACCCGGCCCGAGCAGCGCAGCGTGCGCACCACCCTGGCCCAACTCGGCCGGGTCGAGATCGCCTCGCCGGCGGTCATCGTCATTGGGGCGACGGCTGGGCTCGACTTGGCCTGGTACGAGCGACTTCCGCTGTTCGGCCGGTCGGTGGTGGTGACCCGGCCGGCGACCAGGGCATCTGAGCTCAGCCGGCACCTGGTCCGCCTGGGCGCGCGTGCCATCGAGGTGCCCTGCATCCGCATCGAGGAGGCGGCCGACGGTGGTGCCGCCCTGCGATCAGCGGCGGCCCGGGTGGCTGAAGCCGACTGGGTGATCTTCACCTCGCCTGAGTCGGTCGGGCGTTTCCTTCCCTTGCTACGAGACCCACGAGCCCTTGGTGGCGCCCGGGTGGCGGCCATCGGCCCTGGCACCGCTGACGCCTTGGCGGCTAGGGCGGTGGTGGCCGACCTGTTGCCGGATCGCTCAGTCGCTGAGTCGCTGCTGGCCGTCTTCCCGCCGGCGCCGACCGACCGCCGGGGCCGGGTGTTGCTGCCTCGGGCCGCGGTCGCCCGCGAGGTGGTGCCCGACGGGCTGCGGGCGGCGGGTTGGGAGGTTGAGGTGGTTGAGGCCTACCGCACCGAGTTGGCACCCCCCTCGACGCCGGCAGTGCTGGCCGAGGCGGCATCGGCCGATGCGATCGCCTTCACCTCGTCGTCGGCTGTCACCGCCTTCCTGGAGGTGGCCGGTCCCGACGTCCTGGCGCCAATCGTCGTCTGCATCGGCCCCGTCACCGCCGCCACCGCCCGCCGCCTCGGCATCACCGTGGCCGCCGAGGCCGACGTCCACACCCTCGACGGCCTGCTCGACGCCCTGGTGGCAACGCTGCGATAGCGCGATCTCGCTCTTGGGGAACAACATGTTTCCCAGGTGGTCGATGCCTCGCCGTCCCACGGGGAGGTTGGCTCGCCGCCGGGTGGGGGTAGCCCGTGAGGGAGCAACGATCTCTCACACAGGAGGCGCGTCATGGCCCAGGAGCTGAACGGCAGGAAGGTGGCCTTCTTGGTCGCAAACGTTGGCGTGGAGCAGGTGGAGCTGACCCGGCCGTGGCAGGCGGTCGAGGAGGCCGGAGGAACGCCGGAGCTGCTCGCCCCCGACGCGGGCGAGGTGCAGGCGTTCAACCACCTCGACAAGGCCGACGTCTTCCCGGTCGACCACCCGGTCGGCCAGGCCCAGGTCGACGACTACGACGCCCTGGTGCTGCCGGGTGGGGTGGCCAATCCCGACCGCCTGCGCACCGATCCGTCAGCAGTGTCCTTCATCCGAGGCTTCTTCGAAGCGACCAAGGTGGTAGCGGTGATCTGTCACGGACCGTGGACCCTGATCGAGGCCGACGTGGTGCGGGGTCGCACGCTCACGTCGTGGCCCAGCCTCCAGACCGACCTGCGCAACGCCGGGGCCACCTGGGTCGACCAGGAGGTCTGCGTCGACGGGGCACTGGTAAGCAGCCGCAAGCCCGATGACCTCGATGCCTTCTGCTCGACGCTGGTGCAGCGCATGGCCAAGGCCAGTCCCGCCCCGTCGACGGTCTGAGGAGGGCCGCCGATGGAGTTCGACCACATCGACGACGCAGTCGGGGAGGTGCCCGACGAGCACCCCGGGCACTTCCAAGGCGATGCCCGGATCCAGCGTTTGCCCGATCCCTTTCCTGACGGGCCGGGCGTCTTCGCCGTCCACTTCGCCGCCGGCGGGCGCTCCAAGCCCCACGTCCACGCCGACGGCCAGCTGCTGGTGGTGACCGCCGGGCGGGGGCTGGTGGGAGACGAGCAGGGCCGGCGGGAGGTAAGGCCGGGCGACGTCATCGCCGCCCGGCCCGGGGAGTGGCACTGGCACGGCGCCACCCCGGACTCGTCTATGACCCATGTGACGGTCCAGCCCGGGGGCACCATCGACTGGGACGTCGACGAGGGGGACTGGGCCGAGGGCTACGGGTAGCGGTCGATCACCTCGACGTCGATGGGCCCGAGGGTGCCGTCGTTGGTGAGCTCCGCCGAGCAGGCGGTGACGCCGACGATCACGTCCATCTCGGCCCGCAGGTCGACATGGTCGCCTGGTGCCGAACTCGGAGGCGAGATGGTGATCCGGCCCGACGTCGGGTCGGCGGTGACCACCATGAACAGATTGAGCGTGGTTGGGATCTGGTCGGGCTCGATACCGAAGGGCGCCAGGTGCCTGGCCAGGTTCTCGAAGCAGCTCGGGTGGCCGACGGCGCCGTAGAGGCGCTGGAACATCTCTGACGAGCAGGGAGTGATCAGGAAGTCGTGGCGGCCGGCGGTGTCGGCGGTGATGGTCAGCAGCGGTGTGCTGCGGTTGGAGTACAACACGCTGCCGGTGCTGACGTAGATCGTGCCGCCGTAGTCGATGGTCCGACCCGAGGAGAGCCACTCGGAGGGGTCGGCGGCGACGAAAGCGGCGAGATCGGCCACCTGGCCGCCGGTGGGCGACGACACCCGCAGGGTCTGGCCGGCGGGGACGGACAGAGCGCAGCCAGTCTGGGCCTCAAGGTGGATGCTTCGCCCAGAGGTGGTCATGTTGTCGCCGCCATCGGTGAATGGTCTACTACCAGATGTGGCGGGGTCGTCTGCGATGCCGACAGCCACGCCTGGTCGCCGGCGTGGTCTGCGCTTGTCCGAGTTGTTGACCTTGTCGGACCAGACCGACGAGGACGGCCGGCTGCTGTTGGAGGATTCCGCTCCCCGCCAGGCCCAGAAGCGACTCCGGCGTTCCGGGATCGCCATGACCGAGGCCTGTTGCGATTACGCCGACTCGCCGTCACGCCTTGGCGGGCGCATGAACGTGGCCGCCTACGAGGCCCTGCGTCACGACGTGGCCGAGGTGCTCGACGGCTTCGCCTGGTTGGCCGAGCTGCGAGCCGGCGGAGCGCCGGGCGTCGGTCGGGCCAGCCTCCAGGCCCTGATCGACGTGGCCAACCTCGGCAGCACCTTGCCCCTGGTGGCCTTCCACCGTACGCAGCGCCAGGTGCCGGCGCAGGGCGCCCTGCCCGCATTCGTCGCCTCGATCTTCAAGGCCAGCCGGGGGCTGTTCTCGGGTGCGGTGGCCATGCTCAACGACGGCTACGAACCGGAGGCGAACCTGACCAGCGAGGAGGTCCTGACCTTCGTCGAGGCCCAGGGCCACTTTCGTCGGACCGAGACGGAGCGGGTGTGCGCCGCCCCCACCCGTCTGATCGCCCGCACCATCGAGGCCGTCCTCACCGGTCGGGGGGCTGAATCCGCCCGCAGCGCCCTGGGCGACCACTTGGATGCCGACGACCTGTGGCTCTACTTCAGCCTGCATGACAGCTTCGGCCAGGCGTTGAGCACCTACCGCTTCGTGCTGGCCAACCTCAGCGAGGACCACCCCGGCGCCGGCGTGGAGGAACTTCTCGGGGCGCCGGTCGAGGTGGGAGGGCGAAAAGGGACCTTCGGCGACTTCACCGACGCCGTGATCCATACCGCCACCGTCACCCAGAACCGCATGAACGAGGTGCTGGGCCGGGCCGGCGACGCCCCGCCCCTTACCCTCCCCGGTCTGCTGCAGATCCTGTAGGGCAAACCCTCCTCCGTTCTTTGTCGCGTTACGCACACCCTGGGTAGCTCGCGCGACAAAGAACGGGGCGGGGGGTGGGATCCCGGGTCAAGAGACCGGGGCCGTCTCCTTCAGGTCGGTCTTGGCCGCGGCGCTCGACCCGTTGCCCGCCATCGGTGCACCCATGCCGCCGGCGGCACCGGGAGCCTCGGCCAGACGCATGACGTGGACCGACCCGGTGATCTTCTCGCCGCTGGGCTTGCGGGGGGTGTTGTTCCCGAGGTTGGCGAGACGTCGCTCGTCCTCCTCGGTGAGCTGCTGCTTGGGCAGCGGGGCCAGGTGGGCCACGTCGGCGGCCTTGATCCCGATGCCCTCACCGACGCGATTCCCATAGTCGTCGTCGATCAGGTAGAGGTGCCAGATCATGCGCTCCTGGACCACCCGCTCGCATTTGCCGAACAGGTCGATGAAGTTGGCGACCAGGTCGTCGCGCTCCCAGTCCATCATGGTGCGGTAGCGGTCGGCGGCCTGTTGGTAGTCGTTGGTGCGGGGCAGGCGGGCCCGGGTGAGCTGGCCCTCGATCATCGGTCCCTGGCGGTCGTGGGTTGGGAACTCGCCCTCCTGCAGGCCACCGAGGGCGCTCGGCTCGTAGTTGACATGGGGGTTCTCACCGGCCCCGTCGACGAAGTACGTCATCTGCCCGTCCCGCTGGTTGGTGCGGACCTTGGCCGCCTTGGCCTGGTTCACGGGTAGCTGGAGGTAGTTGGGCCCGACCCGGTAGCGCTGGGTGTCGGAGTAGGAGAAGGTGCGTCCCACCAGCATCTTGTCGTCGGAGAAGTCGAGGCCGTCGACGATGACCCCGGTGCCCATGGCGATCTGCTCGTTCTCGGCGAACATGTTCTCCGGGGCCCGGTTGAGTACCATCTTGCCCACCGACCGCAGCGGGAAGGCGTCCTCGGGCCAGGTCTTGGTGTCGTCGAGGGGGTCGAAGTCGAGCTCGGGGTGTTCGTCGTCGCTCATGATCTGCACCAAAAGCTCCCACTCGGGATAGTCCCGCCGGGCGATGGCGTCGAGCAGGTCCTTGGTGGCGTGGCCGAGGTCCTGGCCCTGGATCTCGTCGGCCTCGGCCTGGGTCAGACAGGCCACGCCCGCCTTGGGGTGCCAGTGGAACTTGACCAGCACCGTGTCGCCGTCGGCGTTGACCATCTTGTAGGTGTTGACGCTCGAACCCTCCATGTGGCGGTAGTCGGTGGGGATGCCCCGGGGGCTGAAGAGATGCGTCAGCAGGTGCATCGACTCGGGCGTGTTGGACATGAAGTCGAAGATCCGGTTGGGCTCTTGGCGGAAGGTCACCGGGTCGGGCTTGAGGGAGTGGATGACGTCGGGGAACTTGATGGCGTCGCGGATGAAGAACACGGCGAGGTCGTTGCCCACCATGTCCCAGTTGCCGTCCTCGGTATAGAACTTGACGGCGAAGCCGCGCGGGTCTCGCGCCGTCTCCGAGGAGTCACGCCCGCCGATCACGGTGGAGAAGCGCACGGCCACGTCGCAACGCTTGCCCTTCTCGGCGAAGAGCTTGGCCCGGGTGTAGGTGGCGGCGGGTTCGTCGCCCACCATGCCGCTCGCCTCGAAGTAGCCGAAGGTGGTGATGCCCCGGGCGTGGACCACCCGCTCGGGGATGCGCTCACGGTCGAAGTGGCTGATCTTCTCCAGGAACTGGTAGTTCTCCAGCGTGGCCGGGCCGCGAGGCCCGACCGTGCGCTGGTTCTGGTTGTCGTAGACGGTGTGGCCCTGGCGGTTGGTGAGGAGCTTGGCGCTGTTGTCCTCGGTGGGGTCAGTCATGAATTCGTCCTCTCGCGTTTTCGTTCGGATGGCAAAGGCAAGCAGTTCAGTGCTGGCAGGCCGGGCAGGTTCCCCAAAAGGTCACCTCGGCCTCGTCGATGGAGTAGCCAGAGGCATCGGACGCCTCCAGGCAGGGGGTGTAGCCCACGGCACAGTCGACGTCGGAGGTGGCGGCGCAAACGCGGCACACCACGTGGTGATGGTTGTCGCCCATCCGTGCCTCGTAGCGGGCTGGTCCGCCGGCGGGCTCGATGCGGCGCAACAACCCGGCCCGGACCAGCGCGTGAAGGTTGTTGTACACGGCCTGGGTGGACAAGCTGCCGAGGCGGCGGCGGGCGGAGGCGGCGATGTGGTCGGCGTCACTGTGGGGATGGTGGGACACGGCCTCGAGCACGGCCATACGCGAAGCCGTTACCCGCAAACCCGACGCTCGCAATCGTTGGATCCACTCCTCGTCGAGGTGCTCGGAGGCGGGAGCGTCGGGCACACATCGACCTTACCCCAACCTGGACTGGTTCAAGGATAGAAGTTCGCCCGAGGAGCGCTTCGAGCACGGTCCCATCTCCTCGGCAGTTCTTGTCCCACCCCGTCGTCATGCTGTCGGTATGAATCTCGTCGTGGTGATCCTGGTGGCGTTGCTCGCCCTGGTGGTGGGAGCGGTCGCCGGCCGCCTGGTGGCCGGGTGGTCGTCCGGCCGGTCTTCCGGGGCCGGGCTGGTCGACACGGTCGTGGCCGTGGCCGACGAACGGCTGGGAGCGACCAGGGAGGTGATCGACGTCCAGCTCCAAAGCCTTTCCGGTGAGTTGCGGCGGATGAGCGACACCGTCACCCGCCTGGAGGCTGAGCGAGGTCGCCAGCACGGCGAGCTGGCGGCCCAACTGCGGGCCACGGTCGACCAGACCGCCAGCCTGACCAGCACCGCCGGGGCGCTGCGCGATGTCCTGGCCAGCCCCAAGGCCCGCGGTCAGTGGGGTGAGCGGATGGCCGACGACGTGCTGCGGGTCGCCGGTTTGGTCGAGGGCGTGAACTACGTCAAGCAAAGGCGCCTGTCGGGTGGGACGGTCCCTGACTTCACCTTCCTCTTGCCCAACGAGCTGCGCCTGCACATGGACGCCAAATTCCCTGTCTCCAACTACTCCCGCTGCCTCGAAGCTCGGGGCGACCACGAGCGGGCCGGTTTCGCCGGGGCGTTCCTTCGTGACGTTCGAGCCCGGGTCAGGGAGCTGAGTGGGCGCGACTACGTCGATCCCGCCAACGGCACCCTCGAGTACGTGCTGGCCTTCATCCCCAACGAGAGCATCTACGCCTTCATCCACGAGCACGACCCCGAGCTGCTCGACATCGCGCTTCGTCAGCATGTGGTGCTCTGCTCCCCGCTGAGCCTCTTTGCCGTTCTGGCCGTGGTGCGCCAGGCCGTCGACGCCGCCGCCGTGGGCCGCACCTCGGGAGAGATTCTTTCGCTGCTCGGCACCTTCTCCGGGCAGTGGGAGAAGTTCTGCGTGTCGCTCGAAAAGGTGGACCGGGCCCTCGACGGCCTCGACCGGGCCTTCCGTGACCTGGCCGGGACGAGGCGACGGGCGCTGGAGCGTCCACTCCTGCGGGTCGAGGAACTTCGCCGCCAGCGAGGGCTTCCCGTCGCCGACCTCCCCGACGACGACGCCCTCGACGACCCCGACGGCCTGCGTCTGGTGGAGGCGAGGGTGCCAACCCGGACAGCGCGCGGGTAGCACATACTCCTGCGGCCAGCTCCGAGGCCAGCGCTACCCTGGCGCCGTGGGCCGCCCCTTCTATCTGACCACGCCGATCTACTACGTCAACGATGCCCCCCACATCGGCCACGCCTACACCACGGTGGTGGGCGATGCCATCTGCCGCTGGCATCGCCTGCTGGGTGACGACGTGACCTTCCTCACCGGCACCGACGAGCACGGCCTGAAGATCGTGCGAGCGGCCGAGGCCAACGGGGTGAGCCCCCTCGAGCAGGCCGACCGCACCAGCGAGCGGTTCCGCCAGGCCTGGGCCCAGCTCGACATCAGTCACGACGACTTCATCCGCACCACCGAACCCCGCCACGCCCGCACCGTCCAGGCCTTCCTGCAGGCCATCTACGACAACGGCCACATCGAGCTCGACAGCTACGAGGGCCCCTACTGCGTGGCCTGCGAGGCCTACTACGCCGAGTCCGACCTCGTCGACGGCAACTGCCCCATCCATCATCGCCCGGTGGAGGTGTTCAAGGAGGAGAACTATTTCTTCCGCCTGAGCCGCTTCCAACAGCCTCTGCTCGACTGGCTGGAGGCCAACCCCGAGGCCATCCAATCCGAGGCCAAGCGCAACGAGGCGCTGGGGGCCATCCGAGCGGGGCTGGACGACATCTCCATCAGCCGGACGTCGATCTCCTGGGGCGTTCCCGTGCCGTGGGACCCGGCCCATGTCTTCTACGTGTGGTACGACGCCTTGGTCAACTACGTCACGGCCATCGGCTACGGCGAGGACGGCGAGCGCTTCGAGCGATGGTGGCCCGCCGTCCACCACGTCATCGGCAAGGACATCCTGCGCTTCCACTGCGTGTACTGGCCGGCCATGCTGTTGGCGGCCGGGTTGGCCCCGCCCCGTCGCATCCAGGTGCATGGCTACCTGCTGGTCAGCGGGGAGAAGATGAGCAAGACCGCGTTCAACCACATCGCCCCCTCCGACCTCATCGCCGATTTCGGCGTCGACGGCTACCGCTACCACTTCTTGCGCGACATTCCCCTCGGCTCCGACGGTGACTTCTCCTACGAGGGCATGGTCGCCCGCTACAACGCCGACCTGGCCAACAACCTGGGCAACCTCATGAGCCGGGTGGCCACCCTGGTGGCCAAGAAGTGCGACGGGATCGGCCCCGCCCCGACGCCCGACAGCCCGCTGGCGGCCTCGGTGGCCGATGCCTACGCGGTCACGGCACGAGCCTGGGAGAGCTTCGCCCCCCACGAGGCGCTCGAAGCCACCTGGCGTCTCGTGCGCGAGGCCAACGCCCATCTCGAGGACAACGAGCCGTGGAAGGCCGCACCCGGTCCGGCCGTCGACGCCGTGCTGGGCGCCGCCTTGGAGGTGCTGCGGATCCTGGCCGTTCTAGCCAGCCCAGCCATGCCCGCCTCCTGCGCCGAGCTGTGGCGCCGCCTCGGGCTCCCCGGTCGTCCCGACGAGCAGCGCCTGCCCGAGGTGGCGGCCTGGGGCGGCTACCCCGGTGGCCTGGTGGTGGAGAGCGCCGCCCCCCTCTTCCCCCGCATCTCCTAGGAGTTCCGTCGCCGTGTGGACCGACAGCCACTGCCACATCCCTGCGAGCGCCGAGGGCGCGGCAACGGTCGCTGACGCCGTCGCCGCCGGCGTCACCCGCCTGGTCGATGTGGGCACCGATGCCGCGACCTCCCGCACCGCCATCGAGGTGGCCCGGCGCCACGAGGGGGTGTGGGCGACGGTGGGCCTGCACCCTCACGACGCCAAGGACGGCCTCGATGGCATCGCCGAGCTGTTGGACGCCCCCGAGGTGGTGGCGGTGGGGGAGTGCGGCCTCGACTACCACTACGACCACTCGCCCCGCCCGGTGCAGCGTCTGGTCTTCGCTGCTCAAGTTGGCCTGGCCCACCGACACGACCTGGCCCTGGTCATTCACACTCGGGAGGCCTGGGACGACACCTTCGCCGTGCTGGCCGTCGAGGGTGTCCCGGAGCGCACCGTCTTCCACTGCTTCACCGGGGGGCCGGCCGAGGCTGAGCGGGCCCTGGCTCTCGGGGCGGTGTTGAGCTTCAGCGGAATCGTGACCTTCAAGGGAGCGCCGGAGGTCCGAGAGGCAGTGGCCTTGTGCCCGCTCGATCGCCTCACGGTGGAGACCGACAGCCCGTACCTGGCACCGGTGCCTCACCGAGGCCAGGCCAACCGTCCGGCCTGGGTCCCCTTGGTGGGTGCGGCGGTGGCTGCGAGCAAGGACCTGGAGCTTCCGGCGGTCGAAACGGCGACGTCGGCCAATGCCGCCCGTCTCTTCGCTCTGCCTGCACCCTCGACATCCACTGGGCGAGCGTCGTAATTTCCGCCACAAAGTTGCGGTTTGGTTACGACCCCTCTTAGGGTCGGAGGTCCGACGGGGAAGGGTGGAGTCCTGACATCCAAGGAAGGCATGTTTCGGCGCGTCTGGCTGCTCGTGGCCATCGTCGCGTCCGTCGTCCTCGGGCCTCGGCTGTTCACGCCGGTCGACGGGTCGACGCCCGACGGAGAGGTGGTGGTGGTCGCCGCCGTCGCTCCCGACCAAACCCCGGCGTCCCCGCTGACGCCACCGGTGCGCGATCGCTCGACCTCCACCGTCGTGCTTGAACCCTCGGTGGCTCCGGTGCCGAGCGCCTCTTCGGTCCCGCCACCTGCCCCCGAGTCCGAGCAACCGGCGCCCTCACCGTCGACGACCGAGGCGACCGAGGCGACCGAGGCGATCGAGGCTGAGCCGGAGCCGGCCCCCCCGACCACCGAGGCACCGGCGCCCCCTCCGACCACCACCGAGGTACCACCGCCGCCCACCACGACGGCCCCGCCGCCGCCCGAGCGTGAGCCGGCGGCGCCGGTTCCCGCCGCCCTGTCGGCCGAGCACGCTGACGGCACCCAGGAGGGCAACATCTCGTGGTACGACCTCCCGGGGTCGATTTCGGGGGTGTGCGCCCACCGAACCATCGAGAAGGGCACGGTGGTGACGGTGACCAACCTCGATACCGGCAAGTCGATCACCTGCCTGGTCGACGACCGTGGCCCCTATAGCGGTGACGGCAAGGTCCTCGACCTCCACCGCGACGAGTTCTCCCAGCTGGCTCCGCTGGAGCAGGGGATCTTCCCCGCTCGCCTCGACTGGTGACTCGGCGCCGCTAGTGTCCCGTCAGGTTGGTCCGTTGAGGATTTCGGCGAGGGATGGGCGTCGGTCGCAAGGACGCACGACGAGTCGTAGCCATAGCTACGGCGAGGAGGAGGACGCCGCGAGCGGCGTTCAGACTCGTCGAAATACCGACATGATGAGCCTGACAGGACGCTAGTTCGAGCATGGGCGAACCTCGGTCATCGACGGGTCCGCTCACAGGTCGGGACGTCGCCGACCTCTTGGCTCGCCACCAGCACCGTCCTCGCCGGTCGCTCGGCCAGCACTTCGTCATCGATCCCAACACCGTGCGCCGCATCGCCCGCCTGGCGGCCGTCGGTCCGGGGGACCGGGTGGTCGAGATCGGCGCCGGGCTGGGATCGCTCACCCTGGCGTTGCTCGAGACCGGCGCCGACGTCACCGCCGTGGAGATCGACCGCCATCTCATGCCCATGCTGCGGGAGGTGGTGGAGCCGGTAGGGGCCCGGGTGGTGGAGGCCGACGCTCTCACCTTGGACTGGTCGTCGCTGCTCGACGGCCAGGGCTGGGTGCTGGTGGCCAACCTGCCCTACAACGTGGCCACCCCGTTGGTCGCCGACCTGCTTGACGGGGTGGCGGCCATCTCCCGCATGCTGGTGATGGTGCAGCGCGAGGTGGGCCTGCGCTTGGCGGCCGACGTCGGCGATCCGGCTTACGGGGCCGTGTCGGTGAAGGTGGCCTACTGGGCCACGGCCAAGATGGCCGGGCGGGTTCCTCCCGGGGTCTTTCTCCCCGAGCCGTCGGTGGAGTCGGCCCTGGTGGCCATCGAGCGCCGGCCGGTCCCGGCTGTCGACCCGGCTGAGGTCGGCCCGGAGGAGCTCTTCTCCCTGGTACGGGCCGGCTTCGCCCAGCGCCGCAAGATGCTTCGACGGGCGCTGGCCGGGCGCGTCGACTCCGAGGTCTTCGCCGATGCCGGCGTCCGGCCCGAGGCCCGGGCCGAAGAGCTCGACGTGGCCGCTTGGGGACGGCTGGCGTCGTCGGCCCGCCGCCTCGCTGCCCGATGAGCGCCACGCCGGTCACGGTGGGGGCGCCGGCCAAGCTCACGGTTTCATTGCGCATCACCGGGACGAGGCCGGACGGCTACCACCTGATTGACGCCGAGATGGTGACCCTGGACCTGGCCGACGAGCTCACCTTCGACGCCGGAGACGGGCTCGAGGTGGTGGAGGCCGGCGTTGGTCTGGCTGTTCCCGCCGACGACGACAACCTGGTGCGCCGAGCGCTGACGGCTTTGGGATGCACCGCCCAGGTTCGCCTGCGCAAGCGCATCCCCGCCGGATCCGGGCTGGGCGGGGGTTCGGCCGATGCCGCCGCCGTGCTGCGGTGGGCCGGCTGCAGCGACCTGGCGCTCGCCGCCTCGCTCGGGGCCGACGTGGCCTTTTGCCTGGTGGGCGGTCGAGCCCAGGTCACCGGCATCGGTGAGGTGGTGACGCCGCTGCCGCCCGTCGATCAGACCTACACCCTGGTTGTCCCCACCTTTGGAGTGTCCACCGTGGAGGTGTACCGAGCGTGGGACCGCCTGGGCGGACCCCAAGGTGAGCACGGCAACGACCTCGAACCCGCCGCCCTGGCGGTGGCGCCGACGCTGGCTGAGTGGCGCAACCGCCTGGCTCAGGCCAGCGGTGAAGTGCCGAGACTGGCCGGAAGCGGAGGCACCTGGTTCGTAGCGGGCGCCTTCCCCGGCGAGGACCGGATCGTGGTCCGCACGGCGACGCCTACTTCTTGGCGCGACGCTGGAAGCGGGTTCGCTTGAGCATCTTCTTGTGCTTCTTCTTGCGCATGCGCTTGCGGCGCTTCTTGATCAGCGATCCCATCTGTCGACCAGACTAGTGGCCGCAGCAGCCGACTCCCCAACCGGGGTCGAGGCGGGCGGTAGCATCGGCCTCACCCGATCGGGGGTCGTCCAATGGCAGGACATCTGGTTTTGGTCCAGAGAATGGGGGTTCAACTCCTCCCCCCCGAGCCATGCCCTTGCGTCGCTCTGCCCTGAGCTGCATCGTGTTGGCGGCTGGTGCCGGCACCCGGATGCACTCGTCGCTTCCCAAGCCCCTCCACCGGCTGTGCGGGCGGGCCATGGTGCTACACATCCTCGACGTCCTGGCCGAGCTGGCTCCGACTCGTACCGTGGTGGTGGTCGGTCATGGCGCCGAGCGGGTGACCAAGGCGCTCATCGATGACGGCCCGGCGGGTCTGGGCGTCGAGTTCGTCGAGCAACCGGTGCGCCGAGGCACGGGCCAAGCCGTGTCGACCGCGTTGACTGCGTTCTCCGACGACGACTTTACCTTTTCCGAGTCTGGCGATGCCGACGACGCCGATGAAGGAGACGATGGTGGCGACGTGGTGGTCGTGCCCGGCGATGCCCCTCTGTTGCGCCGGGTCACCCTCGCCGCCCTGGTCGACGCTCACCGGCGGAGTGGGGCTGCGGCCACGCTGCTCAGCGCCCGCATGCCTGATCCCCACGGCTACGGGCGGGTGGTTCGGGGTCGAGACGACGCAGTGGTGCGCATCGTGGAGGAGCTCGACGCCACGTCGGAGGAGCTGACCATCGACGAGGTGGCCACCTCTGTCTACTGCTTCCGACGCAGCCTGTTGGCCCCGGCCCTGCGTCGCATCACCCCTGAGAACCGCCGTGGGGAGTACTACCTGACCGACGTCATCGCGGTGCTGGCTGGGGCCGGCCACCCCGTGACATCGGTGGTGGTGGACGATCCCGTCGAAGCCATGGGGGTCAACGACCGGGTCCAGCTCGCCGTCGCCGAAGCCGAGTTGCGCCGTCGAATCAACCAGCGATGGCTCGCCACCGGCGTCACCATGATCGATCCCGACCGCACCTACGTCGACGTAGGGGTGAGTATGGCTGCTGAGGTCACGCTGTTGCCGGGAACGATCCTGGGGGGCGCCACCGAGGTGGGCGAGGGAGCCGAGATCGGACCGAGCACCTCGCTGGTCGACTGCGTGGTCGGGGCGGGCGCGACGGTCACCGCCAGCGTCGGGCTGGGTGCCCAGGTGGGCACGGGGGCCCGGGTGGGCCCGTTCGCCTCCCTCTCCCCCGGCGCGGTGATTCCGGCCGGGGCCATCACCGGAGCGTTCTACACTGCCTGAGTGATGGAGTTCGTCCCCAAGAAGAAGCTTCAGCTGTTGGCTGGGCGCACCCACGCCGCCCTGGCCCGGGAGATCGCCGCTCACCTAGGCGTCGAGCTGGGCGAGACCAACCTCATCGACTTCGCCAATAGCGAGATGCGTTGTCGCTTCGGGGAGTCGGTTCGAGGCGCCGACGTCTTCGTCATCCAGACGCACTGCGAGTCCGACGGCCGTTCCGTGAACGACTCGCTCATCGAGCAGTTCATCATGATCGACGCCGCCAAGCGGGCGTCGGCTAAGCGCATCACCGCCGTTTGCCCGTACTACGGATACTCCCGCCAGGACCGCAAGAGCCAGGGACGAGAGCCGATCACCGCCAAGTTGGTGGCCGACATGCTTTCGGCGGCGGGGGCCAACCGGGTGCTGAGCGTCGATCTGCACTCCGGACAGATCCAAGGCTTCTTCGATGGCCCCTTCGACCACCTGACGGCCATGCCCGTGCTCGTGGAGTACCTCCGGGCCCACCTGCCGGGCGATGTGGTGGTGGTGGCCCCCGATGCCGGAAGGGTCAAGGCGGCCGAGCGCTTCGCCCGCCACCTCGGCAACGACATGGCGTCGGTGTACAAGCGCAGGCAAAAGGCCTCGATCAACGAGGTGGAGGCCCTCGGCGTGATGGGCGACGTCGCCGGCCGAAGCTGTGTCTTGGTCGACGACATGATCGACACGGCCGGCACCATGTGCGCCGCCGTCGGTCAGCTCAAGCGTGAGGGTGCGTCGGAGGTCTGGGCCGTCGCCACCCACGGCTTGTTCTCGGGACCAGCCATCGACCGGCTCAAGAACTCGGTGATCGACCGGGTGGTGATCACCGACACGCTGCCCCTGCCGGCGGAGAAGCGAATCGACAAGATCGAGGTCCTGTCAGTGGCCAAGCTCATCGCCGACGCCATCGACGCCGTCTTCGAGGACACCTCGGTGTCGGAGATCTTCGGCGGTGAGAACCAGGCCTAGGGCCTCGCCGCCGAACCGGAGGTTCGGCGGCGAACTGGTGGTGCCCCGACCGGCGGCGGAGCCACCGGTCGGGGCGCTGACCACTTCCTGGCCGAGCTTCGCTCGGCTGGGCCGCCGGCCAGGGCGGGCCGCCTTCGGCGGCGGGTGTGGCCGGCGGCAAACGCCGTCCTAGACTCACACGATGGCTGAACTGGCGTTGCAGGCTGAGACGGGACGGACGAAGGGGTCGCGCTCCTCGCGTCGACTGCGCACTGAGGGCAAGATCCCCGGGGTCGTCTACGGCCACGGGATCGAGCCGCTTTCGGTTGCCGTCAACCGGCGAGAGCTGCGGGCAGTGCTCACCACCGAGGCGGGCATGAACGCCCTTATCGACCTCGGCGTCGACGACCAGCAACACCTCACCATCGTGCGTGACGTGCAGCGCCACCCCATTCGCAACGAGGTCATCCACCTTGACTTCGTGATCGTCCGTCGCGACGAGGTCATCACCGTGGAGGTGCCGATCGTGCTGACGGGCTCCGCCGAGCAGGTGAGGCGCGAGGCCGGCACCGTCGACCAGGTCCTGTTCAGCCTCAGCGTCCTCGGCCGGCCGGGAAGCTTCCCCAACGAGCTCGAGGTCGACATCTCTGGTCTGACCATCGGAGACAGCATCCACGTCAGGGATCTCGCCCTGCCCGAAGGCGTCA
>JBBSLT010000003.1:0-46280 GCA_038233555.1 Acidimicrobiales bacterium
CACACGGCTTCCAGCGCATAAAGGCCTCCTCGTCCGGGTTCGGCTACGACCGTCGGAGTCGACCCAGGATCACCTACATATCATGCGCAGTCCAGCGGGTAGAGCGCCCCATAACGTTCGACGCCGCTGATCACCGGATAGCCGCAAAGTGCCTGCTTGAGAATGTCGACGGGCGTTGCGAACGGTTCGTAGCGTTCGAGAGGTCCTGGTCGAGGTAGCTCACAAAGTGCCTGCCGGCCCCCTGCGGGGTCTGGCTTTCGAACGAAGAGCGACTCGGGCTTGGCCGTGGCGTGGCTCGAGAGAGGACTCGCACCCACCCCAAGCAGGAGTGCCCGTCGCGGTTCCACCATCCGGCAGACAGGGAGAACGCATGCAGGTGATCATCGGTGTCGACTCGCACAAGGCGTCGCATACGGCCGTGGCGATCAGCACGGCCGAGGACGAGCTGGCCCGCAAGAAGGTCCGAGCCACGCGAACGCAGGTCGACCAGTTGTTGGCGTGGGCCGAGCCGTTCCCGACACGGCTGTGGGCGATCGAGGTGGCCGACGGCATGGGCTACTGCTGGCCCAGCAGCTCGTCGCCACCGGTGAGCATGTTTCACGTGCCGGCGACCCTCGCGGCTCGGACCCGTCTGTTGGGCTCGGGTCGGAGCACGAAAAACGACCCCAACGATGCGCTGTCGGTGGCCGTCACCGCGTTGCGGACCCGGGACCTTCGACAGGTCCGGCCCGTCGGTCACAGCGAGGTGCTCCGTCTCCTGGCCAAGCGCAACACCGACATCGGTAACCAACGCACCCGGCTCGTGTGTCGCATGCACGCTCTGCTCCTCGAGCTCGCCGCCGGCGGAATCGCCAAGGAAATCAATGCTTCTGACGTCCATCGGTTCCTCGCCGCGGTCGTGCCCGCGACGCCGGCCGAGCTCGTCCGCTACGACCTCGCGGTCGAGCTCCTCGCCGACATCCGCCGCCTCGACGATCAGCTCAAGGCCTCCCGTAAGCGGATCCGCTCGGCGGTCGCCGCATCGGGCACGACAGTCACCGACCTCTTCGGGGTCGGCCCGATCCTGGCCGCGATGCTCATCGGGTTCACCGGCGACATCCGCCGGTTCCCCGGCCGGGACCGCTACGCCGCCTACAACGGCACCGCTCCGGTCGAGTTCTCCTCCGGCGGCCGCACCGTGCATCGCCTCTCCCAGCGCGGGAACCGACAACTCAACCACGCGCTCCACATGGTCGCCGTCTGCCAGCTTCGCCAACCCCACTCCGACGGCCGGGCCTACTTCGACCGGCGCGTCGCCGAGGGCAAGACGAAGAAGGAAGCCCTGCGCGCTCTCAAGCGCCAAGTCAGCAACGCCGTCTACCGCCAACTCGTCGCCGACGCTGCCTCCGTCCAGGGCTGATAGCGGGCCCGGGAGGACAATCGGGAACGACTCGAAGCCAGCGTGACCGGCCTCGCATCCCTGACGACCGGCTCTTCGGCAAGGTCACTCCCGGACCCGCCACAACGCTACGACCCACCGCTCACCAGGTCCTCGCGCCCGCCGCCACCGGAGACCCCGAGGATCAGCACGGGGCCCACGCCGGGGGCGTAGAGCTTGTACTCCAACACGTCGGGCTCGATGGCGATGGTGTCTTTGGTCAACAGCACCTGGTCGAACTGGCCGAAGGGCACCTCGGCCAGCCCTCGGTGCTGAGCACCTCGCCGTCCCCCCGGGCGTCGTAATTGTGGGCCCATACCAGGAAGTGCCAACCGGTCGAGCCAAGGCTCGAACCCCATCCCCACGGCCCAGGGCTCGACCACCCACGAGGAGGGCGAGCGCAGGCGCGCCGGGTCGACCGCCAGGCGCACCACCACTGGTAGGCGCCGGAACCAGGCCTGGTGCAGCGCCCGCACGGTCGGCTCCGGGTGGGAGAAACACCGCCTCGTCGACCGCATAGTTGGGGACACCGGCCCACGCCGCGGGGACCTCTCCGGCGGAGCGGCGATCACCACCCCCCGCCCCAGCGCGACCGGCCCGGGACAGGGCGTGATCATCCCCGACCCGCTACACCACTCCCAGGACCCTCAGGAGCACCACGATGAGGAGGATGCCAACGATCAGCCAAATGATGTTGTACGGACTGCCCATGGATGTTACGCGTCCCTTCTAGCCGGTGAAACCTTCGCCGCCCGCCGAGAAACTAGCCCAGGCCGCCACTCCCTCGGCGGACCAGGTCCGCAGGCGCCAACTCGTCGTGGCCACAGCGCCGAGCGACGGCGGCGCTGGTGGCCATGGCCGTGATGTTCCTGGTGGTCACCGTCTGGGGAAGTGACCGGTCATGGGCGGGCTACGTCCAGGCCACGGCCTGTTCGGCGTCAGCTATGGCGCTTCGGGATGGCTCGATGGGCCAACAGTACGATCTCGTGGCATGAGCCAACAGTACGATCACGCCGACGGCTAGGAGCCCAGCGACCTCGCCACCGGTGAGGGTCGTGCCGTCGGTGTGGTGGGTGTCGGCTGGTCCGATTTGATCATCGGATTCCTGGTCGCCAACGCCGTCGTCGTCGCAGCGATGTCGCTGCGAGGCCTGGACCCGCCGCCGATGCGACTCACCGGTGTAGGCGGGCACCTGGCGAACTTCGCCATCGGGATCCCGTTCGTCCTGCTGCTCCCACAGGCCGGGCTGCTGTTCTTCGGCTCCGCCATGCTGTTGGCTGCAGCAAGAGGCTTTGCCGCCTGCGAGATGCTGGCCGTCTGGAACTTGCTCCGGAGCCGCGACGACCGGATCGGCTGCCCGATCTTCTCCCCCGTCGACCACCTCGAAGAGCAGATCACCGGCTGCCGCCGGGACTGCTGATGCAGCTTCGGGATCGCGTCGTGGGTGCCCTGAACGAGGACGAGATCCTGAAGCTCGCCCTCCCGTCCATGGTCAACGGTGTCTCGCAATGCGTGACCGGCTGATCCACCACCACTTCGACATCGACCTCGACATCCTGTGGGCCACCGTTACGCAGGAACTCCCGGCCCGGCGGTGGGCTTCCCTGCGGTCAGCTCCCGTTGAGCACGACGGCGGCCGTGAGGAGCGCGAATACGGCGACGACCAAGACGATGGCTGCGTTGCCCAGTACCGGCATGACGCGGGCAGCCACCGCATCGCGCCCTTGTTGGACCTCGGTGAAGACGGCGCCGGATGTCGTCCGACGCATCGGCTGCTCGGTCAGCCACGTGCCGAAATGAACGCTCATGCTCAAGGCACCGATAACGACAGCGCTGATACCGATGAGATCGGTCATTGTACTCTCCTTGATGCCCGCCGACCGGATCGGTCGGGGGTTGGGTGACGGACAGAAGCGGTCGCCGGTTCTGAGTGGGTGACAAGCGTCCGACGGAGCGTGTGCAGCAGCCGCTTGCCTAGGTCATCGGGGCTCCAGCCCCGCACGACAAGGAGCTCATGGGTAGTGGTGGCGCTGATGAGCCGTTCCACCAGATCGGTGGCGCTGTCGGTTGACCAGGTCTGGTCCATGACGCCTTCAGCCGAGAGGCGGGTCAGCACCGATCATCCGTCGGGCACGGCGGGACAAGACGCGTCGCCGATGACCGCATGTCCTGGGAACGTCCCTGCGTGCGGCCAAGCTCAAACCCGCAAGGTTACGAAGAGGGTTTCGCCGACTTGGCCCGACCATCGGCACCCGTCGTCCGCCACGAGCCCGCTAGCCAGCGTTCAAGAAGGTGGCCTGACCAGGTCGCAGAGGTTTAATCGCAAGCTAAGGTTCCGGGCCATGCCGATGCCGCCTGAACTGTCCCCCGAGCAGCGCCAGGCCGCTCTTGCCAAGGCCGGCGCTGCTCGCCGGCTGCGAGCTGAGCTCAAGGAGAAGCTGAAGATGGGATCCACCTCGCTTCCCGAGCTGTTCGACATGGCCGGAACCGACGAGACGGTCGGCAAGATGAAGGTTCTTACCGTCCTGGAGTCGCTTCCGGGCTTGGGAAAGGTCAAGGCCCGGCGCCTCATGGAAGAGCTCGGCATCAGCGAAAGCCGCCGCATCCGCGGCCTCGGAGTGCAGCAGCGCGACACGCTGCTCAAGCGCTTCCCCGCCTCCTAATGTCGCACTAACGGTTGCTCATCGTCATCTCCGGCCCTGGCGGGGTGGGGAAAGGCACCCTGGTGCGTCGCCTGATGGCCGCCGATCCCCAGCTCTGGCTCAGCCGGTCGTGGACCACCCGGGAGCGTCGGCCCCGGGAGAGCGAGGACGCCTACGTGTTCGTCGATCGGGCCCGCTTCGAGGAGGCCGTGGCCGCCGGCGGCTTCCTGGAGTGGGCGGCATTCCTCGGCCACCTCTACGGCACCCCGGTGCCCGAACCGCCCGCTGGCGTCGACACCCTGCTCGAGATCGAGGTCCAGGGCGCTCGCCAGATCCGCCAGCGCGTTCCCGAGGCCCTTCTTGTCTTCGTCGTCCCGCCCTCGGCCACCGAGCAGGAGCGACGTCTGCGGGAGCGGGGCGACGCCGAGCACAAGGTGCACCAGCGCCTGGCCAAGGCGGCCGAGGAGGAGCAGGCAGCAGCGGCGCTGGGGGCGGTGGAAGTGGTCAACGACGACCTCGACCGGGCCGTGGATGAGATCGCCGACCTGATCGAGTCCGCCCGCCGGCAGGCGACGTAGCTCGGTCATCGAAACCGGCCCATGGGGAGCTGCTCTCCGACCGCTCGGGCTGCCCGACCCTGAGCTTCCCGGCGTCTTGAGCACCGCCTGGTAGCCTCGGCCCATGGTCTGGCGCAACGACACGATGATGAACCCCCCCATCGAGGAGCTCTTGGGCCGGGTGGACTCCAAGTTCACGCTGGTCACGCTGGCCTCCCGGCGGGCCCGCCAGGTGAACGCCTACTTCAACCAGCTCGGCGAGGGGCTGGGCGCCATCGTGCCCCCCCAGGTCGTCTCCAGCGCCCGCAAGCCCCTGTCGATCGCCTTCGAGGAGATCGCCGCCGACAAGATCACCTACGAGCGGATCGAGGAGGGCACCGGCGACGAGGACAACGTGGCCGAGGCCATCGAGACCGAGCGTGAGCTCGGCCCCGTCGGCACCCTGACCGATGCCCTCGAGGAGGATGACCCGACCGCGGTGGACGACACCGCCGCTCCCGATGACACCACCGCTCCCGATGACACCACCGCTCCCGATGACACCGTCGGCGGCGAAGCTCCCGACGCCTGACGCCCGCCCGGTGGGCCCCCTCCATGGTCGCAGGATCGTCCTTGGGGTCAGTGGCGGCATAGCCGCCTACAAGGCGGTCGAGATCTGCCGGCGCCTGGTCGCCGCCGGTGCCTTTGTCAGCCCCGTCCTCACCACCAGCGCCCAGCGCTTCGTCACCGCCACCACCTTCTCGGCCGTGGCCAGCGAGGCGGCCCGGACCTCGCTGTGGGATGGCGCCGAGGCCAGTCCCCACACCGTCCTCGGCCAGGGCGCCGACCTGGTGGTGGTAGCGCCGGCCACCGCCCGGGTGCTGGCCGCCTACGCCGTCGGCCTGGCCGACGACCTCTTGGTGACCACCCTGCTCGCCACCCGGGCCCCCGTGGTGCTCTGTCCGGCCATGCACACCGAGATGTGGGACCAGCCGGCGGTGCAGGCCAACCTCCTCACCCTGCGCCAGCGCGGTGCCCAGGTGGTCGGGCCGGGCGACGGGCCTCTGGCGGGAGGCGACACCGGCCCGGGGCGCATGGCCGAGCCGGAGGAGATCGTGGCGGCCTGCATCGCCGCCCTGAACGGATCTTTCGCCGACGAATGCCCCGCCGACGAACGCCCCACCGACCTGGCCGACCTGGCCGGGCTGGCCATCCTGGTCACCGCCGGGGGCACCCGCGAGCCCATCGACCCGGTGCGCTTCCTCGCCAACCGCTCCTCGGGCCGACAGGGCCACACCGTGGCCGCCGAGGCTGCCGCCCGCGGCGCTCGTGTCACCCTGGTCACCGCTTCCAACCGCCACCTTCCCGACGGCGTGGAGGTCGTCCCCGTCGACACCGCCGAGGAGATGCACGACGCCGTGCTTGGGCGCTGCAATGAGGCCGACGTGGTGGTGATGGCCGCAGCCGTGGCCGACTTCCGGCCCAAGCGGGCCGCCCCGGCCAAGCTGGCGCGCACCGAGGGTGTGCCCGACCTGGTGCTCGAGCCCACTCCCGACATCCTGGCGGCGGTGGTGGCCCGGCGCCGGCCCCACCAGACGGTGGTGGGCTTCGCCGCCGAGTGGGGCGACGTGGCGGCCGGGGCAGCCGAGAAGCTGGCACGCAAGCAGGTCGACCTGGTCGTGGCCAACGATGTCTCCGCCGCCGGCGTCGGATTCGAGCACGAGACCAACGCCGTGACCATCCTCGCCGCCGGGATGGAGTTGAATGTAGGACCGGCGGACAAGCGGTCGATCGCTCGCGCCGTGCTCGACGCCGTCGTCACCTATAGAAGACAGGAGCAATCCCCATGAGCCGATGGACCTTCACCTCGGAGTCGGTCACCGAAGGTCACCCCGACAAGATGGCCGACCAGGTGTCCGACGCCATCCTCGACGCCATCCTCACCGACGACCCCTACGGGCGGGTGGCGTGCGAGACCCTCCTGACCACGGGCCTGGCGGTGGTCGCCGGGGAGATCACCACCGACGCCTACGTCGACATCCCCAAGATCGTGCGCCAGACCATCTGCGAGGTGGGCTACGACCGGGAGTCCTTTGGCTTCGACGGCAACACCTGCGGGGTGATGGTCTCCATCGACGAGCAGTCCCCCGACATCGCCCAGGGGGTCGACTCCGCCTACGAGCGCCGCAAGGGGGCCTCGACCGAGGATGCCCTCGATGCCCAGGGCGCCGGCGACCAGGGGATGATGTTCGGCTACGCCTGCGACGAGACCGATGACCTCATGCCCTTGCCGATCTGGCTGGCCCACCGCCTGGCTCATCGCCTGGCTGAGGTGCGCAAGGCCGGCATCCTGCCCTACCTCCGACCCGACGGCAAGACCCAGGTCAGCTTCGACTACGAAGACGGCCGGCCGGTGCGCCTGCGCACCGTCGTCATCTCCACCCAGCACCAGCCCGGGCTCGACACCGAGACGCTGATCAAGCCCGACATCGAGGAGCATGTCATCCACCCGCTCCTGCCCGCCGGCTTCGCCGACGGCGACATCGACGTCCTGGTCAACCCCACGGGCACTTTCGAGCTTGGTGGTCCGGCCGCTGACACCGGCCTCACCGGGCGCAAGATCATCGTCGACACTTACGGGGGCATGGCCCGCCACGGCGGCGGCGCCTTCTCGGGCAAGGATCCCACCAAGGTCGACCGCTCCGCCGCCTACGCTGCCCGCTGGGTGGCTAAGCACGTGGTGGCTTCCGGGGCGGCCAAACGCTGCGAGGTGCAGGTGGCGTATGCCATCGGCGTCGCCCACCCGGTCTCGCTGCTGGTGGAGACGTTCGGGACCGAGACCGTCGACCCCGAACGCATCGCCTCCGCCGTGGGGGAGATCTTCGACCTCCGCCCGGCCGCCATCCTGGCCGACCTCGACCTGCGCCGGCCCATCTTCCGTCGCACCGCCGCCTACGGGCATTTCGGGCGTTCGGACAAGGACTTCACCTGGGAGGCCACCCCCCGCCTGGAGGACCTGAGGTCGGCCCTCGGTCTTTGAGCCGCTGAGCGAGCGAGTCGTTCGGGTCCTGCCCGACGTCCCCGCCATCGACCGGGCCTTCGACTACCTGGTCCCCGACGCCCTGATCGGTCGGGTGCAGGTCGGAACCATCGTGCGCATCTCGCTGCACGGACGGCGGGTTCGCGGCTGGGTGGTGGCCACCGACGTCGTGCCCGTGGCCGGCGTGGCGCTGCGCCCGTTGGCCAAGGTCACCGGCTACGGACCGGCCGAAGACGTGATCGATCTGGCCCGCTGGGCGCGCTGGCGCTGGGCGGGACGCAGCGTCCATTTTCTCCGCACGGCGTCCCCGCTCACCGCCGTGGCCGGGCTCCCTCCATCCATCACGGGCACTTCGAAACCCCAGGACCGTTCAACTGCCCAGGATGGAGGGGGGGGCAGAGGCCAAGCGCCTGAGGCCACCACGGGGGAGCCTGAGGTCGCCGCTGTCTTGGCTCGCGACGGTCTGGCTCGCCACCGCGCTGTTCTCCGGGTGCCGCCGGCAGCGGACGTGCTTCCCGCCATCCGGTTGGCTGCACAGCGGGGCCCGACCCTGGTGGTGGCCGCCTCCCAGGCCGCAGCCGGCGAGGTGGCGACGCACCTGCGCCGGGAGGGCGTAGACGTTGCCCTGGTGGCGAGGGGGTGGGCCCACGCCGCAGCTGGGGCCCGGGTGGTGGTAGGAGCCCGGGCCGCAGCCTGGGCGCCCGTGGTCGACCTGGCCGCGGTGGTCGTGCTCGACGAGCACGATGAGTCGCACCAGAGCGAGTCGTCGCCGACGTGGAGTGCTCGCGAGGTGGCGGCCGAACGGGCCCGTCGGGCCGGCGCCGCCTGTTTGTGGATCTCGCCCTGCCCCTCCCTCGAAGCCTTGGCCTGGGCCCCGGTGCTGTTCCCCTCGCGCGCCGAGGAGCGCCGCCACTGGCCAGTGGTCGACGTGGTCGACCGGCGCCAGGAGGAGCCCCTGCGGGCGGGGCTGTACTCGCCCCGGCTGGTCCAGCGGCTGCGTCGGGCTGCCGCCGATCACGAGCGGGGAGGCGGTGCCCGGGCCGTCTGTGTGCTCAACCGCAAGGGCCGCTCGGCCCTGCTGGCCTGCGCCGGCTGTGCTGAGCTGGCCCGCTGCGAGCGCTGTCAGGCGGCCGTGGGCGCCGGCGAGGGGGCCAGCGTGGTCTGCCGGCACTGCGCCGTCACCCGGCCGTCGCTGTGTCTCGCCTGTGGGAGCTCGCGCCTCAAGCTCCTGCGTCCCGGGGTGCGCCGGGTCCGCGAAGAGCTCGAACGCCTGGTCGGCGTGCCCGTGGCCGAGGTCTCCGCCGACGCCGCCGCCGCTGCGCTATCGGACGTGCCCATCCTCGTGGGCACCGAAGCGGTGCTGCACCTATCCATCCGGCCCGATGTGGTGGCCTTCTTGGACCTCGACGCCGAGCTGTTGGCCCCCCGCTACCGGGCCGCTGAGCAGGCGCTGGCGCTGGTGGCCCGGGCCGCCCGCTTGCTCGGCGGCCGGGCCGGCGGGGGCCGGCTGGTGCTCCAGACCCGCCTCCCGGGCCACGAGGTGGTCCAAGCTGCGCTCCATGCCGACCCGGGACGGGTGGCGGTGGCGGAGGGAAAGCGGCGCCGGGCGCTGGCCTTCCCCCCGACCACGGCCGTGGCCCTGGTCTCGGGCCCACCGGCGCCTGAGTACGTGGCCGGACTAGGTGAGCGGACCGACGTAGAGGTGCTCGGCCCGGCCGACGGTCGTTGGCTGGTCCGGGCGCCCGACCACCGGACCCTTTGCGACGCCCTGGCCGCCGTTCCCCGTCCCCCCGGGCGTCTACGCATCGCCGTGGACCCGCTACGGATGTAGCACCCTCCGGAGGTGGCGGGGTCAGTTGGTTGGAAGAGCGCTCCACTCCCGCCGGCGCAGCTCGTAGACGGCGATGGCGGCGACATGCGCCACGTTGAGCGAGCCCACCCGACCCAGCTGGGGCACGAAGGCCACGGCATCGCAGGCATGCAGGGTGGCGGGGGAGAGCCCCCGGTCCTCGTGGCCGAGGGCCACGCAGACGTCGGTGGGCAGGTCCACCTGGTGGAGGGGGACGGCCCCGTCGGCCAGCTCGAGGCCGAGGAGGAAGTAACCGGCATCCCGGGCGGCGAGAAGTGCGCCCTCGACTGTCTCATGGGTGCTCCAGGTGACGTAACGCTCGGTGCCAAGCGACGTCTTGGCCGCCTTGGCGTGGCTCGGGCTGATGGTGGCGCCGCCGAGGTAGAGATGCTCGACCCGTTCGGCCGCGGCCAAGCGCACCATGGCACCGACGTTGTAAGGCGTCTGCACCGAGTCGAGGAGCAGGGCCAGGCGGCCCGTCGTGCGTTGGCGCCAGTGACGGTGGAGGCGCTTGATCTCGGTGTCGCCCAGGTTCCTCACGGGCGGTGCTGCGCCTGCACCTCGAGCAGGCGGTAGCCCATGCGGGAGCGTCGGCGCTCGGTGGGGAATCCCTCGCCCGTCAGCCACCGGGCCAGCGAGTCGGACCCGAGGTGCTTGTGCACCACCAGCCAGGCTGAACCTCCTGGGGCCAAGCGCCCGAGCCAGCCGGCCAACAGCGCCTGCAAGGCCGCCTTGCCCACCCGTACCGGCGGGTTTGACCAGATGGCGGCGAACTCGACGTCGTCGGGGAGTTCGTCAGGGGAAACGGCGTGGACGTTGGTGACGGTGGCGGCGGCGGCGTTGACCTCAGTCAGCGCCAGCGCCCGACGGTTGACGTCGAGGGCCCAGACGGTGGCGGCGGGGGAGCGGTAGCCCAAGGTGAGGGCGATGGGCCCGTACCCGCAGCCCAAGTCGAGCAGGTTTCCCTCCGTCGGGGGAGACGGCGCCTCCAGCAACAACAGCTTGGTCCCGGTGTCGACCCCGTCCCGGGCGAACACGCCCCGGTCGGTGGTGAGCTCCAGGCTGAGGTCGGGAAGCGTCAGGTGCACCTGACGCTGGTCGGAGTCGACCGGCGGATCGACGTCGAAGTAGTGGCTCACCGGGCAGAGAACCTAGTGCCCGGGACCGGTGATGTCCGACGTCGAAGGCCGCTACATGACCTCGTAATGGCATCAACAACGATTGGGGCACGCATGGCTGGTGCCATCGGGGGTAATGGGACGCGGACGCAACCCCCCCCGAGGAGGACTCATGCGAGACCTGCACGACGTAGCCACGCTCATCAACGCCGACCACCGCCTGGTCGAGACGCTCTTCCAGCGCCTGGAGGCGGGCCAGGGCGACCGGCGCACCCTGGTGAACCAGGTGATCTTCAACCTGGCCATCCACGCCGGTGCCGAGGAGCAGCGCATCTACCCGGCCATGAAGAAGGCCTTCGACGACGACGGCGACTCCGTGGACGAGGCGCTGGACGAGCACCAGAGCATGAAGGACGCCCTCGTCGTGCTGGACCGGGGCGAGCCCGGGGAAGCTGAGTTCGAAGACGCTCTGCGTACCCTTATGGCCGAGGTCCGCCATCACATCCCCGAAGAGGAAGGCAATCACCTGCCCCGGCTACGCCAGGCCGTCGGTGACGAGCGTATGGCCGAGTTGGGCAAGGACTTCCTCAAGGCCGAGCTCCACGCTCCCACCCGACCGCATCCCCACAGCTCGTCCAACCCGGTGGTGGCCGCCCCTGCAGCCCTGGTGGACAAGCTTCGGGACAAGCGCTCTGATCGCGACGAATCCACCGCCATCGACGCCTCGGGCCTCCTCGACCCCCAGGCCCAAGCCCTGGTTGAGGCCCACGCATCCCTCGGCGTCAAGCCCATGCACCTGCTCGATGCCAGCCAGGCCCGCAAGCAGCCGACCGCCGCCGATGCCGTCAAGAGGATGCTGAAGGGCCAGGATCGGGACAACAGCCCCGAGCCCGTCGATTCCGTGCTCCCCCTCACGATCCCCAGCCCGGCCGGCGACATCGAGGCGCGCGTCTACCGGCCTCAGGGGGCCGACGGCACCGCCCTGCCCGTCCTCGTCTACTTCCACGGCGGCGGCTGGGTCATCGCCGACCTCGACGTCTACGACGCCTCCTGTCGGGGCCTGGCCAACCGGGCCGGCTGCCTGGTGGTCTCGGTGGAGTACCGCCAGGCTCCCGAGCATCCCTTCCCGGCGGCCCACGACGACGCCCTCGTCGCCACCCGCTGGGTGATGGCCCATGCCGGTGATCTCGGAGGCGAGCCCCGACTCGTGGCCGTCGCCGGCGAGAGCGCCGGCGGGAACCTGGCCGCCGCCACCTGCCTCGCGCTGAAGCAGGCCGGTGAGGCCCTGCCCGTCTTCCAGCTCCTCATCTACCCGGTGGCCAGCGGGGCCATGGACACGCCATCCTACCAAGAGGCGCAGGACGCCAAGCCGCTCTACTCAGGCTTGATGCACTGGTTCTTCGCCCAATCCGTCACCGACCCGGCGCAGCTCAGCGACCCGCGCATCTCGCTGGTAGAGGCTTCGGTGGAGGATCTCACCGGCCTTCCTCCGGCCCTGGTGATCACCGCCGAGCGGGATCCACTGCGTGACGAAGGTGAGCAGCTGGCCAAGGCCCTGTTAGCCGCGGGCGTGCCGGTGGCCGCCACCCGCTATCCCGGGGTTATGCACGAGTTCTTCGGTGCGGCGGCGGTGATGGACAAGGCGGCCAAGGCTCAAGAGGAAGCGGCCTCGGCGCTGCGGGCCGTCTACGCCCAGACCGTCGCCGGCATGGGAGTCAGGAACTGAGAGGCTTCTCCCCGTCAGGCGAGGCACCGAGCGGGAGACCGGTACCGTTCGTCGTCGTCGACGGGGAGAGCCAACGTGCACATCCAGTTCAACGCCTCCGAGCGGGCCAGCCTCGGCATCGAGATGGAACTTGAGGTCGTCGACCTCTCCACTCGCGAGCTGGCCAGCGCCGCCGGCGGGCTCCTCGGCGCCATGGGCAAGGGCCATCCCGGAGGCGAGCACCCCAAGGCCAAGCACGAGCTGTTCGAGTCCACCGTCGAGATCATCACCGGCGTGTGCGCCGACGTGGCCGAGGCCCGGGCCGACCTGGAGGCCACGCTGGCCGAGCTCTCCGGTCACGCCCGGGCCCGAGGTCTCGGGCTGTTGTGCTCGGGCAGCCACCCCTTCACCCACTGGGCCAGCCAGGAGATCAGCCCTAGCGCCCGCTATCACCAACTGGTGGAGGAGATGCAGTGGCTGGCCCGGCGACTGGCCATCTTCGGCATCCACGTCCATGTCGGGGTGCGCTCGGCAGAGAAGGCCATCGCCATCGCCAACGGCCTGACTGCCTACCTTCCCCATCTCCTCGCCGTCTCTGCCTCGAGCCCCTACTGGATGGGCCAGGACACGGGCCTGGCCTCGTCGCGTTCGAAGGTCTTCGAGGCGCTGCCCATGGCCGGGTTGCCCCATCAGCTCGCCGATTGGCGCGAGTTCGAGGAGTTCATGACCACCCTTATCCGGTCCAAGGCCATCACCTCCATCCGGGAGGTGTGGTGGGACATCCGACCTCATCCTGACTTCGGTACGGTGGAGCTGCGGGTTTGCGACGGGGTGCCGCGCCTGAGCGAGGTGGCGGCGCTGGCGGCGCTGACCCAGTGCTTGGTGGAGTCTATGGACGCCGGCCTGGATGAGGGTCGGGCACCGGTGGTGCCCAGGGCTTGGATCGTCCGAGAGAATAAGTGGAAGGCGACGCGCTACGGAATGGAGGCGGAGATCATCGTCGACGAACGGGGAACCCTACGCACGCTACGTAGCGTGGTGGCCGAGTTGGTCGAGGAGCTGGCACCGGTGGCCCAGCGGTTGGATTGCGCCGAGGAGTTGGCCTCGGTGGCGACGGTGATCGACGAGGGCCCGAGCTACGCCCGTCAGCGGGCGCTGGTGGCCGAGGGGGCTAGCTTGGCCGATGTCGTCGATGCGCTGCTCGAAGAGCTGCGTACCGACCTCCCCGTCCGCCACGGCGACGGCGGGAGGCACTGATGGCCGCCGGAAACCGTCCCTTGGTGGCCATCCCCGCGGGGCGCATGGACGGGAGTCGCATCGAGGGCTGGGGGCCCGATGCCTACGTGGTGGCCGAGCCCTACGTGACTGCCCTGCGCCGGGCCGGTGCCCGGCCGGTCATCCTGGCGGGGCCCGAGTCCGACCCTCCCGAGGAGGTCCTGGCCCCCTTCGCCGGCCTGTTGCTCGCCGGCGGCGGCGACCTCGACCCGAACCTGTACTCCTCCCGCCACGATGAGCGGGTCTACGGCGTCGATGAAGATCGCGATGCCCTCGAGCTGGCGCTGGCGCGCACGGCCCTCGATATGGGTTTGCCCACCCTGGCCATCTGTCGGGGGATGCAAGTGGTCAACGTGGTGCGGGGCGGGTCGCTGCACCAGCACCTGCCCGATCCCTTGGGCCGGGGCGCCCACGGCGATCCCACCTCTGGAGTTCTCGTGACTCACGGGGTGGAGGTGGCGGCCGCCAGCCGTCTGGCCGCAGTCGCCGACACCACCCGGCTGGCGACCTGCACCTCGGTGCACCACCAGGGCGTCGACCGCCTGGGTGAGGGTCTGGTGGCCGTCGGCTGGAGCGACGATGGCCTGGTCGAGGCCTTGGAGCCGACCGACGACGCCGGCTGGCTGGTGGCGGTGCAGTGGCACCCGGAGATCACCGCCGCCGGCGACCCCGTCCAACAATCGCTCTTCGATGCCCTGACCCGGGAGGCTCGCCGTTGCGCCGCCCTGGTCTAGGGGTTTAGCCGCCCAGTCTAGAGGGGTTCATCGGTCGAATCGTCTCCGGTGTCGTCTCGTCGTCGCCTGCGCTGCCGCCGCTGCGGGGCGGCGGGTCGGTGCTTCCTGACCCGGACCGGGGATTTTGGGGGGTGATTATGTCGGTGGTCGGGGGCCTCGTGACCGGAGGTTTGAAGCGGGGCGTGGTGGTGCGTGGCCGCTCGGTCGTCGGCGGGGGCGGGGGCGGGGGCGGCGGGGGTGGGGGCACGGTGAACGACGGCGACGGCTGGTTGGTTGGCGATGTGGGCGGCGGCGGCGGGGGGGGTGGTTCGTCGAAGTCGGTGGGAGGCACTCCGGCCAACGCTTCGTTCATAAAGGCTTGCCAGGTGGCGGCGGGGATGGATCCGCCGGTGACCCGGCCGACTCCCTTGATGTTGAACAACGACGTGGGGACATCCTTGTTCCCCATCCACACCGCGGTCGACAGCGTCGGTGTGTAGCCCACGAACCAGGCATCGCGCCATTCCTGAGCGGTACCGGTCTTGCCGGCAGCCGGGCGACCGATGTCGGCGGCGGTGCCGGTACCCCCGGAGATGACTCCCTTGAGGATGTCGGTGACCTTGAAGGCCACGTTGGCATCGATCACCTGCTCGCCCTGCCGGCCGCGATTGTCCTCGAGGAACTCGCCGTCGGCGTTCTTGACGAACATGATCGGCGTGGCCGGCTGGCGCAGGCCGTTGGTGGCGAACACGCCGTAGGCCGAGGCCATATCGAGCGGTGAGACCTCTTGGGCCCCGAGGGCGTAGCTGGTTCCGTGCAGCTCGGGGCTGGCCACCCAGGCCGAGCTGATCCCCAGCTTCTTGGCCGTGGCCGCCACCTCGGGCACGCCGACGTCGTTGATCACCTGGGCGTAGACGGTGTTGTAGGAGTTCTCGGTGGCGGAGCGCAGCGTTGCCCGCCCCCCTGCCGAACCCTCGTAGTTGCTGACCGTGCAGCCGACGTCGCCGGTGCAGTTGGGGATTCGGTAGGTGCTGGGGGCGGAGTAGACCTTGGTCGGCTCCATCCCCTGGTCGAGGGCGGTGGCCAGAACGAAGGGCTTCCACGACGAGCCCGGCTGGCGGCCCGTGCCGCCTCCTTCGACCATCACATTGTCGGGATTCCAACAGCTGGCGGCCACGTCGACGCGGTCGGCGACCTCGGGCGGAGGAAAGGCGCACTTGCCCAGGGCCAGGTTGACCTGGCCGCCCACGGCGTTGAAGTCCCGGCCCCCGACCATGGCCCTGACGAACCCGGTGGTGGGATCGACGGCGACCACCGACATGTCGATGGGGGGGGCGACGCCGTCAAGGGCATCGGCCACCGCCGCTTCCGCGTCGGCCTGGAGGCGGGGATCGAGGGTGGTGCGGATCTCCAGCCCGTCGGTGAAGACGGCATCACCGTAGGCCGACTCGAGGTGGCGCCGGACATAGTCCCTGAAGTAGGGGTACTCACTGGTGTCGTTCTCGATGGGGAAGACGAGGGTGGAGTCTCGGGGCGGCGTTCCCTTGGCGGTGAGCCACACTCGCTGGTCGACGGCCTCTCGGTGCTCGACCGAGGTGATGTAGCCCTCGCTCAGCATGGTGTCGAGGACGAGGACCCGCCGTTCCTCGGCGGCCGCGAGGTTGCCTCGCGGCTCGTAGCGACTGGGGGCGGGGATGAGGCCGGCGAGCAGTGCCGACTCGGAAAGGGTGAGCTCGCTGACCGGCTTGCGGAAGTACGACATGGAGGCCGCACCCACGCCGATGACCCCTTCGCCGAGGAAGATGCCGTCGAGGTACTTGAAGAGGATCTCGTCCTTGTCGACCAGGCCGTCGAGCTGGCGGGACAGGATGGCTTCTTTGATCTTGCGTTCGTAGGTCCGCTGGGTCCCCAGGTAGGCGTTCTTCACGTACTGCTGGGTGATGGTGGACCCGCCCTGGGTGATCTCCTGGCCTCGAATGTTGGCGATGAGCGCCCGAAGGTTGGCGGTGAGGTCGACGCCGCTGTTGGAGTAGAAGCTGCGGTCCTCCATCGAGATGACTGCCTGCTTCAGCACCTCGGGCACTTGTCCGTCCTCGAGGGGAAGACGCTGGTCGAACTCCCGGAAGATGGCGATCTCCCGGCCATAGGCGTCGTACACGCGACTGAGCTGGCTACCTCCCGGCGGCCGCGGGTCGGGCAGCTTCTCGAGATCCGGCGGATACAGAAGGGAGGACAGGACTAGGGCGCTGACCCCCACGGGCATGAGGGCGGCAAGGGAGAGAAAGGCGATGGTGACCCACGCCATGGATCGCTGGCTCATACGCCTCTTTGGGGAGCGGAACGGGGTATCGGCACGGGGTTAGCCTACGGTGCGCTGTGCTGGCTGACGCGGCGCCGGTACCCTTTCCGGTGCCCCGCCCGTCGCTGAATCCTGTCCGAGGAGCCTCACTTTCCGTGTTCGATAACTTCCCCAGGGTGCCGCGCCTCCGTGAGTTGCCCCAGGGTTGTCTGATCGCCCTGATCGTGGTGGCCACCCTCTGGTTCATCGCCTGGACGGTTGTCCTCGTGCTGGCCCTTGGCCTTCTGCGCTCCACGATCTGACCGCAACCGTTGTCCGCTCTTTCTGGGTCACCCACTCAACAGGGTGCGGAGGTGCCTTGCTGCTCGTCGTCGGGGAGCAGGGCACCGGCCAGGCGACCGAGCTCCCCGTGCAGGGCCTTCACCTTGGTGCGGTCGGCGGCATAGCAGACGAAGGTGCCGACCTGGCGTCTGGTGACGAGCCCAGACTCCACCAGCACGGAGAGGTGGTGGGAGGCGAGCGAGGGCGACACACCGATGGCACTGGCTAGGTAGCCGGCCGTCCGGGGACCTCGGCGCAGCCATCGTAACATCTGGAGCCGATGGGGCTCGCCCAGCACGGCCAGGGTGTGGGAGATCTTCTCTACCTGCTGCCGGGAAAAGGCGCTGACCATATTCCCACCCTACGCCTCGCGCTCAAGCTGGTCGATGGGCAGTCGCTAGCCTCCCTTCCCCATGAAGGATCGGCTGGCGGCGATTACCGGAATCGGCGTGGTTGCCACCTGTGGCTCGGGGGTCGAGGACTTCTGGCGGGGGCTCGCCACCGAGCCCGGCGCTCGGGCGCAGCCCTTGCTCGTCGATGCGTTCGACCCCTCGCCGTGGTTGGGCCCCAAGGCAGCTCGACGCCTCGACCGCTTCAGCCAGCTGGCGGTGGCCGCCGCCGCCATGGCCGTCGACGACGCCGGCCTCGCCGCCGACCAGGTGGATCCCGGCCGCTCGGGGGTGTTGGTGGCCACCGGCGTGGGCGGCCTGGCCAGCTACGACGAGCAACTGCGGGTGCTCCAGGAACGGGGTTCGAAGCGGGTCTCGCCGTTCTTGATCCCCATGCTCATGCCCAACGCGGCGGCCGCGGCGGTGTCGATGCGCATGGGCTGGAAGGGTCCGTGCGAGACGGTCACCACGGCTTGCGCGGCGGGAACCCACGGCGTGGCCAACGCCATGCGGTGGATCGAGAGCGGGCGCTGTGAAACCGTCCTGGCCGGTGCCAGCGAGGCCCATCCGAGCCCGGTTGGCCTGGCCGCCTTCGGCAACATGACCGCGTTGTCCCCCCAGGGCCTTTCCCGGCCCTTCGATGACGAGCGGGACGGCTTCGTCGCCTCCGAGGGCGCGGCCCTGCTCGTCCTCGAAGAGCTAGAGCGTGCGCAAGACCGGGGCGCTCACGTCTATGCCGTTCTTCTGGGAGCGGCCAGCAACGCCGACGCCCACCACCTGACGGCCCCTTTAGAGGCCGGCGAAGGCGCCCTGGACTGCATGCGCCTGGCCCTGGAGGACGCGGAGCTCACCCCCGCCGACGTCGCCCATGTCAACGCCCACGGCACCTCCACCGTGCTCAACGATGCCGCCGAGGCCGCCGCCATCACCACCCTCTTCGGCCGTCCGGGGCCTCCGGTGACGTCGATCAAGGGCGTGGTCGGCCACTCCTTCGGGGCCGCCGGTGCCCTCGAGGCCGCCGCCGCCGCCCTCACCATCGACCGGTGTTCCATTCCCCCCACCGCTGGCTACCGCACCCCCGACCCAGCTATGGCGATCGATGTGGTTGCCGGCGCCTGCCGCTCCTTCACCCCCGGACCGGTGCTGTCCAACTCCTTCGCCTTCGGGGGCCACAACGGATGCCTCGTGCTTGCCCCTTCGGGCCATCGCCGCCTCACCGCCGAACCAGAGGTTCGACGGTGAACTGATCGTGCTCCGGTCGTCCGGCGAAGCCGGCCGTCCTCCGCTCTGAACACCTTTCTTGGGCCGGGGTGCGCTTCTCTGGTTGGTTATGGGTGGCGGTGGAGGGAGACGGCGTAATCGTCGGTGGGGGACCAGGGGTCTCTCTGCCAGGTCGACCAGCGTTCGGCGAACATCAAGCCGGCTTCGGCGCAGTAGCGGTCGTAGTCGGTGAGGGAGATGCGGTCGGGACGGAGCTGGAAGCCGGCGAGGAGAGCGCCGCCGGGGACGAGGGCCGGCGCCAGGTTGGCGACCACGGCTGCTTCACTGCCCTGGTCCACGAAGATCATGACGTTGCCGGCGAGCACGACGACCTCGAAGGATGCCGCCGTCAGCTCGACGGTGGCCAGGTCGCCTTGGCGCCAATCCAACCGAGGCGCCTTCGAGCGGGCCGTGCCCAGCATCTCAGCGTCGACGTCGATGCCGACCGTGGCGATGTGGCGCCGGGCCAGCTCGATGGCCACTCGCCCGGTGCCACAACCGGCGTCCAGCACGGTGCGGGGATCGAGGTCGGCGATGAGGTCGGCTTCCCCGTGCACGTCGAGGCCAGCCGCCGCCCGCTCCCGGAAGCGGACGTCGTAGTCGTCGCCTCTGGCGAAGATCCTGAACTTGTCGTCGTCACGCTCCGACATTGCACCATACTGTCCGAGCGAGTGCCGGAGTGCTCCGCTGAGGGCCGATGTTTGGGCTCGGCCCGTGCGGTGCATGATGGGATCGACGATTGGCCGAGCGAGGAGCAGCCCGTGGATTACGAATTTCGGGGTCCGGGAGTCCAGAACAAGCCGCAGACCAAGGGCAGGCCCCGCCGGAAGGCACCGCTTCACGCCGAGCGGTCACCCCAGTCCCAGTCGCAGTCCTCACACCGTTCGTCCTCTCGTAGCGTGGTCCAGATCCTGGCCGCCGTGGTAGGAGCGGTGTTCCTGCTGCTCGGGATTCTCGGCTTCATCCCGGGGGTTACCACCAACTACGACCAACTCGGGCTCATCGGACCCGACTCCCAGGCGCTGCTCCTCGGTCTCTTCAAGGTGAGCGTGGCGCACAACATCGTCCACCTGGCCTTTGGGGTGGTGGGCTTGCTCGCCGCCTCCCGGGCCGCGGCCTCGGTCGGCTTCCTGGTAGGCGGCGGGCTCCTCTACGGTGTCGTGTTCATCTACGGCCTCCTCGTCGAGCGGGGCAGCGACTTCGACATCCTGCCGGTCAATGACGCCGACAACATCCTCCACCTGGGCCTGACGATCGGCATGATCTCCCTCGGGGTGGTCGGTGCCGCCCTGTTGCGGCGCGACCGGGGCCGAGCCTGACGCCCGGCGAGGGCGACTAGGAGAAGGTCGGGTCGACGAGGAGGCCGGAGATCGCCTTCACGACCGGCTCGACCGCCGGGCCGGTCTCACCACCGAGGGGCTCGAGGGTGAAGAAGATCTCGGTTCCTGTGGCTCGACCCTGCAGGCTGGCCAACAGCGAGCAGGCGATTCCCTCGTCGGTGGTGACGATGGTGTCGAGGAGACGGGCGTCGGGATCGAGGTAGGTGATCTCGCCGATGCCGTGGGCGACTTCGACCAGGCGCCGGTACACCTCGTCCGACGGTCCGGCGACGTACAGGCTGTCGCCGTCGTTGACCACTCCAACCGCATCGCCCGGGCGTCGCTCGGTCTGGTCGGAAAGCGTCGTCGGCGCCTCGACATCCGGTTCCGGCGGGGCGTTGCGCAGGGTGGCGTAGGCCTCGACCAGCAGCCCTGTGGCCCGGCCCGCCCGGGCATCGTGGGGAACGATGTCGGGATGAGCGAGACGCAACCGTGAGCGGAAGGCTGTCCGCACCTCCTCGGGGGAGGCATCGATGCCCACGCCGAGGGTCCTGCGGGCTTCGCCACGGTCCACGGTGGCTCGTCGCGGCTAGGAAGGTGGGGTCTGGCGGCGGACTTGGTTGGCAGCTTCCATGGTGCAGCGGGGGATCACCGGGGCGTCCCGTCCCGTGCCCCGGCTGGCGGAGGTGGCCGTGGTAGAGGTCTGCTCCTCGTGGTAGTCCTCCTCCACGTTCACCGTCCAGATGTCATGCGAACCGGTGCCGAGGATGTTCTCGACGCTCAACATGGCTGTAAGCATCGAATGGTCCTGGTTGTTGTACCGGTGCATCCCGTTGCGCCCGACCGGATGCACGTTGGAGGCGTTGTCGGCCAACCAGCGGCGGAGGACCTCGACGTTGGCCTGGTAGTACTCGTCGTAGACGGGATAGGCCTTGGGCATGCGTACGACGTAGCCGGCCTCGACCTTGCCCGGCCCCACCAGGCCGAGGACGTTGAGCTCCAACTTGGCCAGCTCGATGAGATCGGCGTCGTCCATCGTCCAGTGCTCGTCGCCCTCGAACACGAAGTACTCGAGACCGAGGCAGGTCCGGTCTTCCTTGATGAGGTAGGGCGACCACGATCCGAAGTTCTGGATCCTCCCCACCTTCACCTTTGGAGAGTGGATGTAGATCCAATTGTCGGGAAACGAGTACTCCTCGGGCACGACGAGGGCGACGGTGAGGAAGTCGCGAAATTGCAGATCGTCGGCGGCCTTGCGCACGTCCGCCGGGACAGGCGGCTCCATGGCCCGCACCAGGTGGGGAAATGGCATGCTCGACACCACGCTCGTGCAGGCCAGGGTCACCTCCGTGCCGTCGGCTGATTCGGCGACGACCTCATAGGCCTGGCCGTCTCGATGGCGGACGGTGCGAACCTTGGTCTCCATGCGGATATCGCCGCCGCCTGCCTGCACCTTGTCCCGACAGGCTTCCCACATCATCCCGGGTCCGAACTTCGGATACTGGAACTCCTCGATCAAGGAGGTGATGTCTTTCTGGTTGCGCTTGGGCACCAGGGCGTTGATGATCGCCTTCGACAGCGACAGGTTCTTGATCCGCTGGGCGGCGAAGTCGGGCGAGATCTTGCTGGCCGGCACCCCCCACAGCTTCTCGTTGTAGGTCTTGAAGAAGTGCTCGTAGAGTCGCTTGCCGAAACGGGCGGAGATCCACCCCTCGAGGCTCGACTCGTCGGGCGGTCGCATCCGGGCCCAGGCGTAGGACAGCACGCAGCGTGTCGCCTCCACGACGCCGAGGTTGCCCAGCGCATTCGAGGCCTTGAGGGGGTAGTCGTAGTACTTGCCGTCGTAGAAGATACGGCTCATGCGGGGCCGGAGAAGGAAGTCGTCCTCGGGAAGGATCTCGTGCCAGAGCGCCTCCACCTCGGGCACCTTGGTGAAGAACCGGTGACCGCCGATGTCGAAACGCCAGCCGTCGCGCTCGACGGTGCGGCTGATGCCGCCGACCACCTTGTCGGCCTCCAAGACGATCGGCCGCTCTCCTGCCTTGGAGAGCTGGTATGCAGCCGTCAATCCCGCTGGTCCGGCGCCGACGATGATCACGTCGCGGTTGGGACCGGTCGAAGTACGCTCGTCGTCGTCAGGGGCCATGATGGCTCGCTCGGTAGGCAGTCGGGCGCTGGAACCCTAATGACTCAGGCGGGGAAGGACAGCGACAGGGCGAAGTCACCGGCTCTGTCGGTCCACCAATGCGCCAAGCGCAGGCCGGCGGCGGCCAGCTCGGCCTCGACGCCCTCTCGGCGGAACTTGGTGCTGATCTCGGTGCGCATCTCCTCGCCCTCGGCGAAGTCGACCTTGAGGTCGATCCCGGCCAGCCAAGCCGTCTGGTTCGCCAGTGAGCGCAGCCGCATCTCGATGCACTCAGCCTCGGCGTCCCAGTGGGCGACGTGGGCGAAGCACGACAGGTCGAAGTCGGCCTCGAGCTCCCGATTGAGCACCGACAACACGTTGGCGTTGAAGCGGGCGGTGACGCCAGCGGCGTCGTCGTAGGCAGCCACCAGGCGAGTTGGATCCTTGACCAGGTCGGTGCCGAGCAACAGCCCTTCACCGGGAGCCATCCCCCTCGCCACCTCGTTGAGGAACGCGCTGCGCTGGTTTGGATCGAGATTGCCGATGGTTCCGCCCAGGAAGGCGACCAAGCGTCGGCCCCCCCCGGGAAGGTGGCGAAGGTGGTGCTCGAAGTCGCCCACCACGGCGTGGACGCTGACGTCGGGATAGGCCACGGCCAGCTCGTCAGCTGCGGTACGCAGGGTGGTCTCGCTGACGTCGAAGGGCACGACCCGGGCCAGCGTCTTGGCGCGAGCCAGGGCGTCGAGCAGCAGACGGGTCTTGGCCGAGGTTCCCGAGCCCAGCTCGACGAGGGTGTCAGCCGGGCAGGAAGCGGCGATCTCGTCGGCTCTGTGCTCGAGAATCTCGGTCTCGCACCGTGTCGGGTAGTACTCGGGGAGGCGGGTGATGGCGTCGAAGAGTGCCGACCCTTCAGCGTCGTAGAACCACTTGGGAGGCAGCCACTTCGGGTCGGAAGCCAGGCCTCGGCGGGCGTCGGCGCACAGGGCGCCGGCGATGTCGCGACCTTCGAGGTGGACGTCGATGCGCACGCCAGCGTCGTCGGACCGCGTGGCTCGGCTCCCATCACCGCTGTCGCCCCGGTGATGGGGGAGGGGGGAGACGCTCAGCCCGTCGCCGTCGACGTCGACCACCGAGCGGTCGGCCACCCTGGTCCAGCGCCGATCATCGTCCCAAGGCTCTGACGCCACCACCACCCCGCTCCCCTCGTGGCGACCGTCGAGGAGAAACAGCGTGTCATCCCACGCCGTGGCGGCTAGGCGCAGGCCGTCGGTCAGGACCAGGTTCAGTCGGGCCGGCGCCACCGACGTGACGGTGGCCACGCCCGTCGCCAGCGCCTCGGACAGGCTGGCGCCGGCGTCGAGGGCATCAAGGACCAAGGCGAAGATGACCTCGCTGTCGCTGGTCCCCTCGATCCCGGCGAGGCGTCCGGGCGAGAGCTGGCGGCGCAAGGCGACGCCGGCGCTGCCGGCAAAGTCGTGCACCGCCCCGTTGTGGGCGAAGAGCCAGGGTCCACTGGTGAACGGTGGGGATCCGCTCTCTTCGACCGCGGCCGGCGGCGTGGCGTCGCGCACGGCGGCCACCACCGCAGGTGCTCGCACCAGCCCGGCCAGGCTCGCCAGCGAATGATCGGACCAGATCGGGCGGTCGCGGCGGTAGCGGGCCGGCTCGGGGCGCACGGCGTGGTCGTACCAACCCACGCCGAAACCGTCGGCGTTGACACGGCCGTGGCGCTGGTGTCGGGGGGCGAAGGACTGGCGCACCAATGAGTGCTCGGGGACGTACAGCAGGGATTCGAGGCTGACGGCAGGGCCGAGGTAGGCGAGGAAGCGACACATGGATCTGTGACCTCAGAGGTCTCGGGCACAGCGCAGCCCGGCGAAGATCTGGCGGCGAATGGGATAGTCCCAGTTTCGAAAGGTGGTGCGCACGGCTGAGGGATGGGTGGCCCACGAGCCTCCACGCAAGACCTTGTACTCCGGGCCCCAGAAGACTTCGGAGTATTCGCGGTAGGGAAATGATCGAAAGCCGGGGTAGGGCCGAAAGTCCGAGGACGTCCACTCCCAGACGTCGCCCATCATCTGACGACACCCCCAGGGGCTGGTGCCGTCGAAGCTGGCGCCTGCGGAGGTGGGGCCGAAGCGGGCCTGGCCGAGATTCGCCTGGGTCGGCCCGGGGGCGGCGTTGCCCCAGGGATAGCGCCGCTTGGTGAGCGTCGTCGGGTCCCACGACGCCGCCTTCTCCCACTCCGCCTCGGTGGGTAGGCGCTTGCCCCGCCAGCGGGCGTAGGCGTCGGCCTCGTACCAGCACACGTGCTGGACGGGCTCGTCGGCGGGGAGGTCGACGAGGAGGCCGAAGCGATCGAGGACCCAGGAGCCGGTGCCTTGGTACGCCCATGTGCCCGGGTGCTCGAGCGCGGCCTCGTCGCGCCAGGACCATCCCGCTTCGGTCCACCACCGGGGTTGGTGATAGCCACCGTCCTCGACGAACTCGAGGTACTCAGCGTTGGTGGTGGGCATCGTGTCGATGGCGAAGGACGCCAGGTCGACCACGTGCGCCGGCCGTTCGTTGTCATAGGCCCACGGATCGGCGTCGCTACCCATGGTGAAGGCACCGCCGGTGACCACCACCTCCGCCGGCACCCCGAGAAGGGCGGATGCATTCTTCGCCGTCGCGAGGGTCACCTCCTCCGGCCGGTAGCCTGGACGCTCCATAAGCTGGAGCGTGGCCAGCATGGTCTCGTCGTGTTGGTGCTCGTGCTGCACCACCATCCGGTAGATGTAGCCGGCGTCGAGGAGCGGCTCGCCGCCGTCGAGCCGGGCGCCCTCCAACTGGGCCAGTGCCCGTCCCCGCACCTCGGCGAGGTAGCGACGGGCGCCGGCAGGGTCGAGCAGGGGCAGCAACGGTCGGTTGGCCCGGGCGTTGGAGAAGGCATCGTAGAGGTGGTCGTAGTCGGCACCCACGGCGTCAGCGCCCAGGGCCCGCACCAGCCACAGGTCCTCGAAGTTGGCGACGTGGGCCAGGTCCCAGGCCAGCGGCGACATCAGGGGCGAGTGTTGGCGGAGCAGATCGGCGTCGGCGAGGGGCTCGAGCAGTGTCAGCGACCGTGACCGGGCCTCGTCCAGCTCACGAACCAGCATCTCCTTCAGGTCCACGGGATCTCCTTCAGCTCCACGATGCCGCCAGGGGACGATCGGCCAGGCGGGAGGAGCGCCAGCTTTCGAGGGTGTCGTCGGCGGGGCAACGCCCCCGCTCCACGAAGCGGTCGCTGAAGGCAGCCACGGTGGCCACGGTGGCGGCATCGGCCGAGAGTCGGGGCAGGGCTTCGAGGGCGGCGGCGAAGCAGGAGCGGGCCGCCGCGGCCAGGTTGGGATGGGCGAGGCCGTGCTGCGCCGCCTCGTCCCACAGGGCTCCCGTGCTGTCGCTGGCCAGCATCGCCCGCTCGGCCGCCTCGGGGTCGTCGAGCAAAGCGGCGCAGACGGCGGCGGCCACCGTCCACCAGGGATGGGGCAGGGAGTCGATCATGCGCAGCTCGAGCCAGCCCCGGGCCCGTACCGGGGGAAAGAGCGTACCCAGGTGGTATTCGAGGTCGTCGACGGTGGGGAAGCCCAGCTCGTGGCCTTGGTCCAGCCACCGGGCGAAGGGCAGGGAGGACAAGATGGGCTCGTAGCGTTCGCCCGAGGTCCGGATCAGCATGACCCGGGCGTCGAGGGCATAGCGAGTCCACGCCTCCGCCGGGTCGAGGGTGTCGTCGATGGCCGGCTGGGTGCGGGTGGGGTCGATGCCGGCCCAGGCCCGAGCTCGCCCGGAGCGCCAGGCCTGGGGTGCGTCGCCGGGCATCGGGGAGTTGGCGAAGGCGGCGAGCAGGACCGGACCGAGGCGGTGGGCGAGATGCCAGCGCGTCGCTTGCGCCCGCTCGTCGGCGCCGATGTCGAGGTTGACCTGCAGCGCAGCGGTGCTGCACATCATGGTGCGCCCGCAGGGTCCGGCGTGGTCGAGGTAGGCGGCCATGGCGGCGTAGCGGGGGCTGGTGACGACGAGCTCTTGGCAGGACTGCGGATGGAGACCGACAGCGACAAGGTCGACGCCGAGGCGCTCGACCTCCGGATCGACCACGGCCAGGTCGTCGGCGAGGACGGCGCAGGCGGCTGAGGGGCCCGGACGGGGAGGGGAGCTGACCTCTAGCTGCCCGCCGGGCTCGTAGGTGATGTGGCTGCCCCCGGGAAGGGGGCCGATGGCGGCGGTGGCCTGGCGCACGGCGTGGTGGTCGAGTGGCCCCGCGCTCCCGGTGGCGGGAAGCAGGTGTCGCTCCAGCTCCAGGCCGACCAGACCGCCCTGAGCGGGAGCGAAGCAATGCTCACGGACGAAGGTCTTGACGTCGGCCGCCCGCAGGCGACGATGAGGGCTGGGCACCCGGCTGGCTACCGGTACCCGAATTGGGCGGCGACCCATTCGTCGTTCCGCACAGGGGGCAGCCAGATGTGCATGCTCGGACGGTCCATAGCGATCCTCCCGATCGATTGAGGGCAGATGGTCGCAGCCAGGTTAGATGCGCACCCACTCTTCCCCTCGTAGCCGCTTCTCACGCTCGACGAGGCTGGGGGGTGCTCCTCAGCGTCGGCGAAGACGGTCCCAAGCCCGCCCCGCCCGCACCAGGGCCGACCAGCGGCCGGCGCCGGCGAAGGCGGCCTCGGCGCCGAGTTGGGCGACGGAGGTGGCCAAGGTCGGGTAGACGTGGATGAGCGAGGCGAGGGCGGAAAGGGACAGGCCCTCTCTCATGGCCAGGGCCAACTCGTGGATGAGCTCCCCGGCGGCGGGGGCGAGGATGTGGGCGCCGACGATGGTCCCGTCGGCGGTGACGATGCTCACGCTGCCCTCGGAATGACCCTCGGCCCGGGCCCGGTCGGAGTGGCTCAGGTCGAGGCGATGCATCTCCACGGTGTCGCCGTGGCGCAGCCGGGCCTCTTCGGAGGTCATGCCCACGTGGGCCAGCTCTGGGTCGGTGAAGGTGCACCAGGGAACGAGATCGGCGACGGTTCCCCGCCCCGGAAAGAACATGTCGCGTACCGCCCGCACCGCCTCGTGGGCCGCCGAGTGGGTGAACTGGTAGCGCCCGGCCACGTCTCCGGCGGCATAGACAGACGGCACCGACGTCCTCATGCGGTCGTCGACCACCACCCCCCGAGGAGTGATCTCGATGCCGAGGAGCTCGAGACCGAGGTCGTCAAGGTTGGGCACCCGTCCGGTGGCCACGAGGATCTCCTCGGCCTCCCACCGACAGGACTTCCTGTCCTTCACGCCGTGGACCACCTTGGTCTCGCCTTCGACGGCCACGCCTTCGATCTCGACCCCGGTGTGCAGGTCGACGCCCTCGGCGCTGAGCAGTCGGCCGAGCACGGTCACCAGCTCGGGTTGCTCACGGGCAAGGATGTGCGGCGACCGCTCCAGCACCGTGGTCCTCACCCCGAGACGGACCATGGCCTGGGCCAACTCGATGGCGATGGGGCCACCCCCGACCATCACGAGCGACGACGGTGCTCGATCGAGGGAAAAGACCGACTCGTTGGTGAGGTAGCCGGCGTCGGTCAGCCCGTCGATGGGAGGGATCGACGGGTGACTGCCGGTGCACACAAGAACGAAGCGCGTGGACAGGTGGCGATCGCCGGCGACGACGGTGTGGGGATCAGCCAGCCGGGCCCGGCCTCGAACCACCTCGAGCCCGAGGGCCTCGAAACGCCCGGGACTGTCGTCGGTGGCGGCGATCTCGTCCTGGACGGCACGGATCCGGGCCCAGACGGCGCCGGTGTCGACGTTCGGCTCCCGAGCCTCCACGCCCCATCGGTTGGCGTGGCGGACGGTGTGGGCCACCTTGGCCGAGGCCAGCAGGGTCTTGCTCGGCACGCAACCCGTCCATAGGCATTCGCCCCCGACGCGGTCGCTCTCGACCACCGCCACCCGCAAGGGAAGCGAAGCCGCGAACTCGGCCGCCACCATGCCTCCCGAGCCCATCCCGATGATCACCAAGTCGTAGCGTTGGGCACGGGCCACGGCGCAAGCGTACGCTGCAGTGGTGACCGACCCACGCATGGAGGACCACGCCGTTGGCGTGGAGTTGCAGCTAACCGAGCTGGTTGAGAAGCGAGAGCGGGCCCTGGTGCAGGGACGAACCGACCGGGCCGAGGCGCTGACCGTCGAGATCGAGGTTCTCCAGTCCGAGCTGGCCTCCACCGCCGAGCGCATCGGCAACGAGCACTTCGAGGCCCCGGCCATCACGTCAGAGGAGACCTGATGGCCAGCGCCACGCCGTCTCCCACCCCCAACCCCGACGCCATGAAGTACACCCTCGACGGGCCGCTGGCGGCGCCCATGAACGTGGCCAGCGCCGAGGCGGCTGCTGCTGATGACAACGCCTTTGCCGTCGCCGTGTTCCAGACCGAGGGCGTGGCCTCGGTGTTCGCCACGGCCAACTTTGTCACCATCACCCGTACACCGGGCGCTGACTGGGAGCCCATTACCGCCGCCGTCCAGGCCGCCGCCGCCGAGCACCTGTAGGGCCCCGTCTCCCGTCGCCCCGTTCTTTGTCGCGTTATGAACACCCGGTGTAGCCAACGCGACAAAGAACGGGGTGGAGGGCCCGTATTCTTCGTCCGTGCGGATAGTCGAGGTGGCGGCGGAGGCGACGTACGACCTGCGCCGGCAGGTCTTGCGCGAGGGGCGAGCCGACGCCGAGGTCGCCTTCGACGGTGACGATGCTGCCGGGGCGCATCACCTGGCCGTGGTGGACGACCGGGAGCGGCCGCTGGCGGTGGCCACTGCTACCCCGGCCACCTGCCGACGACGGGAGGGCCGGCGGGGATGGAAGGTCCGGGGGATGGCGGTCGCACCGGAGCACCAGGGCCGGGGCCTCGGCCGCCGGCTGCTGGATGAGATCGAGGTGCGAGCGGCGGCGGCAGGGGTGGAGGTGGTGTGGGCCGACGCACGCGACGACGTCCTTGCCTTCTACGAGCGCCACCACTGGTCGGTGGAGGGTGAGGGCTACGTCACCCCCGCCACCGGCCTGACCCACCACATGGTCATCCTCGACCTAGCCCCGGCCAACAGCCGGTGGCGTTGAGGCGGACCGACAGGTCGCGCCGGCCCTGGCGCAACGGCGCCAGGGTGGCCCGGCACGGTGAGGTCGTGGGTACCGTCGCACCCATGTCCCCGGGTGAGCGGTTGGAGGTGAACCGGAGCTGTGCCATCCCCCTGGCTGAGCTGCGCTGGCGCACCAGCCGCAGCGGCGGGCCCGGGGGCCAACACGCCAACACCTCCGACACCCGGGTCGAGGTGATCTTCGACGTGGCCACCTCGCCCTCGCTCGGTCCCGGACAGCGTCAACGCCTGCTCGACCGCCTGGGCGAGCAGGTCCGGGTGGTCGCCTCCGACGAACGCTCCCAGGCCCGCAACCGGGCGCTCGCCCTGGAGCGACTGAGGGTTCGCCTGGCTGCGGCGCTGGCGGTGAAGCCGTCGCGCCGTCCCACCCGGCCGACCCTCGGCGCCAAGCGCCGCCGGCTGGACGCCAAGAGCCGCCGGGCGGATACCAAGCGCCTGCGCCGGCCCCCGACCGACTGACGGCTGGCCGGCCCTAATCCTCAAGCGGCCTCGAGCTCGTCCACCCGGCGGATGCGCACCACGTCGACGGTGCGGAAGCTGGCCAGGCGCACGCTCCAGCAGTCGACGACCCGGCGGCCGGCGTCGGTGCTGAAGAAGGTGGTGAGCGGACCTTCGAGCTGATAGGTGTCGGCGCCGGGCACCACCACGTTGGCACCGTCGTTGATCGTCACTTCGTAGCCCATGAAGGCATCATGGACGACCGGGGCTGGGGGCATCCAGAGGAGGAACCTGTGACTTTCGCGCACCAGGCTGGGGACAAAGAAGCTGTGGCGGCGGCGGAGGCCGACCTCGGGGGGCGACACCCGGCGCTGGCGACGCTCATCGCCCGCTGTGGGCCGTGCACGCTGGCCTCTCGTCGTGGCCCCGCGGGCAGCCACCTCGAGGCCCTGGCCTCGGCCATCGTGTCCCAGCAGTTGGCCGGGCGGGCGGCCGCCGCCATCTGGGGCCGCGTCCGCGACCTGGACCCCGAGGGCTTCAGCGCCGCCACCGTGGCTGGCCTCGAGCCCGCAGCTCTGCGGGCGGCCGGCCTGTCGGGGGCCAAGGCGGCGGCTCTCACCGATCTGGCCCACCGCGTCCTCTCCGGTCACCTCGATCTGGAGGAGGTGGCCGGTATGGACGACGAGGAGGTCATCGCCCGGCTCAGCGAGGTGCGGGGCATCGGGCGCTGGACGGCGCAGATGTTTCTCATGTTCCGCCTCGGGCGCCTGAACGTGTGGCCGGCCGGCGATCTCGGAGTCCGTCGGGGCTATGCGGTGATCTGGGGCCTGGTCGAGGCTCCCACGGCCATCGCCCTGGAGGAGCTGGGAGAGGAGTTCCGGCCTTGGCGCTCGGTGGCCGCCTGGTACTGCTGGCGGGCCGTCGACACCGTGACCCCGCTCGCTCCGGTAGCCACCGAGCCAACCGAAGCGACCAGGCTTGCATGAACCTACCTACTGGTAGGTAGACTAGGAGTCATGGACTCCGACGCTGCCCTTCTGCACGAGCTGTCCCCTGTCGCCGAAGATCTGCTCGAGCGCCACCTCTCCAACGCCAAGGAGTGGTTCCCCCATGAGCTGGTGCCGTGGAGCCTCGGACGAGACTTCGAGGCGGGTGAGGAGTGGGACGCCAGCGAGGCCCCCATGGACGAGGCGGTGCGAAGCGCCCTGTTCGTGAACCTCCTCACCGAGGACAACCTGCCGCACTACTTCCGCACCATCAACGGCCTCTTCGGCATCGACGACGCCTGGGGAGCGTGGTCGAAGCGCTGGACGGCGGAGGAGGGGCGCCACGCCATCGTCATCCGTGACTACCTCACCGTCACCCGCAGCGTGGATCCCATCGCCCTGGAACGGGGCCGGATGGTGCAGGTGAGCCGGGGCGAGGTTCCCGAGCCCGAGTCGGTCATCGACGGGCTGGTCTACGTCTCCCTCCAGGAGCTGGCCACCCGCATCTCTCACGGCAACACCGGGCGTCTGCTCGCCGACCGGCGGGGAAGGGAGATCATGGCCCGGGTGGCGGGAGACGAGAACCTCCATCATGTCTTCTACCGCGACGCCACCGCCGCCGCCCTAGAGCTCGACCCCTCGCCGGTGGTCATGGCCATCGACCGCCAGGTACGGGGCTTCGAGATGCCCGGCACCGGCATCCCTAACTTCGGCGCCCACGCCCGGGCCATCGCCAACGCCGGCATCTACGATTTCCCCAGCCACTACGAACGCATCCTCGTGCCCGTCGTGCTCGGGAACTGGCGCCTGGAGTCGATCGAGGGCTTGAACCCCGAGGCCGAGGCGGCGAGGGTGCGAGCGCTCACCCACATCGGACGCATCGCCAAGGCCGCCCGGCGGGTCAGCGAACGCCGTGAGATGCGTGCCGTTGAGTCCAAGGAGCGCGACCCCGCCCTGGTGTAGGGCACGGTGCGCGTCGCCGCTCAGCTCGGAGGGGGAGCGCAGTCGGCGTCCAGCTCCGGGACCCGGGTACCTACAGTGTCGACCAGGCGCTGGTGGACCTCGTCGGGATCACCCACGCCCTCCACCCGCACGAGGAGACCGAGCTGGTCGAGCCAGACCAACAGCGGCGCCGATTCGTGGTCGTAGGCCGCCAGACGTCGGGCGATAGCTGCGTCCGTATCGTCGCTACGCCGGGTCACCGGCCCCCCGCATCGGGGGCAGCGGGTGATCTCGGCCGCACCCTCTGGGACGCTGAAGGTAGCTCCGCACTTCTGACAGACGCGTCGCGCCGCCAAGCGTGGGAGGACCACGCTGGTGGGCACGTGGAGCTCGACGGCGACGTCTGCGGCCCGAGCGCCGAGCACCTCGAACAGGGCCTGGCCCTGGGCCAGGGTGCGGGGAAAGCCGTCGAGGAGGTAGCCGGCCTCGCGGGCCGCGGTGTTGCCCAGGCGGGCCGCGAGGAGGTCGAGGACGACCGCATCGGGGACCAGGGAGCCGGCGTCAAGGTGGGCCGCAACCTGGTGGCCCAGATCAGTGCCGTTGGCCGCTTCCGCCCGGAAGAGGTCGCCGGTGGAGATGTGGGGAACCGACAGGCGGGCGGCCAGGCGGGCGCACTGGGTGCCCTTGCCTGCGCCTTGGCGGCCAAGAACGATCAGCCGGGTTCTGTGCTTCATCGTTTCCCCCGCCCTCCGGTCGGTCGAGGCTAACGGCTGCGTCACCCCAACTCCACCGGCGGTCAACGTGGCATTCTCCGTCGGGCCCATCAACTTGGACAGCCGGCTGCGACGTCTGGGTCCGACCACGACCAATCCGTGACGCTGGCGTCCACGACCGCCGACACCCGAGCCGCGGGATTGGCCATCAACGTCGTCTCCCAGGCCGCCATCCCTCCCGGAGGGATGGCGATGGGTACGGGGCTCACCAACGCCACCACGCGGTCTGTCCCTACCCCGGCTTGGACTTCGACGGTGGACACGGTGATGGCAGCATCGGCGGCGTTGACGACCGTGCCTCGGACCAACATCATGCGCTCACCGGTGACGTCGAGGGCGTTGCTGGGCCCGGCACCAACCATCTCGATGCTCGACACGGTGGCTTCGGGAGGCCTGAGAGGACAGGCTTCGCCCTGGTCGGGCGGCGTTGGTGGATCAGGAGGGGTCGAGGCCTTCGGTGGCCCGGTCGGCAAGGGCTGGGTCGGCGGACCGTCGACCGAGCGTGGCGGATCGGGCGGAGACGGCTGGACCCGGCCCGGAGCTGGGCGCTGGGTGCCGGACGGATCGGGGATGGCTTGGGGCTGTTCTGTCGTCGTCTCCGGCGTCGTGTCCCCTGGCTCCGGGCCCGGGGAACGCCCCGGGGCGTCATCCCCGGGTGCGCTCGGGTCGTCGGTGGTCACCGGAGCATCTTCACCGGCCAGGGCAGTCGACGCCGGCGGCGTCGTCGTCGCCACGGTGGCCCACGGCGCCCGACCGTCGGGGGCCGACGGTGCAGCCACGGTGCGCAAGGAGGTGGCGGGATCCCCCGACGGTGCCGTGGCCATGGCCATGGCCGCCAGCACCACCCCCAGAGCGATCAGAACCCGGTGCCTCCGAGCATCGTGTCGCGCCACCGCTCCTGTGGACCTGCCCATCGGTGCCGAGCGACTAGGCGTCGAACTGGCGGGCTCGCGCTCGAGGACGGTCATGAGGTTGGCCAGGAACCGGGATGGGGCCAAGGTGGCATCGCCGGCGTGGGTGCCGGCCACCACGACGGCGTCGCCCTGCGCATGCACCGCTTCCACAGAGACGAGGTGCTGGAGTAGGCGCACGGCGTGGTCGACTTCGACGTCGAGCTCCCGGGCGAGGGAGTCCAGCGGGAGGCGGACCCGGCCGGCCTCATCGGCGTGGTCGAGGAGCAGGCCGAGCAGGCTCAGGGCGGCTAGGCGTTCGCCCCGGTCGGCGCAGGTGGACAGCAGGCGGGCCGACGCAGTGCCGATGACGTCGTCCCCGTCGATCAGGTCCCAGCCTGAGCCGGCCACGCCCGGAGTGGCGGTACCGGCCTGGTTGTCTCGTCTCGTCACCGCCGGCTCCACATCCCCTGGTCTTCCAGGACCTGCTTGAGCACGGTGGGCCGGTCGGTCATGATCCCGTCCACGCCGAGGTCGAGCAACCGGCTCATCTCCGAGGCGTCGTCGATGGTCCACGCATGGACCTGCATGCCCCGCTGATGGGCGGCATCGATCAGGCGGGCGTCGATGACGGCGACGCCGCGGGTGGCGACGGGAACCTGCACGCAAGCGGCACGGAGGCGACCCGTGGGTACCCCCATGGTGGCGGCCTTGAGCCGGGCCACGCCGAGGGGCCCGAGCGAGAGGCACAGGTTCGGGCCCACCTCCCGGCGTACGCGGGCCAGTCGCCGGTCGGAGAAGGCACCCACGCAGACTCGATCGACTGCTCCCGTCTGGCGGAGCGTATCGACCAGCGGCGCCACGGCCGCATCATGCTTGGGATCGATGTTGACCCGGACCGAGGGCCAAGTGCCGAGGAGGTCCTCTAGACGGGGTATCGGATGGAGACCGTCGACGCGGGCGGAGCGTACGACTGACCACGGTAGATCGGCGATGCACCCGCTGTAGTCGGTCATGCGGTCGAGCTCGTTGTCGTGAAAGGCGACCAGGACGCCGTCGGCGGTGGCGTGGACATCGGTCTCGAGGAAGTCGTAGCCGAGCGAGACGGCGTGCTCGAAGGCCACCATCGTGTTCTCGGGGTGCTCACGGCCTCCGCCCTGATGGGCGAAGGCGAGGGGACCCGGGTGGTCGAGGAAGGGCCAAGGCGAAGACGGCACGGCCGCTCCACGTTAGCCAGCAGTCGCACCCGGCTGGTCCCAAGCTTCCGGCGGCCCATCAGTCCGAGTGCATGGGGAGCGGCACGGGCGATCGCTACGGTGACCACAGTGAACGTGACCCAACGCTTCATCGCCCTCGTGGGCGGTCCTGGCGGTGTCGGCCCGCTCGACGAGGCCACCCTGCTGATCGCCGCCCACGCCCGGCCCGACCTCGACGTCGCCGCCGAGCGGTCCCGCCTCGATGAGCTGGCGGCAGGGGTGGCGGCTCCCACCTTGGACGCTCTGCGCACCCATCTCTTCGGCGAACTTGGCTACGCTGGGAACCAAGTCGACTACTACGACCCCCGCAACTCCTATCTGGACCAGGTCGTCAAGCGACGGGTGGGAATTCCCATCACGCTGGCGGTCCTGATGCTCGAGGTGGGACGCCGGATCGGGGTGCCGCTGGCCGGGGTATCGATGCCCGGCCACTTCGTCGTACGAGACAAGGTCGACCGCGACGTCTTCGTCGATCCGTTCGCACGTGGCGCCGTGGTTGATCGTACCGCCATCGAGGCCCGGTTTCGAGCAAGCCAGCCGCCCGACGCCGCCTTCGACCCGGCCTACCTCGATCCTGTTCCCGCCTCGGCCGTGATAGCCCGCATGCTCGCCAACCTCGACGCCATCGCCGCCGCCCGGTCGGATCGGGCCATGCTGGAATGGGTGGTGCGCCTGCGGGTGGCCATGCCCGGCGCGCCGGCGTCATTGCACCGCCGGCTATCCGGCGTGTTGGCGGCACGCGGACGCTTCGACGCCGCCGCCGACGTCCTGGAGCGCCTGGACGCCTTGGGGACCAGCGTGTTGGGGACCGACGCCTCAGGCGTCGACGGGCGTCCCGACGATCTTGCCCTCGCCCATCGCCTGCGGGCCCGCCTCAATTGAGCATCGATTTCCGGCCCGTCGTCACCCCGGCATGACCCCGCCGACGACCGCCTTCGTCTTGGGGGGGGCGGGCAACATGGGTGCGGTCCAGCTGGGGATGTTGCGGGCCTTGCTCGAGCGCCAGGTGGTGCCCGATCTGGTGGTGGGTTGCTCGGCGGGGGCGCTCAACGGTGGTGCCATCGCCTCGGCCCCCACCCTGGCCACCCTCGCCCGCCTCGAGACTCTCTGGACCGACCTCTCCCGCCACGACGTGTGGCCGACGCGCACCCTGGCCAGCGCCGTGCAGCTGCTGCGCCGCCAACCGGCGGTGAATGACAACGAGGGCCTGCGCCGAGTGGTCGAGCGCTTCCTTCCCGGCGCCTCCTTCGCCGACCTGGAGATCCCCTTCGCCTGTGTGGCGACTTCCCTCGTCACTGGCCGCGAGCGCTGGTTCAGCGAGGGTCCGCTGGTGGAGGCGGTCCTGGCCTCCTCGGCCCTGCCTGGCCTGCTCCCGCCCGTCGAGATCGACGGCGAGGCCTTCATCGACGGCGCCACCGTGTGTGTCGTGCCCGTGGCCAAGGCGCTGGAGCTGGGAGCGACACGGGTGTTCATCCTTCAGATCAAGGACCTCGACGCCGTTCCTCGCCGACCCCGCCGCCCGATCGAGGTGATCCAGCGGGCGTTCGCCATCTCTCGCAACGCCCGCTTCGTCCACGATATGGCGACCCTGCCTGAGGGGGTGGAGGCCTACGTCCTGCCGTCGGTGCCGTGGCCACGCATGCGCTACGACGGCTTCAGCCGGACGCCTGAGCTCGTCGAGCGGGCCCACGCCGCCGCCGCCGCCTACCTCGAGACCCGAGACATCGGCCGTTCCCCCCGAAGCGGCGTCGACCGGGGATAGCGTCGCAGGCGTGACCGACGCCCGTCCCGTGAACCTAAGCACCTCCGGCCCGCCCGAGACGGTCCTCGAACCCGAGCCGGACGAGGTGCTGGCGGCGCTGGCCTCGGCCCTCGACGTTCCCGAGGATCGCCGTCGCCAGGCCGTGTCCGCAGTGGTGGCACGCTTTCCCCGCTTCCTCGACGGCTGGGCCCAGCTTGGTGCGCTAGCCCGTGACGAGGTCGAGGCCTACGCCTGCTACCGGGTGGGCTATCACCGCGGCCTCGACCGCCTGCGCCAATCCGGTTGGCGGGGGTCGGGCTTCGTTCGCTGGCGTCACCCCACCAACCAGGGCTTCCTGCGCGCGGTCCAGGGCCTGGCCCGCCAGGCCGCCACCATCGGCGAGACCGATGAGGCCCAGCGGTGCCGCCAGTTCCTCGACCAGCTCGACCCGGACCTCCGAGGCGAGGCCTGAGCAGGCGCAGCACCGCCGGTCGCCGCTCCGCCCCAGTGATCGGTCGACTGCTGATCGTCGCCCTGTGCCTCGCGGTCGTCGGCTGCGCCCCTGGGGGGAGCGATGGAGGGGCGTTGGCCCGCAGGGTAGCGACGACCACGGTGGCGCCCGGCCCCCTTCCTAGCACCACCCCGGCGCCCAGCGTCCCCACCACCAGCGGGTCGTCCTCCTCGACGGTCCCGACGTCGGGGGAGGTGGTGCTGGAGCCGGACGGACTGGCCGTGGTCGCCTTCGGCGACGAGGCCGGCGTCGTCGTGGCCGAGCTGGCCACCCGCCTCGGCCCACCCACCGACGACGACGCCCTGCCTGCGTGTGCGAGTGGCGAGCTCGACCGCCTGATCGAGTTCGCCGAGCTGTCGGTGCTGGTCGCCACGAACGATGGGGTCGAGCGCTTCGTGGCCTGGGACCTCGGCCCCTCCTCGGGCGTCTCGGTCCGCCTGGCGACGGCCGAGGGCATCAGCGTCGGGTCGACCCTGGCCCAGTTGCGCTCGGCCTACGGTGAGCGCCTCGACCTCTTAGCGGACGATCCCTTCGGTCCCCGCTTCGAGATCGACGTCGAGGGCCAGGGCCGCCTGGGCGGCACCCTGACCGGAACCGGGGCCGGTGACACCGTCGCCACCTTGTCCGGCGGTAACGCCAGCTGCGCCTAGTTACAGCTAGTTACGGCTAGTTACGGCTAGTTACGGCTAGTTATGGCTAGCTCGCCCGGCGGCTGCCGCCGGCGGAACGAGCCGGGGGCCCACCACGGCGGCGGGCCGCTTTAGGCCGGTCAGCTCCACCACGAGGCGGGCCGGCCGAGACGCTGGCCAGGTGGCGCTCATGGGCCATGTCGCCGACGTCGGCCGCCTCCACCCGGCGGGGCAGGCCGAGGCGAGCCTGGAGGGTGTCGACGTCGACCACCTGCTCCCGGCCGACCAGGGACACGACCGTGCCGGACGTGCCGGCCCGGCCGGTTCGTCCCGAGCGGTGTACGTAGTCCTTCTCGTCGGCCGGGGGGTCGAAGTGCACGACGCAGGCCACGCCGTCGACATGGATCCCCCGGGCGGCGATGTCGGTGGCCACCAGGGCCTGGACCCGTCCTGAGGCGAAGGCGGCCAACGCCCGCTCCCGCTGGGCCTGCGAGCGGTTCCCGTGCATGGCGGCGGACTTGATCCCCAGCCGGGCGAGCTGGTCGGCCAGACGGTCAGCGCCTCGCTTCGTCCGACAGAACACCAGGGCGGGCCACTCGGCGCCGACGACCTGGACGGTGAGGGCCACTCGTTGGGGGCGCTCCGCCCACCAGAAGAGGTGGCGGCTGAGAACCTCGTCGCTTTGTGGGGCCAACTCGTGGCGGATCGGATCGTGCTGGTACCGGCGGACGAGGACGTCGACGGCACCGTCGAGGGTGGCCGAGAACAGCAGGGTCTGGCGCTGGGTGGTCACCTGATCGAGCAGGCGTCGGACCTCGGGCAGGAAGCCCATATCGGCCATGCGGTCGGCCTCGTCGATGACCACGAAGTCGACCTCGTCGAGACGGGCCTCGCCCTTGGCCACGAGGTCAGCTAGGCGACCGGGACAGGCGACGACCACGTCCGCTCCGCTGCGCAGCGCCTCGATCTGGGGGCCGTAGCCCACCCCGCCGTAGATGGCGGTGACCGAACGGCCCCGGGCCGAGCTCAACATGTGAAGCTCCTTGCGGACCTGGGAGGCGAGCTCCCGGGTGGGGACGAGGACCAAGCCACGAGGACGGCGGGACCGGGCCTTGCCCACGCGGGCGATCAGGGGGATGCCAAAGGCCAGGGTCTTGCCCGAGCCGGTGGGGGCCCGGCCGCACAGGTCGCGCCCGGCCAGGGCGTCGGCGAGCGTCGCCGACTGGATGGGGAAGGGTTCGGTGATGCCTCGACGAGTGAGGCGGGCGACGATGTCGGCGGGAACGCCGAGATCGGCAAAGGTGACAGACACTGATGAACTCCGATGTGAACCGGCGCACCGAGCGCGGCGGGCGGTGGGCGTGATGACCCGGGACAGGCCGGGGGGCGAAGTGCCCGCGCAGCCCACTGGGGCAGAGCCACCAGCGTTGCCATGGTAGCGGGGCACCGCCAGGGGAGCGATCCTCTGTGGCTTCCTCTAGAGTGAGGGGGATGAGGAAGTCAGTCGGACTTGCTCGCTGTGTAGAGAAGAGAAGGCAATGGCAACTGGAACCGTAAAGTTCTTCAACGCTGAGAAGGGCTACGGCTTCATCTCCCGTGAGCAGGGCGACGACGTGTTCGTCCACTACTCCAACATCCAGGGGAGCGGCTACCGGTCGCTCGACGAGGGCCAGCACGTCGAGTTCGACGTGGCCCCCGGCCGCAAGGGCGAGGAAGCCCAGAACGTCCGGGCCATCTGAGTCCCCTGCCGATCCGCAGAGCCGCCGGCAGGGTCCGGCGGCTCTGTCGCGTCTGAAGACCCACGGACCCAGTAGGTCAGTAGGAAGGAGAACCGCATGGGCTCGCAACGAACGAGCTTTGCCAAGCTGCAACGGGATCGAGCCAAGAAGGCGAAGGCCGCAGCCAAGCGTGAGACGCGCCTGGAGCGCGTGGACCCCGACGAAGCCGAGCCGATCGAGATCGGGCCCGAGGATGGTACCCACGAGCTGTCGGCCCAAGAGCTCTTGGTCCTGATCGAGCAGATCCACAACCAGTACGACGCCAAGCAGATCAGCTTGGACGACTTCGAGGAACGCAAAGCCGACCTCCTCGCTCGCCTGCCCATCGATTGACCGACCCCGACGGGGGGTAGGCCGAGGGAACCGCAACCGAGGAGATCCCCCATGGACAACATCGACCAGTCGATCGACGTGAACGTCCCGGTCCGGACCGCCTATGACCAGTGGACGCAGTTCGAGTCCTTCCCGCAGTTCATGGAAGGTGTGGAAGAGGTCACCCAGGTCAACGCCACCCGTTCCCGCTGGCGTACCGAGATCGGTGGCGTCACCCGCGAGTTCCACGCCGAGATCACCGAGCAGGTGCCTGATCGCCTCATCGCCTGGCGGGCGGTGGATGGTCCGGACCAGGGCGGAGTGGTCACCTTCGCGCCCACCGATGATGGGGGCACGACGATCGCCCTCGAGATCGACTACGAGCCGGAGGGCTTCACCGAGAAGGCAGGGGACAAGCTGGGCCTCGTCAAGCACCGGGTCAAGGGCGACCTCAAGCGCTTCAAGGAGTTCATGGAGCAGCGCGGGGCGGAGACCGGTGCCTGGAGGGGCGAGGTCTAAACCTCGTCTACCTGCGGTGGCTGCGGCGCCGTGGCCGCCATCGTCGGCCAAACTGTGGCCATGGACCAGCCAGATCCCTATCTCCCAGAGTTGGACCCGGCGTCCCCATTGGCCGCCGAGGCTGCTGCTTCTGCCCGGGAGCTGGTCACCGCCTTCCTAGGGCACAACGATGATCCCATCCTGCTCCGGGTGGTCCTGCGCACAACCTTGGCGGAGCTCTACGATGGTCTGAATCCGTCAGCGGTCCAGACCGAGCGGGCGGCGGCCTTGCTGTGCTCGCTCGTCGCACTGTTAGGGGTGGCCCTCTCCGGGGTCGGCCAGCTTGCCATCGAAGAGGGCGGCGAGGAGATCGAGGTGGCCAAGGTCTTCGAGCAGCTCGCGGCCAGCGCCATCGATGACGGCCTCACCTTCTGACGCTCGTCAGAGCTCCACGCCGAAGCCCGCCGCCATGCGGGCCGCTTCGCCAGGGCTCAAACGGGTGCACCAGCCGCCGGGCGGGTGGTCATCGGAGAGCGCCGAGATGTCGATGACGGCCTCCACGGGTGCCGGCGCCCACTCCATCCTCTTGAGGATCTCCGAGTGGTCACGGTCTCCCTCGGGATGGCGCAGCAGGAAACCGGCCCAGCGAAAGTACCGGTACTCGGTGACGGCCTCGGTCACCTTTCGACCCACCGGATGGCCTGGGTCGACATGGTGTAGCAGTGGGGGCACTGGGGCCTGACCCACGCCTGGGTCTCCCAGTCACAGTGCTCGCAGCGCCACACCGCCCGGCCTCGGGTGAGGCCTTCGGGCGCAGTCAGGGGAGGCCCTGGTGGCGTGTCGGCGGGGACGTCGGCCGGCTCGGGAGCACCGAGCAGGCGCCGGAGCTCGTCGGAGGCCTGAGACGCCGTATTGGGCGCCCGACGGGGTTCTTCAGGCTGGTCAGAACTCGATAGGTGGGTCATCGATTCAGCACCTTTGTCACTCCCTGGAGTCCCACTGCGCCCAGGGTAGAGGGCGCGCAACCGGGCTGGGGTACCGTCGAGCTGTGTGTGGGCGCTACACCTCGGTCACTCCGGCGGCGGCGCTGGCCCGTTTCTTCGATGTCGACGAGGTGATGGCCGACGACCTGGGTGCCCGCTACAACGTCGCCCCCAGCCAGCAGGTGTACGCCGTCGCCCGCCGGGGGCCCACGACCACGTTGGGATCGCTGCGCTGGGGTCTCGTCCCCTCTTGGGCCGACGATCCTCGGATCGGGTCGCGGCTGATCAACGCCCGGGCCGAATCGGTCGCCGAGCGGCCGGCGTTCCGCCAGGCGTTTGCCCGCCGCCGCTGTCTCGTCCCCGCTGACGGCTTCTACGAATGGCAGGTGGGCCCGGCCAAGGCGGCCCGTCAGCCTTGGTACATCCGCCATCGAGACGGACGGCCGCTGGCCTTCGCCGGGCTGTGGGAGTCGTGGCGACCCCGTGGTGGCGCCAGTGCCGCCGGCGATGGCGATGGCGGCGATCGCAGCCAAGGCCGGCGCATCGTCTCGGCCGCCATCGTCACCACCACCGCCAACGAGGCCCTAGCCGGGCTGCACGACCGGATGCCGGTGGTGTTGGCGCCTTCCTCCTGGGAGGCCTGGCTCGATCCCGCCAACGATGACCTCGCCGCCCTCCAACGCTTGTTGACGCCGGCACCCGCCGCGCACTTCCAATGTCTGGCGGTACGTCCCCTCGTCAACAAGGTGGCCAACGAGGGTCCGGAGCTGCTGGTCCCGGCCGATGTCGGGACTCTGGTCGAGGACCGGGCCTGATGGACGAGAGCGGGCCCGGCCACAGGACGTCAGCCAGCGACACGTCAGGCAACGGCGAGGATCGCATCCTCACTGCGCCCAACGTCATCACCCTGGTCCGGCTGGCCCTGATCCCGGTCTTCTTGTGGTTGTTGTTCGGTCGGGAGAACCGGGCCGCCGCCGCAGCCCTGCTGGGTGCGCTCGGCGCCACCGACTGGCTCGACGGCTTCATCGCCCGGCGCTACCACCAGGTCACCACCCTCGGCAAGGTGCTCGACCCGGTGGCCGACCGCCTGCTGCTGGCGGTGGGGGTGGTGAGCATCGTCATCGACGGCTCGGTCCCCCTGATCGTGGCCGTCCTCGCCATCGTGCGTGAGTCCCTGGTGGCCGTGGCCGCCGTGGTGCTCGCCGCCATGGGTGCCCGGCGCATCGACGTCACCCTGATGGGCAAGGCCGGTACGTTCTGCCTGCTGACGTCGTTCCCGTTGTTCCTGGCGTCGGAGTCGACGTTGTCGTGGGCCGGGTGGGCCGAGGTGGCGGCCTGGTGCTTCGTCGTGCCCGGCTTGGTCCTCGGCTACGTGTCCCTGGCCGGATACGTGCCCATGGCGAAGCGGGCGCTGGCCGGGCGTGGGGTAGGTTCCGAGCCGTGAAGGCCGTGATCATGGCGGGGGGCGAGGGTACGAGGTTGCGCCCCCTGACCTCCAACCAACCCAAGCCGATGATGCCCCTGGCCAACCGGCCGATGATGGAGCACATCGTGATGCTCCTCCAGCGCCACGGGTTCGACGACATCGTGATCACCGTCGCCTTCATGGCCAACAACATCCGCACTTACTTCGGCGATGGCTCGGAGTTCGGGGTGCGCATGGCCTACGCAACCGAGGAGACGCCCCTCGGGACCGCCGGTTCGGTCCGCAACGCCATGGACGAGCTCGACGAGCGCTTCCTCGTCATCTCCGGCGACGTCCTCACCGATATCGACCTGTCCGAGATCGTGGCTTTCCACGATCGCCGGGGGGCACTCGCCACCATTGGGCTGACGGCCGTGGAGAACCCCCTCGAGTTCGGCATCGTCATCACCGCCGACGACGGGTCCATCGAGCGCTTCCTCGAGAAGCCGACCTGGGGCCAGGTGTTCAGCGATACCGTCAACAACGGGATCTTCGTGCTGGAGCCCGAGATCTTCGACTTCATCCCCCCCGAACGTCCCGTCGACTTCTCGGCCGAGGTCTTTCCCGCCCTTCTGGCTCAGGGCAAGGCGCTCTACGGCCATGTGAGCGAGGGCTACTGGGAGGACGTCGGCACCCTCGAGGCCTACATGCGGGCGCATGCCGACGTGCTCGACGGCAAGGTGGAGGTCGACGTCCCCGGCTTTCGCCTCGAGGGAGGCATCTGGTTGGGAGAAGGAGCCGAGGTCCACCCCGACGCCGACGTCGTGGGCCCCGCCGTGGTGGGCGACAACGCCAGGGTGGAGGCGGGCACGCGCCTCGGCCCTTACACCGTGTTGGGCTCCAACGTCATGGTGCGTCCCGACGCCGACCTGGAGCGAGTGGTGGTGCACGACAACGCCTACCTGGGGGCGGGGGTACGGGCCACCGGGGCGGTCATAGGCCGTTCGTCCGACCTGCGGGCGGGAGTGCGCTGTGAGGAGGGCGTGGTGCTCGGCGACGAGTGCTTCGTAGGCACCCGGGCGGTGCTCACCGCCGGCGTGAAGGTCTACCCGAACAAGGCGGTGGAGGCCGGTGCCATCGTCAACTCCTCGCTGGTGTGGGAGAGCCGGGGAGCGCGCGACCTATTCGGGCGCCTGGGGGTGGCAGGGCTGGCCAACGTCGACATCACCCCCGAGCTCGCCACCAGGGTGGCCATGGCCTACGCCACCACCATGAAGAAGGGCGCACGGGTCACCACCTCGCGGGACTCCAGCCGCTCGGCTCGCATGCTCAAGCGGGCGGTCATGGCCGGGCTCAACGGAGCGGGGATCAACGTCGAGGACCTGGAGGTGGCGTCGGTACCGGTCACCCGGTTCCAGGTGCGCTCGCAGCGGTCCCAGGGCGGCATCACCGTGCGCCTGGTGGCCGGTGACGCCCAGTCGGTGGTGCTCCGGTTCTTCGACGACACTGGCAACGACATCTCCACCGACCTGGCTCGCAAGGTAGAGCGCCTGTACTACCGGGAGGACTTCCGGCGGGTCTATCCGGGCGAGATCGGCGACATCGACTTCCCACCGCGCTCCCTCGAGTTCTACACCGCGGCCCTGATGGCCTCGTTCGACTCTGCCCTGGTGCGCAGCTCCGGCTTCAAGGTGGTGGTCGACTATGCGCACGGCACCACGGCCTTCGTCATGCCCAACGTGTTGGCCAAGTTGGGGGCCGAGGTCCTGGCCGTGAACCCCTATTCATCGACGCCGGGAGCCACCTCGTTCGATCGCGACACCCACGCCGCCAACGTCAGCTCCTTGGTCCGTTCGTCGGGCTCGCAGTTGGGCGTGGTCATCGACCCCGACGGCGAGCACATCACCTTCATCGACGACGAGGGCCATGTGCTCGACGACGCCGAGGCGCTGCTGGCCATGGTGCAACTGGTGGCCATGACCACCGAGACGGGCTGTCGCATCGCCCTGCCCCTCACCGTGTCGGCTGAGGCCGAGCGCCTCGCCGAGGGCCTCGGTGCCGAGATCGTCTGGACCAAGGTCGACACGGCCGCCCTGATGGCCTCGGCCCAGGCCGACGACGTGGTCCTGGCCGCCAGCCTCGACGGCGGGTTCATCTTCCCCTCGTTCCTACCTGCGTTCGATGCCGTGGCCGCCTTCGCCAAGGTCCTGGAGATGCTGGCCCGTGCCGGCAGCCGGCTCTCCAAGGTGGTGGCCAGCCTGCCCCCGACCCATGTGGCGCACCGGCGGGTGAACACCCCGTGGGAGCACAAGGGCAGCGTCATGCGCACGCTGGTCGAGGAGACGGATCAGCCGATGGTGCTCCTCGACGGGGTGAAGGTGCTCTACGATGATGGCTGGGCGCTCGCCCTGCCCGACCCCGAAGAGCCGCTGACCCATGTCTGGGCCGAGGCCCAAAGCGACGCCGAAGCCGAGCAGCGGGCAGAGGAGTACGCCGCCCGGATCACCCGCATGGTCGGTGTCCGGTAACGTCGGGCCTCGTGAACGTCCCCGACGACCTGCGCTATTCCCCCGACCACGAGTGGGTGCGAGTGGAAAAGGGCCAGGCTCGTCTGGGCATCACCGACCACGCCCAGGATGCTTTGGGCGACGTGGTCTTCGTCCAACTGCCGGTGCTGGGCTCGGCGGTCACCGCCGGCTCAACCATCAGCGAGGTGGAGTCGACGAAGTCGGTCTCGGAGATCTACGTTCCGCTCACGGGCACGGTGGTGGCAGTGAACGACGAGCTGGGAGACGCTCCCGAACGTTTGAACGAAGACCCCTACGGCCAGGGTTGGATCTGTTTGCTCGACATGGCCGACCCCAGTGAGCTCGACCGGCTCCTCGACTCCGAGGGTTATCGCCGTCTCGTCGGTTGAGCTGACGACGCCGCGACGATCACAAGCCCCCTAGGAGCCCACGTGGAAGAAGTGTTCTGCAACCAGTGCGGGCATGCCAACCCCGACAACGCCAACTTCTGCTCTTCGTGCGGTGCACCCCTCGACGTACGCGGCCAAGACCACACCATCACCTTGGCACCGATCGACCCCGAGACCGGTCCGCCCTCCGAGGAGGTCTCCGTCGCCGTCGACGAGCTTCCTGAGGGTTCGGGGATGTTGGTGATCAAACGAGGACCAGGGGCGGGCTCGCGCTTCGTGCTCGATCGATCGCCAATCTCCGCCGGACGTCACCCTGAGAGCGACATCTTTCTCGACGACGTCACCGTCTCGCGGCGCCATGCCGAGTTCGTGGCCCGGGCCGGCAGCTACGCCCTGTGCGATGCGGGGTCTTTGAACGGCACCTACCTGAACCGGGAGCGCATCGAGGAATGCATGCTGGCCAACGGTGACGAGGTGCAGATCGGGCGGTTCAAGCTGGTCTTCTTGGACACGTCGACGGCGGGCAGCGAGTGAACGGCGGCGCAGCGGAGTCGCGTTCGTTGTCCATCGGGGAGATGCTCGACCTGCTCAAGGTTGAGTTTCCCGACGTCACCATCTCCAAGATCCGCTTCTTGGAGAGCCAGGGTTTGCTCGACCCCGAACGCACGGCTTCGGGATACCGCAAGTTCTATCAAGTCGATGTCGAGCGCCTGCGCTGGATCCTGCGCCAGCAGCGGGAGAACTTCCTGCCCCTCAAGGTCATCAAGGATCGTCTCGAGGCCGAAGGGGTCTCTTCCGGACCTTCCGCCGCGTTTTCCGAAAAGGCGACCGGCCCGGCTTCGAGTGCCAGCGACCAGCCCCGGTCGGCGCCTGACGCTCCGCCATCATCATCATCGTCGTCGCCTCCAGCGCCAACCCCTCCGGCGCCAACCCCTCCGGCGCCAACCCCTCCGGCGCCAACCCCTCCACCGGCACCCCCTCCACCGGCACCGCCTGCTTCCCAGGCTGAGCCCGCTCCCATCGCGGCCGAGGTCGAGGCGACGCCCGAGACCTTCAGCCGGGAG
>JBBSLT010000004.1:0-43972 GCA_038233555.1 Acidimicrobiales bacterium
CCCATTTACTGCGGACCGGAACGCTCGCCGCCCCAGGGTTCCGAAGGATGTCGCACCCCGGGCGTAGGGTGAGAGCCACATGTTTACTGCGACCTCGGCCGAGAACGAAACCGGCGACGATCGCTGGTGCGCATGATCGCCCTGGAGGCCAAGGAGGTGACCCGGGCTACCCCTGGTGGTGGTAACCGGGGGCAACCCTTGGCCACCGACGATGAGAACGCCTGCTGCGCTGCGCCTGCTGCGCTGCGCCTGCTGCGCTGCGCCTGGTTCCCCCCGCGTGGGGCCGTCCCCACCCCAGTAGGGAACGGCATCAGCCGATGGTCTCCTTCGGAGTCAACGCCAGCTACTCCCCTCGTTGGGCCTCGGCGTCGGTGGTACCGAGGACAGCCAGGGGTAGTCGGGCGTCGGAGAAGACCGCGGTGAGCTCGAGCTCACCGCCTAGGGCCTCGACGTAGTTGCGAAGCGTTGAGAGGAACAGCTCGCCCTGGTGCTCGATGCGAGCGACATTCGGCTGGGTCGTCTCGAGCGCACGAGCGAGCTCGACCTGGGTGAGGTCTCGGGCCCGGCGCAGCTCCGCCAGGTTGTGCGCGACGATCTCCGCCACCGCCTCCGCCCGGTGAACCTCGACCCGGGCTCGCCGGCGAGCGTCATTGTCGATCGGCTCACTGAGCTTGTTGAAGTCGTGCACCTTCATGGGATCACCCCTTCGTCTCGAAGTTCCTGGAGGTATTCGTCGTAGAGAGCGTCGGCCTGAGGAATGGCCTCTTGGTACCAGCGCTCCCAGCGGCCGCTCTTGTCGCCTCCCAACAGGAGGAGGGCTCGCCGCAGCGGGTCGAAGATAAACAGCACCCGCAGTGCAGCACCCTTGCTCGCTCGCAGCTCCTTCATGTTCTGGTGACGGGAACCAACGATGGTGTCGACGACCGGCCGACCAAGGTCAGGGCCCCGCTCCTCGAGCAGCTCGACGCGAGCACGCAGTGCCTCTTGCTGGTCCTCGGTGAGGTCACCCCACACTGGCCGAACAGGTCGGTGTAGAGGATCTCCCACACAGCTGGAAGTATAACGGCGCCATAATACTACGTCCACATGATAGGCGCCGGAGGCTGGTCCGCCCTTATCCCCGATGAGGGACCTCAGCATGGACAAGCGGCGCTGGCTGGCCGGGGCATCATCGGATCCGGCTTCTATCGCTGAGGCCGTCGAGCTCGCAGCCGCCGGTTGCGAGCATCTCGTCCTGCTCGACGAGGCGCGAACCTCGGTCGCCAGAGCTGCCTACCGCCAATCCGGACGGCTGTGGCGAGCGTTGGTGGCCATGGACGAGGTGGCGTCGCGTTCGGTCGAGACGATGATCTGGGTGCCGTAGGTGGAGTGTTGGTCGGAGATGTGGGTGTCGCAACTCATCGACCAAGGAGCGGCGTTCTGTGTCGCATCGGCGCCGACGGTCTCGTCGCGGGTGTCGTTCAAGGATCTGCCGTAGACGCCAATCCGATGCGTACCGTCGAGGAGGTCATGGAATTCGGCGTGACGACGGTGCGACCGAGTGAAGACATCGGCCGGCTCCGGGATCGGATGCGAAGCTCCGATGTCGAGGGGATCCTGGTCACGAATTCCGACGGGCGATTCCTCGGGCTCCTGCTCGGTGAAGACGGAGCCTCCGCCGGCGGCGGCCGGCCCGGCCGGCGGCGGGAGCGGTGACTGAGTCCTAGCCGCTTCGCTGGCGGACGTGTTCGATCAACCCGCAGATCCTCCCGTTCCGCCCGTCGACCTCACCGGCCCGTGCCTTCAGCGCGACGAGCTCCCGGCGAAGGTGGCGCAGCTCCTTGAGTCGCCGGTCGATGTCGGTCACCTCCTTGGTGATCAGCCCGCTGACGTAGTCACAGGGCGCTTCTCCCCGGTCACGGAGAGCCAGGACCTCCCGAATCTCGTCGAGGGCCAACCCCAGCCGCTGGGCCGACTTGATGAACGCTAGGCGGTCGACGTCACCCTCGTCGTAGACCCGATAGCCCGACGTACTGCGCTCGGGCTCGGGCAGCAGCCCAATCGACTCGTAGTAGCGGATGGTCCTGGTGTTGAGCCCCAGCCGGCCGGCCAGCTCTCCGATCAGCACGACGCCCTCTCGTTTCGACCTTCTTGCCGACTAGAACCCTACCGAGCATCGACCGGCCCCCCAGCGGCGTGAACGAATCGGCTTTGGTGGGGGTTGCCTTCTAGTTGGATGGAATCTCTACCGTACGAGTCAGACCTTGGAGATGGCCCGACGGCGGACCTCGACAAGGCGCAAGCCAAGACAAGGGAGGCGTCGTGCAAGAACAACTCGTGCTCCAGGTGAGAGGCATGACCTGCACCGGCTGCGAGGGCCGGATCCAGAAGGTTCTGGGACGCCTCGACGGCATCCGCACCACCACGGCCGATCATCGCTCCGGGCAGGTCCGGGTCCGGTTCGACTCAGAGCAGAGCTCGGCCCAGGACATCGCCGCGTCGATCACGAACGCCGGCTACGAGATCACCAGCAACGGGGAGGAGTCACCATGACCAGAACGGCCACGGCCGGCACCGCGCAAGACTCGGCGGCTCTCTGGGACGAGGAGCCGAGCAACCTCGAAGGACATTCCCGCATCCGCGCCCGCATCTCTGGCCTGCACTGCTCGCTGTGCACCGGCACCATCGAAAAGGCACTCGGGCGCATCGACGGCGTCGACCAGGTGGCCGTCAGCCTGACCCACGAGCAAGCGCTGGTCGACTACGACCCCGACCGGGTCCGGCCCGAGGTCCTGCTCGGCACCCTGCGCGACATCGGCTACGACCTCTACGACCCCCGCAAGGTGCGGCCCTTCGAGGAGGAGGAGGCGGCCCTGGTACGCGAGGGCAGGCGCCTGCTGGTCGCCACCGGGCTCAGCCTGGTGGCCATCGCCTTGATCGTGGTGGTCGAGGGCCTGGTGTCGGTGCTGGTGCCGGCCACCGTGGTGGCCAGCCTGGTGCCGGTCGCCTACTTCATCCTGCGCCCCTTCGGGCGGGGTAAGGCCATAGGGGGAACCCTGGCCATGACCGCACCGCCCATCGCCGTGTTGGTCATCCGGGCCAAGGACGTGGGCGAGGTTGCCATTCCCTGGATCGTGGCGGCGCTGGCCCTGGTGGTGGTCTTCGGCGTGGCCGGCCACATCCTGAGCATGGCCTACCAGTCGGCACGCCGGGGCATCCTCAACCAGCACGTCCTGCTCGAAGTGGGCGCCTTCGCCGGTATCGCCGGTGGCCTCTACGGCATCGTCGCCGGCGGCGACGATTTCCCGACGGCGCCGTTCTTCGCCGTGACCGTGCTGGTGGCGAACTACCACATCTTCTCGGAGTGGCTCTCGCTGCTGGTCAAGACCCGCAGCTCCCAGGCGGTCAAGCGACTGCTGGACCTACAGCCCGACACCGCTCGCGTCGAGCGGGGGGAGGACGAGGTCGAGGTCCCCCTTGGCGAGGTGGTACTCGGAGATCTGGTGCGGGTGCGTCCCGGCGAGCGCATCCCCGTCGACGGTGAGGTGCAGCGCGGCCACTCGGCCGTCGACCAGGCCCTGGTGACCGGTGAGCCGGTGCCGGTGGAGCGCTCCGCGGGGGACGCCGTCATCGGCGGATCCATCAACACCTCGGGCACGCTGCTGGTGCGGGTGACCGCAGTTGGCGCTGAGAGCTTCCTGGCCCAGATCGTGCGCCATGTGGAAGACGCCCGGGCCCTCAAGCCGGGAATCCTGCACCTCGTGGACCGGGTGCTGCGGGTCTACACCCCCACCGTGTTGATGGTCTCCGCCGTGGCGGCGCTGGGCTGGACGGTGGGTGCCGCCCTCTTCGGCGCCGAGGCCAACGTCGAGCGGGCGGTGTTCGCCGGCCTCGGCGTGCTGGTCATGGGTTACCCCTGCGCCGTGGGGATCGCCGCCCCCCTGGCCATCGTCAGGGGTGCCGGAGAGGCCGCCGACCTCGGCATCATCATGCGCACCGGCGAGGCCTTCCAGGCCTTCCGCTCGATCACCCACGTCGTGTTGGACAAGACCGGCACCCTCACCGAGGGACGACCGACGGTGCGAGAGGTCGAGGCGCTCGGCGACCCCGTGGAGCTGGTGCGCCTGGCGGCGGCGGCGGAGTCGGCCTCCGAGCACCCGCTCGGCCAGGCCGTGGTGGCGTTGGCCTTCGAGCGCAAGCTGGCGCTGCCCCCGGTGAGCGACTTCGACTCGGTCACCGGCTTCGGTGTCACCGCCGTAGTCGAGGGGCAGGGGGTCCTCGTCGGCCGTCCCCGCTTCCTCGAGGACCGTGGCGTCGACCTGGCTGAGCTCCGGCGCCACATCGACCGCCTCCAAGACGCCGGGCGCACCGTCGTGGCCGTCAGTCGCAACGGAGTTGCCCTCGGGGTGTTGGCCCTGGGTGACGAGCTGCGAGCAGACGCCGCCGATGCCGTGCGCTCCATGGGCGCCGCCGGGCTCACCCCGGTGCTCGTCACCGGGGACAACGAGGCGGCGGCTCGTCGTGTCGGTTCCCAGCTCGGGATCGAAGAGGTCTACGGCGGGGTGCTGCCCGAGGAGAAGGCCGAGATCGTCCGCCGGTTCCAGGAGCGAGGCAAGGTGGCCATGGTGGGCGACGGCATCAACGACGCCCCTGCCCTCATGCAGGCCGACGTGGGAGTCGCCATGGGCAGCGGCACCGACATCGCCATGGAGTCGGCCGACATCATCATCGTGGGCAACGAGGTCGCCTCGGTGCTCACCGCTCGTGACATCAGCCGGCGCAGCTATCGCACCACCCGCCAGAACGTGGCGCTCGCCTTCCTCTTCAACGGCATCGGCATCCCGGCGGCGGCCACCGGCCTCGTCTACCCGGTGTGGGCCATGGTGGCCATGGCGCTAAGCGTGACCACCATCTTCGTCAACTCCATCGGCGGGCGGCCCTCCCTGCTCTTCGACGCCATCTCCAGCGTGGGGCGTAGCGAGGCGCCCAAGGAACCCGAGGAGGCCACCGTCGCCGCCTGATCAAGCGGCGGTGGTGCCACCTACCGAGCGCTCCACACACTCCCCCCCGTCGGCACGGCTAAACCAGTGGTCAGGGGTCGACGAGCAGCCGGCGGAGCCGAACCGGCCTCAGCAGGAAACTTCCTCAGCAGGAAACGACGTGGATCGATCGCCCGGACGCCGCCACGAGGGGGCCGATGTCGCCGGCATCGCTGGTGAGGATGCGGTCGCCGGTGGCGGAGGCGGCCACCACGCTGGCGTCGACGGCGTCGGTCATGTCGGCGAGACCGAGCAGGACGCCGGCGGCCTTGCCCAGGTCTTCGTCGATGGCTTTGACGTCGACGGCTTTGAGCAGCCGGGCAAGCTTCGCCTGGCGCCCGGCGGGGCTTCGCCACACCTGGGTGACGACGACCCCCGTGGTGCGCAACGCCAATCCCGCCTGTTGGGCCATCCGCAGGCGGGCCATCATCGCTCGGTCGGCCCGCTCCACCGCCACGAACACCCCGGCGTCCAACACGATGGCGCTCATGTCGACGGATCGGTGGATGCCGGTAGCGGCAGCCCCAGCTCTGTTGCGGCCTGGCGGAGCTCGGTGGACGTGAATGCCCCGTGCTCGGCTTCCCAGTCGTCGAGAAACTCGGCCAGCGCCTCGGCCCGGAGTTTGGCGGTGGCGGCGTCGGCCAGCCAACGAGACAGGCCTCCGCCGCGCTGGCGAGCTGCGGCGCGCACCGCATCGCCGAGGTCCGGATCGAAGGACACGCTGAGCTTGTCGACCTTCACGGAAGAATCCTACCGCAGTAGTTCCGACTGCCGTAGGAAGCTTGGTGCGGCGCGTAACCTCCCGGGGTCCAACCAGTGCGGGGTCGCGACCGGGTCTAACCCACATTCCAGACGGCCTGGAGCGCAGGACGGTGCTGGCGGGAACGGTTTCGGGTTCCCCGGTGCAAGAGGTGCCCGCTGAAGACGAAGGCGGTCCCAGCGGAGGCGGTGAGCACCACCTCGGCGTCGCTCCCGGTTAGCCGATCGGGGTGCCGTTGGAGATCAGGCCGGCGGTGGCTGCCGGGGACCACGGCCGTGGCGCCATTGTCCGAGCGGAAGTCGCAAAGGGCCACGATGGCCGTCGCCACCCGCCACTCGCCCGGTCTCTCCAGGGGTAGGTTCGATGTGAAGGCGCTGCTCACCAAAGCCAGGTCGGGGGCTCCGGAAGGTCACGCTTCCGAGACGAGCGCTCTCGCCGAGGAACCAACCCACGGCGGCGACCACGCCCGGGTGCTCGACGGCGAGGGAGACGCTCGGCACGCGATCGACGAGATCGACCAGTCGCCGGGTACCGCCGGCCTGCTTATCGCCTATCCGCTTGTCGTTGTCGATCTCGTCCAGCGCCGCCGCACACGCATCGGCCAAGGCGTGGGCCTCGTCGGGAGACAACACGTCGGGCACGGCGATCCATCCCTCGGTGTCCAGGGTGGCGAGCGCAGGGCTGGATGCATCTCTGGTGCTCCGCTTCCTGCCCACCACGGTCACCGTAATGGGGACGCTCCTGGCGACGCCCGTGCAATTCAGCCGGCGACATGGACGCCCATGTCGGCCGCGAACATGCGATCGGGCTCGATCGCCCAATACGGGTTGGCGACGGGTGACGTTCAACAACAATGACATCCGGGGCCCCATAGGAATCGCCTCGACCGCCAACGCCTCGTACGTCACCTGGCCCGATGCCCGTCCGACGGCGGCCGAGGGCCAGGAAGCCTGAGGTGCAGGGCTTTGTCTCGGCCCTACAGGTACGCCCCACCCGGACCGCCGGGCTCCTGGGAGGGGCCCGAGGCGGCCGGGAGGCCGCGTTGCTGCATCATCTCCTCTAGCTGGGCCCGGGCCGCCACCTGCTGGGCGAAGAGGGTGGCCTGGATGCCGTGGAACAGGCCTTCGAGCCAGCCCACGAGCTGGGCTTGGGCGATGCGCAGCTCGGCGTCGCTCGGCGTCGATTCCGCCAGCGGCAGGGTGAGGCGCTCCAGCTCTTCGCGTAGATCGCCGGAGAGGCCCGACGCCAGCTCCTTGACCGAAGTCTCGTAGATGTCCTTGAGCCGGTCCCTACTGGCCTCGTCGAGGGGAGCGTGGCGCACCTCCTCGAGGAGCTGTTTGATCATGGAGCCGATGCGCATGACCTTGGCCGGCTTCTCGACGGCTTCGGTGCTCTCCTCGCCGTCGCCGGCCCGGTCCTCGGCCCCCGTGCCGGCGCCGTCCGCAGCGGGTCCGGCGACCCCTACGGGAGATGTTCCGTCACCAGTTGCGGTGTCTAGCTCCGAACTGGGATCAAGATTCACGTCGTTGGTCACGGGTTCGACCCTGCCCGATCCTGTCCTACCTATGCCCCCCGGTGCGCCAGCAGGGGGATGAGCATCTCGTCGGAGGTGAGGGAGCCGTGGCGGGACTGGAGCTTGTAGGGGCCAGTGTCGGCGGCGTCGGCGAAGGCCACCGGCGCATGGGCGGCAAGGACCACGTGGCCGAAGCGGCTGGCGGCGGCGTCGCTCACCTTGGGACCGAACCACTCCTCGGCGATGACCTGGTCGCGGGTGCGAACCCACGCCTGGGCCCCGTGGCGGGCCTGGGCCGCCTCGTAGAGCTCCGCCTCCCGTCCCGGCCGGGCGTGCAGCCACCGGAAGCGCCCTTCGCCCGACAGCAGCTCGACATGGGCCATCACGTCGTCGTGGACAGCCACCACGGCCTCTCCGACCTGCACCTGGCCGTGGTCGGAGGTGACGAGCAGCACGGCGCCGGCCGGCAGGGCCGAGGCCACGTCGGCCACCAGCCGGTCGGTGGCGGTGAGCTCTGCGTCGTAGTGCTCACCGAGGCCGAACTCGTGCGCCACCTTGTCGATGCCGTCGTAGTAGGCGTACACGAAGGTCTCACCGTCGTGCAGCAGGCGGCGGATCTCCGTCGCCATGGTCGAGGTCACCCGCCACCCATGGAAGCGCACGTCGGCCAGGTGAGCGGCGGTGAAGCCACTTCCAGAGAACTCAGCCCGGGTAACCACCGCCGGCCGGCGCCCGCCGAAGGCCGGCCGGCCCTGGATCTCGTCGGGGCGAATGACCTCCCGAGCGTCGCCGTCAGGCGTCTGCCAGCGCAGGACGTTCAACACGTCGCCACCCACGTTGATGCGGTAGCCGACCACGCCGTGCTCGCCGGGGGGGCAACCGAGGACGAGCGAGCTGAGGGCGGTGGCGGTGGTAGACGGCGCCACCGTGGAGATCGATCCCCCCTGCATCCCGGCGAGGGTGGGGGCCAGGTGGCGCCGGTCGCCAAGCTGTTCGAAGCCGAGCCCATCGAGCACCAGCAACACCACCTGGGCGGCCTCGGCCACCACCGCCGGCATCCACGCCGGAACCGGCCGTAGCCGGTCCAGCACCGCTGGGACCACGTTGCTCAGACACGCCCCGGCATAGTCGGGGATGAGGGGATCGGCCACCGGCCGACTCGCCTGTTCCGCACCCATCCCCCTAGTCCACCACCCCGGTAGCTGTCTTGCACATTCACCACGAGGACGGCCCCCCGTACCATGGTGGCCGTGAAGGTCTCGACTCGGGGTGACTATGCCGCCCGGGCCCTCCTGTCGCTGGCGCTACACCAGGAACAGGGCCGGGCGCCCACCTCGGTGCGCGACATCGCCGACCGCACCGGGCTCCCCCAGCCCTACCTGGAGCAGATCCTGCTCGCCCTCAAGGGAGCCGGGTTGGTGCGCTCCAAGCGGGGCGTGGGGGGCGGCTACGTCCTGGCCCGGGGCCCGGCCGACATCACCCTGGGGGAGATCGTGAGCGCCGTCGACGGCCCCATCGTGGCCGGGGACTTCGGGCGGCCCCACGAGGACGGCGCCTGCGCCCACGAGGGCCAGTGCGTGCTGTTATCCATGTGGTCCGACGTGGGCGACCACATGCGCCGCCATCTCGACTCCTTCACCCTCCAGGACTGCGTGGTGGCCGCCCAGGGCCCCCGACTGGCGGCCGTCGCGACGGCAGAGGCGGCCTCCCAGTTGACGGCGCTCACGACAGCCGAGCGAGCACCTCACCCAGATCCCCGGGAAGCGCAGAGACGAAGCTGAGCCGCTCCCCCGTCGCCGGATGGTCGAAGGAAAGCTCCTCGGCGTGGAGGAACGGGCGCCGGCACCCCAGGTGGTCGAAATCGCCGGATGCGCCGCGGTTGGCCCCGTAGCGGGCGTCGCCCACCACGGGGTGGCCGATGGCGCTCAGGTGCACACGGATCTGGTGGGTGCGCCCGGTCTCCAGCCGGCAGGTCACCAGCGCCGTCGGTACCGGCGACTGGTAGCAGTGACGCACCTGGTAGCCTGTACGGGCCTCCCGGCCGGCGCTGGACACGGTCATACGTGTCGGCTCTCGGCGGCTGCGGCCGATGGGTGCATCCACCTGGCCCTGGGCCGGCTCGGGGCATCCCCACACCAATGCCAGGTAGACCCGGCCCACCGTCCGCGCCGCCAGCTGGGCGACCAGGGAGTCGTAGGCCCGAGCGGTGCGGGCCACCACGAGCAGGCCGGAGGTCCCCTTGTCGAGGCGATGGACCACGCCGGGACGTCCAGACTGGCCCACGTCGCCCAGCTCGGGGTAGCGGGCCAATAGGCCCTGGACGAGAGTTCCCTCGGCGTTCCCCGAACCCGGGTGGACCACCATCCCCGGGGCCTTGTCGACCACGATGATGTCGACGTCGACGTGGACCACCTCGACGTCGACCTCCGGTGCGGGCGCGGTGGTGTCGTCGACGGGCGGCGGGACGTCGACGTCGACCTCGCCGCCACTGCTGACCCGGGTGGACCTGGTGGTGACGGTCCGCCCGGACAGGCGCACCGCACCACCGGCCACCAGCTCGGCCACCGTCGAGCGCGGCAACCCCGTCATGAGAGCCACCACCCGGTCGACCCGCTCCCCGTCGAGGGCGTCGGGGATGAGGTCCTTCACCGTCGCCCCGCCGCCGCCGTCGCCTCGGACTCATCGAGGCCGGGATCGCGCCAGGCGGTGAGGGCGAGCAGGACGGCACCTCCGGTGATGGCCATGTCGGCCACGTTGAACACCGGCCACCATTGCAGGTCGAGAAAGTCGACGACGGCGCCGCCGAGGAAGCCGGTCCCGTCGCGCACCAGGCGGTCGATCAGGTTACCCACAGCTCCCCCCAGCACCAGCCCCAGGCTCATGCGCGCCGCCCTCCCCCGCAGGGCACTCCCAGCCCGGGCCAGGACAGCCACCACCACCACGGCCAACACGGCGATGAGCGGCCCGAAGCGCGAACCGAGGCCGAAGGCGGTGCCCCGGTTGAAGAGGAGCCGCAGGCGAAGCGACCCCACCACGTCGATGGTCCTGGCCCCGTCGAGCGCCTGCAACGCCCACCACTTGGTCGACTGGTCGACCACCACCACCACCGCTGCCACGACCGCCACGAGGACCCACCGGCGGACGCCGGCGGTCTCCTCGACGCCCGGCTCAGCGACGGCTCAGGCCCCCGCTCTTGCACCGCACGCACAGGGCTGCGTGGGGCAAGGCCTTCAGGCGCTCCTCGGGGATGGGCTCGCCACAGCGGTCACACATCCCGTAGGTCCCCTTCTCGATCTTGGCCAGGGCCACGTCGATCTCCTGGATGGAGCCCAAGGCCTGAGCCGAAAGCGCGAGGTCGCGCTCACGCTCGACATTCATGGAATCCCCTTGGCCGGACTCCTCGTCAAACTGGACATCGCCGGGCTCGCGGTCCTGGGCCAACTGGTCGGCCTCGGCCCGCAGTGAGGCGGCCGATTTGAGGTAGGCCTCGCGTTCGCTGAGGAGCTGGAGGCGCTGGTCCTCGACGAAGGCGTCAGACGCCCCCCCGGTCGTGGCCTTCTCCGAGGCGACCGCGGCTCCCGGCCCGTCGCTCTTGGCCTTGGCCTTGGCCTTGGTCTTGGTCTTGGTCTTGCGAAGACTGGCCTTCGCCGAGGTCTTGGGAGCATCGGCCTTGGTCGTCGTGCCGGCGGTGCCGGCTTTGGTGGCTCTGGGCATTCCTGGCCTCCCTGCGGCTGAGGAGCCGCCGAGACTATCGCCCGCCACCCGCCCCGGCAACGGCAGCTTCAGGGACGGGACGAGCGGGGCCCCGGCCGGCGCCGGTCAGCCGATGTTCGCGCCGGGCCTCGCTCCAGCGCCCGCTCGAGCTGGGCTCGCACCGCCTCGGGGTCGGCGCCGGCGAGGGCAAAGCGCTTGGAGCGGTTGGTGGGGCCTGCCACCAGGGAGACCGCCGACTCCTTGACGTCGAAGACCTCGGCCAGCAGCCGCCGGCAGGCGTCGTTGGCCCGACCCTGCTCCGGGGGCGCCGCCACCCGGACCTTTACGGCATCGCCGTGGCGGCCCACCAGCTCCGAGCGCCCGGCGCCCGGCTGCACATGCAGGCGCAACACGACCCGACCGTCGCCGTCGACCTCGAACAATTCCTCGTCCACGGCGACACCGTAGTCCTCCTCGACGTCCGGACGCCGGCGAAAGAGCCGTTCGCAGCCGACCCCGCTCCCCTACCCTGGCGCCATGGCCTTTGGTCCCGTCGAACCCCTCGACCTCGTCGCCCTGGAGGCGCAGGTGCTGGCGCGTTGGGAGGCCGACGCCGTCGTCGCCAAGGTCCAGAACCAGCGCAAGGACGGCGAGGCCTGGATGTTCTACGAAGGGCCGCCCACCGCCAACGGCCGGCCCGGCCTGCACCACGTGTGGTCACGGGTGTTCAAGGACCTCTACCCGCGCTTCCAGACCATGCGGGGCCTCCGGGTTCCCCGCAAGGGTGGCTGGGACTGCCATGGCCTGCCCGTCGAGCTGGAGGTGGAGAAGGAGCTGGGCCTGGCCTCCAAGACCGAGATCGAGGCCTACGGCATCGCCGAGTTCAACGCCCGCTGCCGAGCGTCGGTGTCGCGCTACGTCGAGGACTGGGTGACCCTCACCCGGCGCTCGGGCACTTGGATCGACACCGACGACGCCTACTGGACACTTTCGCGCGACTACATGGAGTCGGTGTGGTGGCTGGTCAAGCAGCTCTGGGACAAGGGACTGCTCTACGAGGGCCACCGAGTCAGCCCCTACTGCCCCCGCTGTGGCACCGCTCTGTCGTCGCACGAGATGGGCCAGCCGGACGTCTACCGCCAGGTGAGCGATCCGTCGATCTACGTGCGCTTCCCCCTGACCGACGACGACGCCGACCTCCTGGTGTGGACCACCACGCCTTGGACCCTGGTCTCCAACGTGGCCGTCGCCGTGGGACCCGACATCGCCTACGTGCGGGTGCATCAGCCCGAAGGCCGCGATCTGGTCATGGCCGAGGCCGCGGCCGAGCGCTTCTTCGGCGCTGACGCCCCCTACGAGGTCGTGTCCCGAACGAACGGCCCCGATCTGGTCGGGCGGCGCTACCGGCGTCCCTTCGACATGCTGGAGCTCACCGGCGTCGGCGCCGATCGGGCCGAACGGGTGGTGGCCGCCGCGTGGGTCAGCACCGACGACGGCTCGGGACTGGTGCATCTGGCCCCCGCCTTCGGCGAGGACGACGCCGTCGTCGGTCGGGCCGAGGGCCTGCCCGTGCTCAACCCGGTCGGCCCGGACGGTACCTTCGACGCCCGCATCGGGCCGTGGTCGGGGATCAAGGTCAAGGAGGCCGACCGGGGCATCATCGACGATCTGACCCGTCGAGATTTGCTCGTGCGCGAGCAGGAGTACCTCCACAGCTACCCCCATTGCTGGCGCTGCTCCACCCCGCTGATCTACTGGGCCAAGACGTCGTGGTTCGTGCGCACCGCCGACCGGCGGGGCGACCTGGTGGACCAGAACGAGACCATCGCCTGGTACCCCGGTCACATCAAGCACGGCCGCTTCGGCAAATGGCTGGAGGGCAACGTCGACTGGGCCCTGTCTCGTGACCGCTACTGGGGCACTCCGCTGCCGATCTGGCGCTGCCCGGAAGGCCACGACACCTGTGTGGGATCGGTGGCCGAGCTGGCCGACCTCGCCGGTGCCGATCTGACCGCCCTGGATCTGCACCGGCCCGACGTGGACGACGTGGCACTGGCCTGCCCGGTCGAGGAATGCGGCCTGGCCGCCCGACGCCTGAGCCCGGTGCTCGACGCCTGGTTCGACTCCGGCTCGATGCCCTCGGCCCAGCTCCACTTCCCCTTCGAGGGCGACACGACCCTGGCGGCGTCCTACCCTGCCGACTTCATCTGCGAGGCCATCGACCAGACCCGGGGCTGGTTCTACTCGCTGTTGGCGGTCAACACCCTGGTGTTCGGCTCGACGCCCTACCGCAACGTGGTGTGCCTCGGCCTCATCGTCGACGGCGAGGGCCAGAAGATGTCCAAATCTCGGGGCAACGTCATCGATCCCACCCACGTCTTCGACACGGTGGGCGCCGATGCTCTGCGCTGGTACTTCTTCTCTGCCGGCCAGCCCTGGACCCCTCGCCGGGTGTCCGAGGATGGCATCCGCGAGGCCACCCGCCAGACCCTCCTGACCCTATGGAACGTGTTCTCCTTCTTTGCTACCTATGCCGATCTCGACGGCTTCGTCTCCTCCGCCGGAGACGTTCAGCCCGACGCAGTCACCCATCTCCTCGACCGCTGGGTCCTGGCCGAACTCGAGGCCACGGTGCTGGAGGTCACCGCCGCCCTCGAGGGCTTCGACGCCTTGGCCGCCACCACCCGCCTGGCCACCTTCGTCGACGACCTCTCCAACTGGTACGTGCGCCGATCCCGTCCCCGTTTCTGGCGGGCCTCGGACCCGGCGGCCCACGCCACCCTTCATCGCTGCCTGGTGGTGGCCACCAAGCTGCTGGCCCCCTTCTGCCCCTTTCTGGCCGACGAGCTGTGGACCCGCCTCACTGGAGGCCTCTCCGTCCATGCCTCCGACTGGCCCAGCCTTGCCCCGCCCCCGCCAGCCGAATTGGCCGAGGAGATGGCCGCCGCCCGTCGGCTGGTTGGTCTGGGACGAGCTGCTCGCGCCGACGCCGCCGTGAAGGTGCGCCAGCCCCTGCGCCGGGCGCTGCTCCTCCATCCCGGAGCCGTGCTCAGCGACGAGGTCCGCAAGGAGATCGCCGACGAGCTCAACGTGAAGGCCTTGGAGGAGATCTCGGCGCTCAGCGGGCTCGTGCACTGGACGGTAGTGCCGAACTTCCGGACCCTCGGTCCTCGCCTGGGGCCCCAGGTCAACCAGGTTCAGGCGGCGTTGGCCCAGGCCGATGGCGATGCCCTGCGCGCCGACCTGGAGCGCCAGGGCTACGTGGAGGTGGCCGGCGTCCGCCTGGAGACCGGTGACGTCGAGGTCCGGGCCGAGCGCCAGACCGACATCGCCTTGGCCCAGGACGGCACCTGGGCCGTCGCTCTTGATTTGGAGCTCGACGACGCCCTACGCCTGGAGGGAACGGCACGCGAGCTGGTGCGCTCGCTCAACGATCTGCGCCGAGAGCTCGACTTCGCCATCTCCGACCGGATCGGCGCCACCCTGGCCACCACCGACAGCCACGTCGTAGCCGCCGTCGAGGCTCACCACCAGTGGATCGCCGGTGAGATCCTGGCCACTTCGCTGACGGTGAGCGACGAGATCAGGGCCCTCGACAACAAAGCCCAGATCGTCATCGACGGCCGGGAGCTAAGCGTTCGCCTCTTGGTCTCTGCGGGCTAGCTCACACTCGAAGGGCTAGCTCAGCCTTCGAGGGCTAGCGCCCCAAGGCCTCAGCGTCGACCGGAAGCCGTCCGCTTGGCGGCGGAAGCGCTTCTAGATCCGGCCTTCTTGGCGGGAGCCTTTCGGGCCGAGGGGGCCTTTCGGGCCGAGGGGGCCTTTCGGGCCGAGGGGGCCTTTCGGGCCGAGGGGGCCTTCCGGGCCGAGGGGGCCTTCCGGGCCGAGGGGGCCTTTTTGGCCGGGGCCTTCCTGGCCGCAGCCTTCTTGGCCGGGGCCTTCCTGGCCGCAGCCTTCTTGGCCGGGGCCTTCCTGGCCGCAGCCTTCTTGGCCGGGGCCTTCCTGGCCGCAGCCTTCTTGGCCGCAGCCTTCTTGGCCGGAGTCGCGGCCTCGACACCGAGCTCACGATCGATGGCGGTCAGGACGGTGATGCGGTTGGCTCCGCCCAGCTCGGCGCTGCGCACCTCTTCGAGCTCATCCTCGCTGAGCTCAGGAAGCACACGACGAATCTCCGACACCCGAAGCTGGTCGTAGTCTGCGATCGGGAAGACATCCTCCTGGTCGTCCTCTGTCACCTCCGAGGTTCGATCCTCCCAACCTTCGCCGGGCACCTCCCAGTCACCCTCGTCCTCGTCGCCCAGAGCCGGCACAGCCTCCGCCTCGGGTGCTTCTTCGGGTTCGGCTGCGTCTCGCAGCTTGGCCAGGCGGTTGATGAGCACGGCTCGGTTCTTGGTGGACCGCTCGCGGTCCTCGACCACGTCGAGCTCGTCGTCGTAGAGCTCGGGAAGCAGCGGGAGGATCTCGCCCACGGTGAGCTCGTCGTAGTCCTCGATCGGGAAGAAGTCTTCTTCGACGTCACCGATGTCATCGATGTCCTCGACGACCAGGACCGGCACGGGTTCAGTCTCGGGGGCTTCGTCGGGCTCGGCTGCGTCGCGAAGCTCAGCCAGGCGGTTGATGATCGACACCCTGCCCTTGCCCGCTCGCTCCCGCTGCTCGACCACGTCGAGCTCGTCGGGGTACAGCTCGGGAAGCAGCGGGAGGATCTCCACTACCTTCAGCTCGTCGTAGTCCTCGATGGGGAAGAAGTCGTCGGCCTCGTGGGTGGCGATCGCCTGATCGACGTCAACGGCGCCGTCGCCGTCGCTGGAGATGCTACGGCGCACCTCTTCGATGCGGTCGAGCACGGCCGCCCTCCCCTTGGTCTCGCGCTCACGCTCTTCGACCATGTCGAGCTCGTCCTCGTAGAGCTCGGGCACGAGCGGCAGGATCTCCGCCTCACCCAAGTCGTCGTAGTCCTCGATGGGAAAGAAGTCGTCGGCTCCGCCGCCGGCATCGCCAGGAGCAGGAGCGCCCACCGTGGCCAGAGCCGGGCGGCGAGCGGCCGGCGTGTACGACGCCGGAGCAGGGACGACAGGGACGGGAGCGGTGGGCGCAGATGACGTCGCCACCGTCGAGGTGTACCCGACGCTGGCCGCCTCTTGATCGCGGGCCCACTCACCTTGGGCGACAGGTCGAGCACCGGCGTCGGTGCTGGGACGGCGAACCACCGTTGCCACCACCAAGGCGATGCCAGCTGCGATGCTGCATGCGATCGAGGCGTAAATGAGCCCGAGGCCCCCTCCTGAGAGAAGCCCGAGCACCAGCAGCACAGTCGCCACCAACACCAGTCCGAAACTGATCAGTACAAGCACTTCTACCTCACCGTCCTGAGTCCTTGGCTGTGCCGCGCGAAGCTTGCATCCTAGACAGCGGGATTGCCTTTCGTCTCATCCGTCCGAAAGGCCGACCGCAACCGGCGAGCCCTTACCCGCGGATGCCGGGCGCGATGTCTCCGAGGCCCGACGGCGAAGAGCTTCAGGAGCGGCGTCGACGACGCGAGCGCATCGGGCCCTCCTTGGGCCGACGGTAGAGATCGACATCCTCTTTCCATTCGGCGGCCTCGTCGCGCGGGCCCAGCGGCTCAGGATCGTCGACCGCCCGGCGTAGCTCGGTTATGAAGGGATCGTCGTCGGAGTCGTCATGCTCGACTGCGGGGACGCCGGCCGTCGTGTCCTCGTCTGCGGATGCATCCCCCCACGGGATCACGTCGAGGTCATCGAGCATCGTGTCGTCGTCCTGGTAGCTGACGTCGGCGGCGACGCTCGTCGGATCGTCGTGCTCGACGGTGCCGTGCTCGGGACTGTCGCGCTCGGCGCTTTGGTGCTCGGCGCTTTGGTGCTCGGCGCTGTCGTGCTCGGCGCTGTCGTGCTCGGCGCTGTCCAAGGCATCTCCATCGGCGGGGCCGCCCACGGCCTCCTCGGCGGCGTCGGAGCGCAAGGTGGGCCGCCCTTCCGGAAGCTCCGGGCGCTCGAACGCAGCCGGCAGCGGCTCGAGCGGTCCGGCCTTCTCCAGCCATCCGAGGTGTGCTCGCAGCTCTTGGGCCAGGCGACGACGATGGTCCTCGACGTAGGCCGCCAGATGTTCGACGTCGGCCTCCAGCTCGGCCCGTCGATCGCCCAGCTGGCCCAGCTCGACACCGATCCGGGCCTCGATCTCGCCCTCGATCCGGGCCTTGCGCTCCTCCAGATTGGCAAGGATCGAGCGCACCCTCTCCTCGGCGTCGGCCACTATCCGAGCGGCCTCGGCCTTGGCCTCCTCTAGTGCGGCATCGGCCGTGCGCTGGGCGAGGACGAGGGTCCGCCGCAAATCTTCATCAGGACCTCGCTCGTCGAGTCGCCGCTCAGCCAACGCCGTTCGCTGCGCCGCCTCCTCTAGGCGACCCTCGAGCTGGTCGAAGGCCTCGGCGACCTGCTCGACGAACTCGTCGACCTCGTCGGTGCGATAACCCCGCCATTGCTCGGCGAAACGCACGTCGCGAACACGCTCGGGCGACACTCGAAGAGCCATGCTCAACGATGGTAACCAAGGTCGGCCCCTAGGTCAGGGATACTCATTCGCGCCTTTCTGAGCGCCGCTCAACAGACGAGGCGGATGACGAAGAACTGCAGGGCGAAGATCACGATGATGGGGGAAAGGTCGAGGCCCATGCCGCCCATGGCCACCGGAGGAAGGGCCCGGCGGATCGGACCGAGGAGAGGCTCGGTGACGGCGTAGAGCACCGAGAAGATCGACGCCATCACCCCGTCGGGCGGGATGGGGAACCAGCTCAGCAGGATCCTGGCGAAGACGATGATGAGGTACACCTGTGCAATCAGGCACAAGAGGTTGTCGAACATCTACGACCCTCGCTCTTGTAGGCGGCGGCGATCCTCGTCGGACACCTGCACATCGGAGGGCGTCAGGAGATACACCTGGTTGGTGATCCGCTCCATCTGCCCGCGCAAGCCGTAGCACAGGCCGCTGGCGAAATCGACGAGGCGGCGGGAGAGCTCGCGCTCGACTCCCTGGAGGTTGACGATCACGGGAACCCCCGCCATGTACTTGTCGGCCACCTCTTGGGCCTCGTTGAACGAGACCGGCGAGATGGCATGGGGTTTGGGGCTCGGCTGGGTCACGATGGGTCGCACTACGGCACCGCGCGGACGGAGCGCCGAAGGCTCCGGCTCCGGCTCTCGCTCCGACTCACGAGGAAGGGGCCGCACGGTGGTGACTCCGGTCATCTGGGGATCGGGCGTCGCCTGCTCGGGCGCATAGCGAGGCGCGGCTCGGCCCCGAGGCTCTGGCGGCGCCTCGTAGTCGTAGTCGTCGTACTCATCGTCGGGGCCGAGGCCGAGATACATCATCGCCCGTCGCCACATGGTTGCCATCGCACGTTCCTCCCTGGAGTTCTGGACGTTAGTCAATTCGTCGGCGGACACAGCGCTTCACCGGTACCGATGGGCGGCGATGGTCGAGCGCCGAAGAGGGCCCGACCGATCCGGACCATGGTCGAACCCTCCTCGACGGCCACCTCGAGGTCGCCACTCATGCCCATCGAGCGCTCGACCAGCTCCAGGCGATCGGCCAGCTCGGCAAGCAGGCGAAAGCCGGGTCGGGCCCGCTCGGGTGATCCGGCGCGACCCACGGCCATCAGCCCGGCCACATCGATGGACGACTCACGGAGCTGGTCGACCAAGACCGGCACGTCGTGGGGATCGCATCCACCCCGGCCCCGCTCTGCGGTCACATTGACCTGCACCAGCGCGCGCCCCCCCGGAGCGCGGCGAGCCAGCTCGCTCACCAGCGCGGGCCGATCGATGCTCTGCCACAGCTCGACCAGCGGCGCCAGGCGACGAACCTTGTTGGTCTGGAGCCGCCCCACGAAGTGCCACCGGGGTCCGGGCACGGCCGCCGCCTTGGCCTCGAGCTCTTGGGCGTAGCTCTCGGCCACGTCGACCACTCCGGCGGAAAGGACAGCCTCGACGACCTGAGGCCCGAAGCCTTTGGTCACTGCCACCAAACGCACAGACGCCGGGTCGGCACCCGCCGAGCGGATGCGTGCTCGCACCGCCCGGACGTTGGCCGCCACCTCCTCGCCAAGATCAGCCTCGCCGGTGCTCACTCGAACAGCGCGGCGACGAGCGCCTGGCGTTGGCGATCCCCGCCTCCCCGATGAGACCAGTGGCCGGGCGAACAGGTCGTGCAGAGCCCGGAGTCGACGCAGTCGGTGATGCCGACCTCGGCGAGGGCGAGACGCACGCCGGCGGCGACGTCGAGTGCCGGCCGACCGTCGGAGGTCTGCGCCCGCACGCCCTCACCCAAGGCCTCGACCACGGGAGCCAACTCGCCGGCGCCGAACTCGTAGCACGAGGAGCGGATGCACGGCCCGATGACGGCCCGCACCGGGCCCTCATCGAGGCTCCGCAGGGCATCGACCGCCGCAGGAATGACTCCAGCCAGCAGTCCCCGCCAACCCGCGTGGACCACGCCGACGGCGCCTCCGGCCAAGAGGGCGACCGGAGCGCAGTCGGCCACGGTGACCGCAAGCACGGCGCCGGGGACAGCGGTCACGGCGGCATCGGCGCGAGCGCCGGCTTGGTCGCCGGGCTCGCTCACCACCACCGCCGTCGCCCCGTGCTCCTGGCGAAGCCAGGTCCAGGGCTCGGCCGCCACCGCGTGTCGTCGACGGTCGACCCCGATCGAGTCAGGAGCGAGGTCGCCTTCGGCGCGTCCGGTGTAGCGGTGCCAAGCTTTGCGATGCTCGGAGTCCGAGGCCCATGCCACAGCCGCCGCTACTTGAGGAACGACGGCACGTCGAAGTCGTCGTCCCCGTCGAGGCCGAAATCGAGATCGTCGTCGGAGGCAGCGAAGACGTCTCGCTCGCGCCCGCGCTCGCTCGGGCGCTCGCTCGGGCGCTCGGTCGGGCGCTCGGTCGGGCGCTCGGTCGGACGCTCACGAGGCCGCTCCCGATCCCGATCCCGATCCCGCTCTCCGCCACGCCGCTCGCGCTCTGGGCGAGCGCTGGCCTGCGTCCGAGTCGCCCGGGGTTCGCTTCGTTCCCCACGGGCATCGTCCCAGCGATCGAAGCCGGCGGCGATCACCGTGACCCTGACCTCGTCGCCCATCGACTCGTCGATCACCGCGCCGAAGATGATGTTGGCATCGGGATGGGCCACGCCGTGGATCACCTCGGCCGCCTCGTTGATCTCGAACAGGCCGAGGTCGCTGCCTCCCGACACGCTGAGGAGCACGCCTCGCGCCCCTTCGATCGACGCCTCCAGCAACGGGCTGGAGATGGCCGCCCGAGCGGCGTTGAGCGCTCGACCGTCGCCCGATCCGTAACCGATACCCATAAGCGCGGAGCCGGCGTTGGTCATGATCATCTTCACATCGGCGAAGTCGGTGTTGATCAAGCCCGGAGTGGTGATGAGCTCGGTGATCCCCTGCACGCCCTGGAGCAGCACCTCGTCGGCCATCTTGAAAGCGTTGACCACCGAGGTCTTGTCGTTGGACACGGTGAGCAGGCGGTCGTTGGGGATGACGATGAGGGTGTCGACCCGTTCCTTCAACTTCTGGATCCCCTGCTCAGCCTGGACGGCTCGACGGCGGCCCTCGAACGAGAACGGACGAGTCACCACGCCGATGGTCAGGGCACCCACCCCCTTGGCGATCTCGGCCACCACCGGAGCTCCTCCCGTTCCGGTGCCTCCGCCCTTGCCGGCGGTGATGAACACCATGTCGGCGCCTTGGAGCGCGGCTTCGATCTCGGCGCGGTGGTCTTCGGCGGCGACGGCCCCGATCTCGGGATCGCTGCCCGCTCCCAGCCCCCGGGTCACGTCTTGGCCGATGTCGAGCTTCAGCTCAGCGTCGCTCATCAACAGGGCCTGGGCATCGGTGTTGATGCCGATGAACTCGACGCCCTTGAGCCCTGCCTCGATCATGCGGTTGACGGCGTTGACCCCGCCTCCACCAATGCCAACCACCTTGATCACCGCCAGATAGTTCTGCGGGTTTCCGGCCATGTTGTCTTCTCCTCAGCAGGTGTACGTTCCTGGCGGTCTCAACCTCAACTGGAGATTGAGAGTTATGTAAAGCTCTCGTTGCGGTGGAGAGCCTACGCTCAACCTCCACTACGGGTCAACACCGGTGCGTCGGGCACCCGCACGTCAACCTCCAACGGCTCCGGGGAACCGGTCAGGACGCCGGCGTCGGCCAACGCCACCAGCGCCTCCACCTTGTCGGTCAGCAGGGACGGGGCGCCGAAGCGCACGAGCGTCACGTTGTCTCTCTGACCGGGCAGTGACAGCTCGATCCCGCGGTCGCTCACCGTCACCTGGCCCACCCCCTCGGACAGCCCTGCGGGTAGGAGGCGAATGAGCTCCAACGCCCCCAGGACATCCCCGCTCATGGTGACGCCGGGTTCGGGATCGAAGTCGAGACCGACGATGCGGGCCAGCTCAGGAAAGGCCCCCTCGTCGACCACCACCAGTTGGCGACCATCGCCGTCGACCACCACCCAACTTCCGGCGTTGGCGGCGACCACCGCCAGCGGTCGGCGCTCGGTCACGGTCACGGCGAGCTCACCCGGCCAACGTCGGGTCACCGTTGCCGTGTCCACCCATGGCAGCGCTTCCACCGCGCCAGCGATTCGAGCCAGTTTCAGCGTGAGCATGGCTTCACCGCTGTCGATGCCCGTCGCCTCCTCCACCGCTGCCGCTCCGGTCCGCGCCGCGCCCTGCACCTCCACCCGATCGACGTCGAGGACGGGCGACAGGGCCAGGCCGTAGGTGCCGGCGGCCGCACCCAGGGCGCCCAGCGCAACCTGCAGGCGCCGGAGCCGGCGGCGTCCCTCGTCTCGTCGGACGTCCCGGCGGCGGGCCCGCAACCGGGGGTCCACCAAGGGGGAGCGCTCTCGTAGCGGTGTCGTCATCGGGGGCCTGTCGTCGTCGGCGGGAAGCCCACCAGGCGCACCTCGGGGACGAGGTCGACCTCCGTCGCTGCTCGCACCCGGTGCCGCACCTCCTCGATGAGGGCGAGGACGTCGTCGGCCGAGCCACCTGGCTCGGACTGGATGAAGTTGGCGTGCTTGGACGACACCTCGGCCCGGCCGAGGCGCAGGCCCTTGCAGCCGGCGATCTCGACGAGGCGGCCGGCAGAATCGCCCGGCGGGTTGGTGAACACCGAGCCGGCGTTCTGTCCACCGGGCTGGTGCAGGCGGCGCCAGCGCACGACCTCGGAAACCTCGGCATTGGCCCGTTCGGGGTCTCCCGGACGCAGAACGAAATCGGCCCACGTCACGATCTGGCTCGGCCCGAGATTCGATCGGCGGTACCCGAGGTCAAGATCGCCGCCAGCCATGGTTCCATCGTGGCCCGTGGCCACGTCGAAGACGTGGACCCTCTCTAGGCAGGCGGCGATGTCCGAGCCGTGACCGCCGGCGTTCATGCGCACCCCACCCCCGACCGAGCCGGGCACACCTACGGCCCACTCCAATCCCCGCCACCCCGCCGTTGCGGTTCGCCGAGCCAGGACGGGCAGATCGGTCGCACCCCCGACTCGAACCGTTCCCTGCCCCAGGACCTCCAGGCGGGCGAAGGCCTCGCCCAGGGCGAGGACGAGGCCCGGAAAGCCGCCGTCGGCGACGAGCAGGTTCGACCCCTTGCCGATGACCAGCACGTCGATGGCTGTGGCTTCGACGGCGCGTGCCACCGCCGCCAGGTCGTCGTCATCCTCCACCACGAGGAATGCGCCGGCGTGGCCGCCGACCCGGTAGGTGGTGCGGGCCCCGAGGGGGGCGTCGAGGACGCAGCGCTCGCCCAAGAAGGAGGCCACCCGCTGTGCTTCTTCCGTGATCACGGCCGCTCGACCAGCGCCGCCAACACTTCGTCGGGAAGAGTGGTGAGGTCACCGGCTCCCAGCGTCAGGCACAGGTCGCCGGGCCGCAGCTCGGCCAGCAGCCAGGCCAGCACGTCGCCTCGAGCGGGCAACCATGCCACCCGGCGGCCGGGGCGAGCGTCGAGCACGGCGTCGACGATCAGCTTTCCCGACACCCCCGGCAGCGGGGCCTGGCCGGCGGCATAGACGTCGGTGACGGCGAGGACGTCGGCCCCGTCGAAGGCATCGGCGAAGTCGCGCCACAGCGCCGCCGTGCGGGTGTAGCGGTGGGGCTGGAAGACGCACACGACGCGCTTCCACCCGCCGTGGTTGGTGGCCTCCAGCACGGCGGCGACCTCGCCGGGAAGGTGGTCGTAGCTGTCGATGAAGATGACGCCGGCCGCCTCGCCGCGTCGCTCGTGGCGGCGGGCGACGCCGCCGAAGCCGGCCAGGCCGGCGACGATGGCCTCGATGTCAGCCCCCAGGGCGAGGGCGACGACAGCGGCGGCGGCGGCGTTGCGGGCGTTGTGCAGCCCGGGCATCGGGACCGAGAAGCGACCGAGGGCCACCGGCCCCTCGGCGAGGGTGAACGTGGCGCCATCCCGGCCGAGGTCGAGGTCGCCCAAGCGGTAGTGCGCCCCGTCGGAGGTCCCGTAGGTGATGCAGTCAAGGCCGGCAGCCACGTCGGCCGCGCCTGGGTCGTCGACACAGACGACCCTGGGCCCCGGTGCTTCGGCGAGGAACCGGATGAAGGCTCGACGCAGCTCCTGGAGGCCGCCGTGGTGATCGAGGTGGTCGGCCTCCACGCTGGTGAGGACCACCGCCTCGGCTCCGAGCTCGAGGAAGGTGCCGTCGCTCTCGTCGGCCTCCACCACGAACCATTCGCCCTCGTCCCACCGTGCCGAGCCCAGACCGGGGACGTCGCCGCCCACGAGGAACGACGGGGCCATCCCCGCCGAGCTGAGCACCGTGGCCAACATGGCGGTGGTGGTGGTCTTGCCATGGGTCCCTCCAACCGCGAGGGTGCGCCGCTGCTGGCAGAGCGACGCCAGCGCATCCGAGCGGCGCAGGACCGGAAGGCCCCGCCGGCGGGCGGCAACGAGCTCGGGCTCGAGGGTCGGGATGGCCGTGGAGGCCACCACCACCTCGACGCCCTCCAGGTGGATCGGGTCGTGACCGACATGGACCTCAACGCCTGACGCGCGCAGGCGCTCCAGGCGGGGTGACTCCGCCGTATCGCACCCGGACACCAGATGGCCCATGCTCGCCAGGATGGAGGCAAGGGGACCGATTCCCGAGCCGCCGATGGGCAAGAGGTGGATATGTCGGGGCACGGCCAAGTCGAGCATCTCGGGCCGCCACGGTACCTCGGGCGGTCGGGCTCGCCTGGGACCTCCGAGAAGGTGGCGGGACCGCCTACGCTGGCACCGCAATGCCCTCCGGGAGCCCCAGCATCGTCATCGCCGCCGGGGGCACCGGCGGCCATATCTATCCAGGCTTGGCCGTGGCCGAGGCGCTGCGCCGGGCCCAGCCCGAGGCCCGCATCTGCTTCGTCGGCACCCCCCGGGGGCTGGAGGGAACCCTCATCCCCCAGGCCGGCTTCCCGCTGCACCTCATCGACATGGTTCCCTTCGCCGGGCGCCAAGCGGCGCTGTTGCCCCTGGCCCTCGTGCGCGCCACCGCTCAGGCCCGGCGCATCTTGCGGCGGGAGCAGGCCGACGTGGCCGTGAGCATGGGTGCCTACGTGGGCGTGCCCGTGATCGTCGCCGCCCGCCTGGCGGGCATCCCGTCGCTCATCCACGAGTCGGGGGCGGTGCCCGGGCGGGCCAACCTCTGGGCCGCCCGCCTCACCGCCAACGTGGCCACGGCCTTCCCCGACGCCGCTTCGAGCTTCTCCTGCGCCGCCGACGTCCGCACCCTCGGGATGCCCCTTGGTCCCGACCTCGACGCCTTCGACCGCACAATGCTGCGGGCCAAGGCCCGCGCCGCCCGGGGCCTCGACGACTCCACCCTGTTGATCCTCGTCAACGGAGGGAGCCAGGGGGCCGCCTCGCTCAACCGCCTGGCCGTGGGGCTGGCCCGGCGCTGGCAGCACCGCAGCGACGTCCGCATCCTGTTGAAGGCGGGTCGGCGTGACCACGAGCAGACGGCCGCAGCTCTGGGAGCCGGGAGCGGAGCTCACCTCGTCGAGCTGACGCCGTTCATCGACCGCATGGACCTCGCCTACGCCGCCGCCGACATCGCCGTGTGCCGACCGGGGGCGGGCACGGTGGCCGAGCTGGCCGTGGTCGGTTTGCCGGCGGTGCTCGTGCCCTATCCCCACGCCCCCTTCGACCACCAGGCCCGCAACGCCACAGCCCTCGTCGCCGCCGGCGCCGCCATCATGGTGCGTGACCACGACGCCACTCCTGAGGTGGTGGGCCCGCAGCTCGAACGCATCCTCGACGACCACCGAGCGCTCGAATCGATGCGCTCGGAGCTCGACCACCTGGCTCGCCCCTGCGCCGCCGACGAGATGGCGGCGTGGGCCCTCGAGCTGGCCGCTGCCCCGTGAGCCTTCAGAGCCTCCTCGTCAGCTTCGACGACACGATGGATGTCGCCCTAGCGCACGCCAACAGTGCTGGCGTAGGCATGGCCGTGGTCACCGACGACGACGACGCAGTCGTGGGCACGATCACCGACGGCGACATCCGCCGGGCTGCGCTGGGCGGCGCCGGCCTGGACACCGTCGTCAGAGACATCCTCGCCGAACCGGTCGTGATCGACCCTTCGATGCCCGACGCCGAGGTGCGCTCGCTGCTGGAGAGCCGCCATCTTCCCGCCGCCGCCGTGGTCGAGGCCGGACGGCTGATCGGCCTACGCCATCTCGCCGAGGTCGGCGGTGCCCCGACCGCGGTGACCGCCGTCGTCCTGGCCGGCGGGCGGGGACAGCGCCTGCGCCCGCTCACCGACAAGGTGCCCAAGCCGCTGCTGACCGTGGGACGCACCACCATCTTGGAGCGGCTCCTCGAACAGCTGTCGGCGGCGGGCATCGTCGAGGTGCATCTGGCCGTCAACTACAAGGCCGAGGTCTTCGAGGAGCGTCTCGGCACCGGTGAGGGCTACGGCATCGACCTTCGCTACCTGCACGAGCGTCAGGAGCTGGGCACGGCCGGGCCGCTGTCCCTCCTCGACCCTGTTCCCAGCGGCCCCATCCTCGTGACCATGGCCGACCAGGTGACCTCGCTGCCGTTCGCTCGCATGATCGACTTCCACCACCAACAGGGTGCCGCCATCACCGTGGCCGCCTTCACCCACGAGGTCCCCGTCCCCTACGGCGTCCTGCGCCTCGACGGGGAGCGGGTCAGCGCCATCGTGGAGAAGCCCACCCTGCGCCAGCGCTGCAACGCCGGCATCTTCGTGATCGACCCGGAGGTCGTCGCCCTCGTGCCTGGCGACCAGATGTTCGGCATGCCGTCGCTCGTGGAGGCGGCGCTGGCCAAGGGCTGGCCCGTGGCCGCATTTCCCATCCTCGAACGCTGGATCGACGTCGGTTCGCCCGAAGCGCTCGAGGCCGCTCTCATGTCCTTCGCCACTGGCGAGGAGGTCTAGGTGACGAGCTGGCAGGGGAGGAAGGTGCTCGTCACCGGTGGCGAGGGGTTCATCGGTAGCACCTTGGTGGAGCGACTGGTGCGCGAGGGCGCCGACGTACGGGCACTGGTGCACTACAACCCGTTCGGGCGGGCGGGCTGGCTCGATCCCGAGACGCATCGAGAGGTCGAGGTCCTTCCCGGCGACGTGCGCGACGCCGAGCGGGTCTTCGACGCCGTGGCCGGCTGCGACGTTGTGTTCCACTTGGCCGCCCTCATCGGCATCCCCTACAGCTACGTCGCCCCCGAGAGCTACATCCAGGTCAACGTCACCGGGACCCACCACGTGGCCCGGGCCTGCCTGCGGGCCGGGGTGGCCCGGATGGTCCACACCTCCACCAGCGAGGCCTACGGCACCGCCCGCCAAGTGCCCATCACCGAGGACCATCCGCTCCAACCGCAGTCGCCCTACTCGGCCTCGAAGATCGGCGGCGACATGATGGCGCTGTCGTTCTTCCACGCCTTCGAACTGCCCGTCGCCGTGGTCCGGCCGTTCAACACCTACGGCCCGCGCCAGTCGACGCGAGCCGTCATCCCTACCATCTTGGCCCAGCTCCACGCCGGGGCCACCGAGATCTCGTTGGGCTCCACTTCCCCGACCCGTGACTTCAACTACGTGGACGACACCGTCTCGGGGTTCTTGGCCGTGGCCGGCTGTGACCGGGCCCTCGGTGAGGCGGTCAACATCGGCTCGGGCCGGGAGATCTCCATCGGCGACCTGGTGGCGAAGTTGATCTCGATCACCGGCAGCGAGGCGACGGTCGTGACCGACCCTGCACGACTGCGACCTGCCGGCAGTGAGGTGGAACGCCTCTTGTGCGACAACCGCCGGGCCCGGGAGTGGACGGGGTGGGTACCTGAGATCACCCTCGAAGAGGGCTTGGCCCGCACGTCCGAGTGGGTCCGCCAGCACCGCAGCGACCTCGCCACCGGCGGCTACGCCGTCTGAGCGTCCCCTGGTGTCGGCTCCGTCCTCACCGGTCATGTCGCTCAGAACGAGGCGACTCGTAGCCTCGCCTCGTGGCCGCGCCCTCCCCCGGACCTGTCGATAGCCCGCCGGCGGCCGGCTCGGCGCGCGCTGCACTTCGACACCGAAACTTTCGCATCCTCTTTTGGGGGTCCTTCGCCTCCAGCATCGGGACTTGGATGCAACACGTCACCCTCGGCGCCTACGCCCTGGAGCTCACCGGCTCCGCGGCCTTTCTCGGGTTGGTGCTCTTCGCCCAGCTCGGGCCGATGCTGGCGCTGTCGGTGGTGGGCGGGGCGCTGGCCGACGTGGTCGACCGCCGCCGGCTGCTTCTCGCCGCCCAGACCGAGCAGATGCTGGCCACCGCGGCATTGGCTGTCCTGGTGGTCCAGGGCGATCCTTCCGAGGCGGCCCTGTTGACGGTGGTGGCCCTGATCGGCGTCGGTTCCGCCCTGCACATGCCCACCTACAACGCCGTGCTTCCCGCCCTCGTCGGACGCCAGGACCTCGCCGGTGCCGTCGCCCTCAACTCCACCCAGATGAACGTGGCCCGGGTCTTGGGGCCGGCGCTTGGCGGAGTGGCCTTCGCCGCCCTCGGTGCCGCCGCCGTCTTCGGTCTCAACGCCCTCACCTACCTCTTCGCCATCACTGCTCTGGTGGTCGTGCGCATCCCGCCGGTCCAGCTCGAAGAGGGAGCTGCCACCGGATGGCGCCGGCTGGTGGGTGGCTTCGCCGTGGCCCGACGCGACCCGATCATCCGGCGTTGCCTGGTGACCATGGCCGCCTTCGCCTTGTTCTGTCTGCCCTTCATCGGCCAGATGCCCACCGTGGCCGCCCGCAACCTAGGCATCGAACCATCCAGCGCCGCCTACGGATTGCTCTACACCTGCTTCGGCCTGGGTGCGGTCGCCGGTGCTGCATCCATGGGAACCGTGCTCGCCCGTCACGCCAAGGAGCCGCTGGTGCGCTTGAGCCTCCTCGGCTTCGCCGCCTCGCTGGCCATCTTCGCCTCTCTGCGCTCCCCAGGCCCGGCCTATCCCGTCGCCGCCATCGTCGGCTTCGTCTACTTCGCCACCGTGACCTCGCTGTCGATCGTGCTTCAGCAGCGCTTGGCCGACGCCGTGCGAGGTCGAGTCATGGCGCTGTGGGCGATGGCTTTCGGAGGCGTCATCCCCCTCGGCCACCTGGTCGCCGGCCCGCTGGTGGAGCGGACCTCCATCAGCCTGGTCATGGGTTACGGCGTGGTGGCGGCCGTGGTCCTGGCCGCCTACGCCAAGCTGGCCGCCGCCGACGACGGAAGCGGGGACGGTCGAGACGTGCTCAGGGATCGTCCCGCAGCCGAGCCGCCAGTCGCTCCAGCCCTGCCACCCGGCTCCCCTTGACCAGCACGGCGTCGCCCTCCCCCAGCCGACCAAGCGCCGCCAGCGCATCCTCGACCCCGTCGACCACCTCCACGCCGTAGCGGGGCTCGGCCACCGCCACCACCCGGATCCCCAGCTCCGCGGCCAGGCCCGCCGCGACCCGGTGCTCGCGCTCGGACACCGCCCCCAGCTCGGCCATGGTGCCGAGGACGGCGATGCGACGGGTGGCCCTTAGTGCCGCCAGTGACCGAAGGGCGGCGGCCAGCGAGAGTGGGTTGGCGTTGTAGGCATCGTCGATCACCACCGCCCCGCCAGGCGATCGCCCGAGGGCCATGCGGGAGGGGGACAGGACGGCGCCGGCGAGCCCGGCGGCCACGGGAGCGAGGTCGACGCCCGCCACCAGGGCGGCCGTGGCTGCTGCCAAAGCGTTGACGACCTGGGGGCGGCCGGCGACCCTCAGACGCACCTCGGCGTCGCCCCACGGCGACTTGAGCCGGAACGAGGCCCGCAGCTCCTCGTCCAGGACCACCTCGCCAGCCGTGACGTCGGCGCCGGCGCTAAGACCGAAGGTCACGACTGAGGCGGAGGTGGCTCCGGCCATGGCCGCCACCAAGGGGTCGTCACCGTTGAGCACGGCAGTGGCGCTCGACGCCAGGCTCTCCACCAACTCGGCCTTGGCCCGGGCCACCTCCTCGAGGTTGCCGAAGGATGCGGTGTGGGCCAACCCCACGCTGGTCACCACGCCGATGGTGGGCCGGGCCAGGCTCGACAAGAGCCGGAGATCGCCGGCGGCGCAGGCCCCCATCTCCACCACCAGCGCCTCAGTGGCATCAGAAGCCGCGAGCAGGGTGAGGGGGACACCGAGCTCGTTGTTCTCGTTCCCGGCCGTGGCGGCGGTCCGCCACCGCTGAGCCAGGGCTGCGACCAAGAAATCCTTGACCGTCGTCTTGCCCACCGATCCGGTGATCCCCACCACCTGACCGCCAAGGCGCGAGCGGGCGTGGCGAGTCAGGTCGTGGAGGGCGACGAGGGTGTCCTCGACCACCACCGTGGAACCAGCGACCGGGCTCCGGGCGCTGAGGGAGGCGACGGCACCGGCGGCCAGGGCGACAGCAACGAAGTCATGGCCATCGCGTTCGGCCACGATGGGGACGAAGAGCTCACCGCCTCGGACCCGGCGCGAGTCGATGACGGCACCGTCGACCTCGACATCGGGACCGACCAGCTCCCCCCCGGTGGCCTCGGCCACCGCTGACAGGCGTAGACGCATCGGGCGCTACCGTGCCACACCGGTGACCGAAACGAGCGAACCACTACCCGAACGGGTCCGCCTGATCGTGCTCTTCGGGGGACGCTCGGCCGAGCACGAGGTCTCGTGCGTCTCGGCTGCCTCGGTGTTGGGAGCGGTGGACCTCGCCCGCTACGAGGTGGTCCCCGTCGGCATCACTCCGACCGGAACGTGGGTCCTGGCCGAGGAGGCCCGAGCCACCCTGTCGGCAGGGATTCGAGCCCTTCCCCGCTCCCTCGCCACCGTCGGTCCCGAGATCGGCCCCCTTTCCGCGCTGCACGTCGGGGCCATCGCCGGCGCCATCTCCGTGCCGACCGTGGTCTTGCCCCTACTCCACGGTCCGCTGGGCGAGGACGGGACCGTGCAGGGCCTGTTGGAGCTGGCCGGGGTGGCCTACGCCGGCACCGGGGTGTTGGGCTCGGCGCTGTGCATGGACAAGGCCAAGGCCAAGGACGTGCTGGCCGCCGCCTCCATCCCCCAAGCCCGCCACCTCGGCTGGCGCGATGGCGATGATCGTGGGCGGCTGGCTCGCCAGGTGGACGAGGAGCTGGGCTGGCCCGTCTTCGTCAAGCCCGCCAATCTAGGTTCGTCGGTGGGCATCTCGCGGGTCGAGGGGCCGGGCGGCTTCGACGCCGCTGTCGAGCTGGCACTGGCCTACGACGAGTGGCTGGTGGTCGAGGAGGCCGTGGTCGCTCGCGAGATCGAGTGTGGCGTGCTGGGCAATGTCGAGCTCGTGGCCTCGGTCCCCGGCGAGATCGTGCCCGGCGCCGAGTTCTACGACTTCGACGACAAGTACTCCGGCACCGGCGCCGAGCTGGTCGTTCCCGCCGTACTCCCCGAGGGCGTGGCCGGCCAGGTGCAGCGCATGGCCGTCACCGTCGCCGCTGCCCTGCGGGCCGAGGGCATGGCCCGCATCGACTTCTTCTTCGAGGAGGCAGGTCGGGGCCTGCTGGTCAACGAGGTCAACACCATCCCCGGCTTCACCCCCCAGTCGATGTTCCCCCGCCTATGGGCGGCGTCAGGGCTGTCCTACCCCGAGCTCATCGACCGCCTGGTGGTGCTCGCCCTGGAGCGCCACGCCCGCCGGGCCGCCCGCCTGGGCCGCCCTCGCTGATCACACGTCGAGGGCAGGGCTGATGAGCCGGACGGTCGGGAAGTACGTTCGGTAGCGAGAGACATCACGAGTGAGCAGGACCAGCTCCTCCACCGCCGCATGGGCCCCGATGAAGAAGTCCGGCAAGGTCGAGGTTCGCGCTCCGCCATGGCGCCGGTACTGGAGAAACGCCTTCCCGGCCAGGAAGGCTGCCTCCCATGGCAGCGGGAGCCGTCGGTAGTCCTGCGGTCGGAGCGCATCATCAAGGTCCTCCACGAGCGAGAACCGGGTCGACACCTCGGCGTAGATGATCGGGTTGACGAACAGCGGCCCGGCCTCCGCTGCATCGGCCAGCCTCTCCATCGACCAGGCGACCCAGATCTCGTCCTCGGTGAGGACGTCGAGCAGGACGTTGGCATCGACCAGCGTCCCTTTCGCCACCGGTCATTCCCCTCGGGTAAGGGCCATGATCTCGTCGGTCGTCATGCGGATGTCGCCGCGGCCACGAAGTTGCTCCGCCAGCCTGCGCCCTCGCGTGGGCCCTCGGCTCAACTTTCGGACCACGATGGTGTCGTCGCGGCGCTCGAAGTCGACCTCGCTCCCTGCACCGATACCCAGCGCATCCCGCAGATCCTTGGGGATGGTGACCTGACCCTTCTCCGTCACTCTCATCGGTAAGAATCCTACCAGTCATACTCCGTCCACGGCGGTCAGGGCGGGACCACGATGAGGGCTGAGTGCAAGAAGCCGAGGAGCTCGGCCCGACGGCGGACCAGGGAGCGAGCGGTGGGCTCGATTCCAACCGCCCGCAACACCTCCACCTCAGTCGCCACCCCGATCACGGTGGAGTAGGCCGACAGGAGCAGCAGCCGGGAATCCTGCCGGCGCATCCGCCCAGCCGCCATCTCCTCCTCGAGGAAGGCGCGAGCCCGCTGCACCAGCGGGTCGAGGGCGTCGACCAACCGGGTGGCGGCGGGCGGGCCGAGGCGGCTCACCTCCCGGACCAGGCCCAACAGCTCGGGGCGCCGGCCGGCCAGGCGGAACACCGCCCGCACCAGCGCTTCCACCCGGTCGAAGCCCGGCCCTGCCTGGGCCAGAGCGTCCTCCAGAGCGGCCGACAACTCGGCCGCCGAGCGGTCGACCACGGCCACCAACAGGCCCTCTTTGGTACCGAAGTGGTGCAGGATGGTCTGCTTGCTCACGTCAAGGCCCATCGCCAGGGCGTCGAGGGATGTCGCCCCGTAGCCGGCGGCGGCGAAGCACACCAGAGCCTCGTCCAGAATGCGGCCCCGGGTGGCAGCTGGGTCTCTCACCTACCAGATGGTAGACAAGAGGGGTGATTGCCGACGCCCTGGCCCGACGGCGGCTGTTCGTGACCGGCGCCACCGGGTTCCTCGGGACCGCGCTGGTCGAGCGACTGCTGCGGAGCGCTCCCGGGTGCGAGCTGGTGCTCCTCGTCCGCCCGGGACGGCGCACCACGGCCGAGCGCCGGGTGCAGCGAGAGGTGATCCACAACGACGCCTTCGACCGTCTGCGGGCCGAGCTGGGACGAGAGCGCTTCGATGCCGAGGTGAGGGCTCGGATCCAGGTGGTGGCGGGCGACGTCAGCATCGACGGCCTTGGCCTCGACGACGCCGGCCGGGCCGCCCTCGCCTCGTGCGATGTGGTTGTCCACGCCGCCGCCGCCGTGGCCTTCGACTCTCCCCTCGACCGAGCCGTGGAGGTGAACCTCCTCGGCCCCACCCGCCTGGCCGAGGCCATCCGAGCGGTGGGCTCGACGGCGCACCTGGTGTCGGTGTCGACGTGTTACGTAGCCGGGAACCGGCGAGGCCGGGCAGGCGAGGTCCCCGTGTTCGACAGTCCCTTCGCGCCCCCGGTGCACTGGCGCGACGAGGTCAACGCCGCCCGCCGCGTCCGGGCCGACACCGAGGCCGAGAGCCGCACCGCCCCCCTGTTGGCCCGCTTCGCCAAGGAGGCTCGGGCCGAGCTCGGGGCCGCCGGTGTCCCTCTGCTGGCCACCAAGGCCGAGAAGCAACGCGACGCTTGGGTATCGGAGTCGCTGGTGGAGGCCGGGCGGGCCCGCGCCCGGGCGCTGGGCTGGCCGGACGCCTACGCCTACACCAAGGCCCTGGCCGAACAGGCCCTGCTGGAGACCAGAGGCGACGTCCCCGTCACCATCGTGCGACCCTCCATCATCGAGTCCGCCTTCGCCGAGCCCCGCCCTGGTTGGATTCGGGGCTTTCGCATGGCCGAGCCGGTGATCATCACCTACGCCCGAGGTCTGCTCAAAGAGTTCCCCGGCATTCCCGAAGGGGTGATCGACGTCATCCCCGTCGACCTGGTCGTCGCCGCCGTGCTCGACACCGCCGCCCGGGGCCCCGCGCCGTCGGGGAAGCCAGCCATCGTGCAGGTGGCATCAGGCTCGGTCAACCCGCTCCACTACCGCCACCTCGTCGACATGGTGCATGACTGGTTCAGCCGCCACCCCCTCTACGACACCAAGGGCCAACCCATCGTGGTCCCCCGGTGGACCTTCCCGGGACGCGGCCGGGTCCAGAAGCAGCTCGAGCGGGCGGTGTGGACCATCGACCGGGCCGAGAAGGTCCTCGGGGCGTTGCCGTTGCGAGGCGGCCAGGCCCGCTGGGCCGCCGATCTGGAGGAGAAGCGTACCGAGGTGGCGCGAGCCCTCGGCTACGTCGAGCTCTACGGTGCCTACGCCGAGACCGAGGCCGTCTTCGCCGTCGACACCCTGATGCAGCGTTGGGCGACCCTCGATGCCGACGACCAGGCCGCCTTCTGCTTCGACCCCCGCACCGTCGACTGGGATCACTACGTCACCCAGATCCACCTGCCGTCGGTGGTGGAGCACGCCCGGGTCCGCTCCACCCCGGGCACCCGTACCGGGCCCAGCCGCTCCGAGCGTCTGCGAGCCAAGGTGCTGGCCCCCGAGCGCCATCTGGCCGCCTTCGACCTGGAAAATACCCTGGTGGCGTCCAACGTGGTCGACTCCTACTCGTGGCTGGCCACCCGCCGGCTGCACCCATCCGAACGGCTGCGCTTCGCCCTCCGGGCGCTCGCCGAAGGACCTTCCCTGCTGGCGCTCGACCGCCAGGACCGCGGTGACTTTCTGCGCCACTTCTACCGGAAGTTCGAAGGGGCACCGGTGGCCGATCTCGAAGAGGACGCCACCCAGCTCTTGACCTACCTGCTGCTCACCAAGTCCTTTCCCGCCGGCATCCGCCGGGTCCGTCATCACCGCCGGTTGGGTCACCGTACGGTGCTCATCACCGGTGCCCTCGACATCGTCGTCGAACGCAACCTGGCGCCGTTGTTCGACGACATCGTCTGTGCCCGCATGGGCAGCATGGGCAGCGGCGGGGAACGTTTGCGGGAGCGCCAGCCCGGCGCCAACCGCTGGAGTGGTGAGTTGCTCGCCGCTCCGCCCACGGGGGAGGCCCGGGCCCAGGCCATGGCCGACTACGCCGACGCTGAAGGGCTGAGCCTGGACGAGGCCGTCGCCTACGCCGACTCGGCCAGCGACCTTCCCATGCTCGAGGCGGTGGGCTTCCCTGTGGCAGTGAACCCCGAGATCCGCCTGGCCGCCATCGCCCGCAAGCGGGGATGGTTGGTCGAGCAGTGGGCCAAGGCTCCCGGTGGTCCGCGTCCCCTGTTGCCCATCGGGCCGGTGACCAAGCGCACGTCCTTCGCCCGGGTCGGCGCCGGAGGGCGACGGTGAAGGCGCTGCGCATGGAGCGATCCTTGCCCCGGTTCGCTGCCGCCCGGGTGGCCGGGGCGTTCGCTCCCGGTCGGGGCGGGCGCATCGGTGCCCTGCGCCTGGCCGACGTCGAGCCACCACCGCTTCCCGACCAGCAATGGGTCCGGGTCCGGCCCCGGTTGGCCGGCATTTGCGGATCCGACCTGGCCACCGTCGACGCCACTGCGTCGCCGTGGTTCGAGCCTTTGGTCAGCTTTCCCTTCGTGCCCGGCCACGAGGTGGTGGGCGACCTCGACGACGGCCGTCGGGTCGTCGTCGAGCCCGTGCTCGGGTGCGAGGCGCGGGGCATTCGACCTTTGTGCCCAGGCTGCGCCCAGGGCCACTTGGGTCGGTGTCGCAACGTCGCCTTCGGACACCTCCGGCCAGGTTTACAGACCGGCTACTGCGCCGACACCGGAGGAGGCTGGTCGCTGGCTCTGGCCGCCCACGCTACCCAGATCCACGCCGTGCCCAACGAGATGTCCGATGCGGCCGCGGTGATGGTGGAACCGGCCGCCTGCGCCGTCCGGGGCGCGCTTCGCGGCGGAGCCGGGGCCGACGACGTGGTGGTCGTGGTCGGGGCCGGGACCCTTGGCTTGTGCGCCGTCGCCGCCCTGCACCGTTGGGTTGGGCCCCGCCGTCTGCTGGTGGCGGCCAAGCACGCCGGGCAGCGCAGACTGGCCTCCGATCTGGGAGCGACCGACGTGGTGGAGCCATCCGCATTGTCCCGGGCCGTGCGCCGGGCCACGGGCTCTTTGGCCGTCGGTGGCGACGACGGTGGCGACCGGGGCGAGGCCCACGGAGGGCCCAGGATGCAACTCACCGGCGGGGCCGATGTGGTGGTCGACTGTGTCGGCAGCGCCGCCAGCCTCGGCCAGGCGCTTTCCGTCGTCCGCCCGGGGGGCCGTATCGTGATGATCGGCATGCCCGGCACCGTCACCGTCGACCTCACCCCCCTGTGGCAGCGGGAGGTCGAGCTGGTCGGGGCCTACGCCTACGGGGTCGAGTCGGGGCTCGGACGCCGCACCTTCGACCTCGCCTTCGAGCTGGTGGCCGAGGCCGGCCTCGACCGGCTGCTGTCAGCGACCTATCCCCTGGCCCGCCACGGCGACGCGCTGGCCCATGCCGCCGAGGCGGGACGGCGGGGTGCGGTCAAGATCGCCTTCGACCTTCGCAACGAAAAGGGACGTGAACGCCTGTGAACACAGCATCGGCCGAAGGCCCGCTCGGTGACAGGACCCGCCCGGCGCTGACGCAGGGGGAAGAGTCCACATGAGTCCTAGACCGGGCTTTGTGTTGGAGGTGGACCGGTCCACGCCGCCCACCCTGTTTCACCATGGGGAGGGCTTTCGCCTCGAACGGCTACCGGTGGGGAGCCGCATCGTCTACCCGCCCGAGGCGCTACCGGTCCTCGACGACATCGACGGGGCCATCCGCCACGCCCTGCTCCACCCCGTCGACAGCGATCCGCTGCCGGCGCTGTTGCGCCCTGACATGCGCCTGACCATCGCCTTCGACGACATCTCCCTGCCCCTGCCCCCGATGCGCCGGCCCGACGTGCGCCAGCGGGTGATCGAAGCCGTGCTCGACCTGGCCGCCGAGGCCGGCGTGGACGACGTCCACCTCATCGCCGCGCTGGCGTTGCACCGGCGCATGACCGAGGCCGAGCTTCGCCACGCCGTCGGCGATCGGGTCTACGACTCCTTCGCTCCCCGGGGGCTGCTTTACAACTTCGACGCCGAGGATCCCGATGCCCTCGCCTTCCTGGGCGAGACCGACCAGGGCGAGGAGGTGGAGATCTCCAAGCGGGCGGCCGAGTCCGACCTGCTCGTCTACGTGAACATCAACCTGGTGGCCATGGACGGCGGCCACAAGTCGACGGCCACCGGACTGGCTTCGTACCGCAGCCTGCGCCACCACCACAACGTGCGCACCATGCAGCACAGCCGCTCGTTTATGGATCAGCACCGCTCCGAGCTGCACTCGTCCAACTGGCGCATGGGCGAGGTCATCCGCAAGGCCGGGGTCAAGATCTTCCAGATCGAGACCACCTTGAACAACGACACCTTCCCCAAGCCCTTCGAGTTCCTCCAAAAGCGAGAGTGGGAGTGGTCGCTGCGCGACCGGGCGTCCTTCCTGGCCGCGTCCAAGGCGCTGGAGCGCACGCCGCCACGACTGGCCCGGTCGATCTTCCAGTCGGTGCTCGCTCCCCACAACCTCACCGGAATTCACGCCGGTGAGATCGAGGCCGTGCACCGCCTGACCACATCCAAGGTCCTCGAGCAGCAGCTCGTGCGGGTGGAGGGCCAGGCCGACATCCTCACCATGGGCCTGCCCTACATCTCTCCCTACAACGTCAACTCGGTAATGAACCCGATCCTGGTGATGTGCCTGGGCCTCGGGTACTTCTTCAACCTCTACCGCCGCCAACCCCTGGTGCGCGAGGGGGGCGTGCTCATTCTGAGCCACCCCACCCGTTGGGAGTTCCACCCCGTGCACCACCCCAGCTACATCGACTTCTTCGAGGAGCTGCTGGCCGAGACCACCGACCCGCTGGAGCTGGAGAAGACCTACGAGAAGTCCTTCGCCGAGGACGAGTGGTACCGCCACCTCTACCGCACCAGCTACGCCTACCACGGCGTCCACCCGTTCTACATGTGGTATTGGGGAGCGCATGCTCTCGAGCACCTCGGTGGGGTCATCATTGTCGGAGGAGACGTCAAGGCCGTGCGCCGGCTCGGGTTCAAGCCCGCCAGCACCCTGGCCGACGCCCTGGAGATGGCGGAGGACGTCGTCGGGCGCGATCCCACCCTGACCCATTTCCACAACCCGCCCATCATGTTGGCCGAGGTGGTATGACCTTCGCCGCCGAACCAGAGGTTCGACGGCGAGCTGGCTGTGCTCCGGCCGACCGGCAAAGCCGGCCGACCTTCGCCCTGACCACCTTCCTGCTCGCTCCGCTCGCTGGGCCGCCTTCGGCGGCTTCTGTGGCCGGCGGCCACTGCAGCCTCGCGCTCGTCGCCCTCGCTTCGCTTGGGCTTATGGCATGAGAATGCCGGCGTTGCCTGTGTTGCGGATGCGGGTACCTCGGCCTTCGTTTCCTTGGTCGGCGCCTGAGGTGCCGCTGGGGTTGGAACGGCCGGCGCCAAGGAGGCGGACGGGGGCCGACTACGACACGGGTTGGGCTCGTAGTTCGCCGGCCCGCCACGCCCGGTTGCTGTTGTTGGAGGGGCCGATCCGCCTCGGGGTACGGGCCCTCGCCGATCCGCAGCGCAGCGGCGATGACCGCCTCGACGAGCTGGTGGGACCGGCCATCTTCGCCGCCAACCATCACAGCCATCTCGACACGCCGCTGCTCCTCACCACGATTCCCGAGCCCTGGCGCCACCGCATCGTGGTGGCGGCGGCGGCCGACTACTTCTTCCGCAACCGGGTCACCTCAGCGGCCTCGGCCCTGGCCATCGGCGCCATTCCCATCGAGCGGACCCGCATCGAGCGCCGAACGGCCGATCGGGCCGCCGAGCTGCTCGACGACCGCTGGAGCCTGCTCATCTTTCCCGAGGGCGGGCGTAGTTCCGACGGGTGGGGTCGGGGACACCGGGGCGGTGCCGCCTATCTGGCGCTGCGCTGTCGGGTCCCGGTGGTACCCATCCACGTCGAAGGCACGGGCCGCATATTCGGCAAAGGAGCTACCCGCCCCAGCCCCGGAACCAGCCGGGTCACCTTCGGCCGCCCTCTTCGCCCGGACGAGAGCGAGAACTCCGTGCGCTTCGCCGGGCGCATCGAGCGGGCCGTCGCCGCTCTGGCCGACGAGGCTGCCACCGACTGGTGGTCGGCCCGGCAACGGGCGGCCCGAGGCGAGTCTCCATCGCTCACCGGGCCCGAGAGCACCTCCTGGCGCCGAACCTGGGCCCTCGGCGACCGCCACCGCACCCGCTCCTCCAGCCGAACCGGTCCCCGCACCCCCACCTGGCCCCGCTTCTGACCCACCCGTCCGTCGATCTCGTTCTGGTGGCGGAAACCGGCCCGGATGCCCGCGTTCCTGCCACTAGAACGCCTCGGGAAGGGACGGGGCAGGGGGCTGAGGTAGCGTTGGGCCCATGCGCAGCGACCCCCGATCCGAGCTCGACGCCTGCGGCATCGGCTTCGTCGCCGACGCTGCCGGAAGGTCCTCCCGCTCGATCGTTTCCGCCGCTCTCGGCGGCCTTGCTTGCGTGAAGCACCGGGGGGCGGTAGCCGCCGATGCTCGCTCGGCCGACGGCTCGGGCCTGTTGGTTCCGATCCCCGCCGCCATCTTCGGTGAGGGCAACGGCGTGGCCAGTCTGTTCCTGCGAGGGGACGACCCCCGGTCCGCCGTCGAGGCTGCCGCCGCCGCGGAGGGCATCGAGCTTGTCGACTGGCGCATCCCTCCCACCGACAACACCCACGTGGGCGACCAGGCCCGAGCCAGCTGCCCGGACATGCTCCAGGTCATCTTCCGCGGCGCAAGTGAATCCGACACCGGGGAGCCGGAGACCGGCGACGGGGAGGCTGGTGAGCGCCGGGCCTACCGCTTCCGGCGTCGCATCGAGGCCGCCACCGACGGCGTCTACGTCGTCTCGTGCTCGACCCGCACCGTCGTCTACAAGGGCCTGGCTGCGGCCGACGCCTTGGGCGAGTTCTACCCCGATCTGACCGACGAGCGCTTCGTCGCCCCCTTCGCCGTGTTCCACCAGCGCTTCTCCACCAACACCGCCCCGAGCTGGGAGCGGGCCCAGCCCTTTCGGATGCTGTGCCACAACGGCGAGATCAACGCCATCCAGGGCAACGAGCACCGCATGCTGGCCCGAGCGGTGCTCGGCACCGACGCGGTTGGCCTCGGCCCCGAGGAGCTCTTCCGCCCGGTCCTCGATCCCGACGACTCCGACTCGGGCAAGCTCGACGCCGCCGTGGAGCTCCTGGTGCGAGGCGGGCGGGAGGTCCGCCACAGCATCGCCATGCTCGTTCCCGAGGCGTGGGAGAACGCTCGCGACCTCGAGCCCGAGCTACGCGGCTTCTACCGCTACCACGCCGCCCTCATGGAACCTTGGGACGGTCCCGCCGGCCTCATCTTCACCGACGGCCGGGGGGTCGGCGCCGCCCTCGACCGCAACGGTTTGCGACCACTGCGGTGGTCGGTGTGCGAGGACGGCCTGGTCGTGTGCTGCTCCGAGGCAGGCGCGGTCGACATCAGCGGTCACGGCCGGGTGCAACGCGGTCGTCTCGGCCCAGGCCAGATGATCTTCGTCGACCCCACCAATGGAGTGACCCATGACAGCGCCTGCAAGGAGCGCATCGCCGCCATCGGCCCCTACGCCCGCTGGGCCGCCGACGGCCTGTTGGAGCTGTCCCTCGGCGACCCCGTGCTGGTGCCGCCCGAGCCCGACGAGCTCCAGCGTCGCCAGGTGGCTCACGGCTACACCAAGGAGGAGCTGGCCATGGTGCTCAAGCCCATGGCCGCCGACGCCCACGAACCCACCTTCGCCATGGGTGACGACTCACCTCTCCCCCACCTGGCCGGCCGTCCCCGGCCCATCCACCACTACCTGCGTCAGCGCTTCGCCCAGGTCACCAACCCTCCCATCGACTCCATCCGTGAGCGGCGGGTCATGAGCCTGCGCACCCTCATCGGGCCCCGCCAGCCCATCCTCACCGAGACCGCCGCTGCCGCCCGGCTGGTGATGATGCGCTCGTTCTTCCTGTTCCCCTCGGGGGTGTTGGCCCTCTACGACCGGGAGCGCTTCCCCTTCGCCACCGTCCCCCTCGACGCCACCTTCCCGGTGGCCGAGGGACGGGCTGGGCTGCGGGCCGGCGTCGAACGCCTCTGCGACGAAGCCGAGGCGGTGGTGACCGAAGGTGCCGACATCTTGGTGCTCGACCACGCCGACATCTCCGCTACCCGCGCTCCCATCCCCTCGCTGCTGGCGTGCGGCGCCGTCCACCACCGTCTCATCAAGGATCGACTGCGCTCGCGCACCAGCCTGGTGGTGGTCAGCGACACCGCCAGGGACACCCACGAGATGGCCGCTCTCCTCGGCTACGGCGCCGACGCCATCTGTCCCCGTCTGGCCCTGCAGACCGTCGCCGCCGAAGCCGACGCCGACGAAGGAGCCGACGCCGTCAGCCCCGAGGCCCAGGAACGATTCCAGTCGGCCATCGAGGAGGGCACGCTCAAGATCTTCTCCAAGATGGGCATCTCCACCGTCGACTCCTACCGGGGCGCGCAAATCTTCGAGATCATCGGCCTCGGCCCTGAGGTCGTCGATCAGTGCTTCGTCGGCACCGTCTCCACCGTCGGGGGCATCGGCTGGAACGACCTCGGCGCCGACGTCTTGGCCCGCCAGGCAGACGCCTGGCCAACCGAGGCGGAAACAGCCGTGGCCCTCGCCTCCCCCGGCTACTACCGGGTGCGCAAGGGCGGCGAGTACCACGGCAAGGGCAAGGACGTCGTCGACGCCCTCACCGACGCCTCGATGGTCAAGGCGACCGATGAGATGGCCGCCGCCCACCTCCTCCAGCGGGCCCTCAAAGGCGGCTCCTACGACCTCTACGAGCGCTACGCCGCCCTGGTGAACGACCGCCCCCCCACCGAGCTGCTCGACCTCCTGGAGCTGGTGCCGGGCGGGCCGCCGGTCCCCCTCGAGGAGGTGGAGCCGGCCACCTCCATCGTCACCCGGTTCTCCACCGGTGCCATGTCGCATGGCTCGTTGTCCCGCGAGGCCCACGAGACCCTGGCCGAGGCCATGAACCTGCTCGGCGGGCGATCCAACTGTGGCGAGGGAGGCGAGAGCACCGCCCGCTTCCGCACCCGGGGCCAGGCCACCGGCGACAAGAACTCACGGATCAAGCAGATCGCCTCCGGACGCTTCGGGGTGACCCCCGAGTACGTGGCCTACGCCGACGAGCTCCAGATCAAGGTCGCCCAGGGCTCCAAGCCCGGCGAGGGTGGCCAGCTGCCCGGCCACAAGGTCTCCGACGAGATCGCCCGCCTGCGCCACACCCAGCCCGGCGTCGCCCTCATCTCGCCCCCGCCCCATCACGACATCTACTCCATCGAGGACCTGGCCCAGCTCATCTTCGACCTCAAGCAGGTCAACGGGGCCGAGGTCTCGGTGAAGCTGGTGGCCGAGCACGGAGTAGGGACGGTGGCCGCCGGGGTGGTCAAGGCCCTGGCCGACGTGGTGCACATCAGCGGCGCCAGCGGCGGTACCGGCGCCTCCCCGCTGTCGTCCATCAAACACGCCGGGATGCCCTGGGAGCTCGGCCTGGCCGACACCCAAGCCGCCCTTATCGCGAACCACCTGCGGGGCCGGGTCCGCCTCCGGGTCGACGGCGGGCTCATGACCGGGCGCCACGTCGTGCTCGCCGCCCTCCTTGGCGCCGACGAGTTCTCCTTCGGGACCGCGGCCATGATCGCCGAGGGCTGCATCATGTTGCGGGCCTGTCACCGCGACACATGCAAGCCGGGCATCGCCACCCAGCGCCCCAACCTGCGGGCCAACTTCGCCGGCACCCCCGAGGGGGTGGCTGCCTTCTTCCTCTACCTGGCCGAGGAGGTACGGGGCCTGCTGGCATCGCTCGGTCTGCGCCGACTGGAGGACGCCATCGGCCGGGTCGACCATCTGCGCCAGCGGGTCAGCGGTGTGGCCAGGGCCGACTCCATGGACCTGTCCCCACTGTTCGCCCCGCCCGCCGACTCCGAGGCACCCCGGCGCTTCGTCGCCGGCGACCCCATCCAGCGACCCCGTTCGGAGCTGGGCGATCGCCTCCGCAACGATGCCTTCCGCCCGGTGTGGGACGGTGCCGACATCGAGTTGCGTTATCCGATCGTCAACGCCGACCGGGCCGTAGGTGCGTCCCTCGGCGGCGCCATCGCCCTGGAGTACGGGGAGCGCCCACCCCGAGGTACGGCCACCGTGCGCTTCACCGGCGCCGCCGGCCAGAGCTTCGGCGCCTTCCTCACCCACGGCGTGGAACTCGAGCTGGTAGGTGAGGCCAACGACTACGTGGGCAAGGGCATGGGTGGCGGCCGCCTCGTCATCATCCCTCCTGGCGACGACGCCGGTGATGCGGTGCTGGCCGGCAACACCTGCCTCTACGGGGCCACCGGAGGCGACCTGTTCGTAGCCGGTGCCGCCGGCGAGCGCTTCGGGGTCCGCAACTCGGGGGCGACGGCTGTGGTCGAGGGAGCCGGCGACCATTGCTGTGAGTACATGACCGGTGGCACCATCGTGGTGTTGGGTCCGGTGGGCTACAACCTTGGTGCGGGGATGACCGGCGGCCAGGCCTTCGTCTGGGATCCCGAGACCCTGCTCATGGCCCACCTCAATCCGGCGCTGGTCGAAGCCGAGCGACCCGACACCGAGGCCTTCGAGGAGCTGCGCTGGTTGGTCGAACGCCACCACGAGCTCACCGGCTCCACCCGGGCGGCCGGCCTGCTCAAGGACTGGGAGGAGGCCGCCGAGCACTTCTGGCACGTGCTGCCCATCGACCGGGTGCGCCGCCTCGAAGAGTCCGGCGCCGGCCGCACGTCCAGTAGTTAGTCCGGCCACTCCGCCGCCGGAGGCGGCCACCCTGGATGGTGGCCCGGCGAGCGGAGCTCGCCCGGAAGGTGTTCAGGGCGAGGACCGGCTGGCTTTGCCGGCCGGTCGGAGCACGACCAATTCGTCGAGCAACCTCTGGTTGCGAAGGCGATTCAGACCTCGATGATTCCTCGGATGATGATGACGGACCCGAGGGCGATCAGGGCGACGGCGCCGAGCACAGGGAGGAAGGCCAAGCGCTGCCCCCCGCCTCGGCGCTCGATGATGTTGCGGCCGTAGACCAGGCCGAGGCCGACGGCGCTGAGGGTGGCGGCCAGACCGATGGAGAAGGCGGCCAAAAGGGCCAGGCCCAGGCCCGCCCGGCCGAGGCCCACGGCGGCCACGATGACCAGGACGGCCGACGGCGAGGGGAACAGGCCTCCAGATGCTCCGAGCGCTACCAA
>JBBSLT010000005.1:0-43616 GCA_038233555.1 Acidimicrobiales bacterium
GCAGCGAGTGGCGACGCGCTGATCGCCCCCGGCATTACCGCTCGACTCCTGACCACCTTTGCCGGGAATGCGTCGGCCAACCCTCCGGCGCAGCCAGTCCAGCCCTTGACCGAGCGGGAGGAGGAGATCCTCCTAGCTGTCGCTCGGGGCCGCACCAATGCCGAGATCGCCGTCGAGTCCTCTATCAGCCTCAGCACGGTCAAGACCCACGTGGCCAGCCTTCTCATCAAGCTCGGTGCCCGTAACCGGGTCGAGATCGCCATGTGGGCCAGCCAGACCGGCCGCCTCCGTGGGTGACCGGGGCGCCTGTTCGACAGAGCACGGGCAATTCGACGTCGCTCAGGCTTGTTCGGCGTTGCCTTGGAGATCGTCGAGCTCTTCGATGGTCATGAGGACGTCGCGGGCTTTGGAGCCGGTGGAGGGACCGACCACGCCGCGTTGCTCGAGGAGGTCCATCAGGCGGCCGGCTCGGGCGAAGCCGACTCGGAGCTTGCGCTGGAGCATGGAGGTGGAGCCGAGCTGGGAGCGCACGATCAGGTCCATGGCGGCCCGGCACAGCTCGTCGTCGTCGTCGCCCGAACCGGAGCGACCGTCGGATCCTGATTGGAGCAGAGCATCGTCACCGACTAGTTCCATGGTGGAGACCACCTTGGGGGCCTGGCGGCGCCAGTGGGCCACCACCTTCTGCACCTCGTCCTCGCCTACCCACGATCCCTGGATGCGCCGGGGGGTCGAGGACGCCGCCCCCAACAGGAGCATGTCGCCCCGGCCCACCAGGCGCTCGGCCCCGCCCTGGTCGAGGATGACCCGGCTGTCGGCCAGGCTGGACACGGCGAAGGCCATGCGGGCGGGGATGTTGGCCTTGATGACGCCGGTGATGACGTTGACCGACGGGCGCTGGGTGGCGATCACCAGGTGGATGCCTACGGCCCGGGCCATCTGGGCGATGCGACAGATCGATTCCTCGACGTCGCGGGCGGCCACCATCATGAGGTCGTTGAGCTCGTCGACCACGACGATGACGAAGGGCAGCTTGTCGTGGATTCGCTCCCCAGGATCGTCCACCCCCTCGGCTCGGGGGTCGGTGCGCAGCTCCCCGCGCTCGACGGCGCCGTTGTACCCGGTGATGTCGCGTACCCCCACCTCGGAGAGCAGGTCGTAGCGCCGCTCCATCTCCTTGACCGCCCACGCCAGGGCGTTGGCCGCCTTCTTGGGGCTGGTGACCACCGGGGTGAGCAGGTGGGGCAGGCCGTTGTACTGGCCCAGCTCGACCCGCTTGGGGTCGACCAGGATGAGGCGGACCTGCTCGGGGGTGCTGCGAACGAGCACCGACGTGAGCAGGCTGTTCAGGCAGCTCGACTTGCCGGCCCCAGTGGCACCGGCGATGAGCAGATGCGGCATCTCGGCCAGGTTGGCCAGCACGGCCCGACCGCTGATGTCGCGCCCGAGCGCGACCTCGCAGGGGTGGGTGGCTCGCGCCGCCTCCTCGCTGGCCAGGATGTCGCCCACCGCCACCAGCTGGCGCTGGGTGTTGGGCACCTCTACCCCGATGGCCGAGCGCCCCGGGATGGGGGCGAGGATGCGCACGTCGGGCGAGGCCATGGCGTAGGCGATGTCACGGTTCAGCGAGGTGACCCGGGCCACCTTGACCCCGGGGCCGAGCTCCAGCTCGTAGCGGGTGACGGTGGGGCCCACGGTCATGCCCACCAAGCGGGTCTCGACGCCATGGGCGGCCAGGGCGCGCTCCAGGGTGCGCCCGGCCTGCTCGACGAGGCGCCGGTCGACCTCCTGGGGAGGCATGCGCTCCAGGAGCGAGAGCGGAGGGAGCTTCCAGGGACTGCGCTCGCCGGCGGGGCCGAGGTCGATGGCGAGCTGTTCGGGATCGTCGGGCTCCTCGAGGGGCGGCACCGGCTCCGCCCGCATCGACGGGATCTCGGTGGTCAGATCGCCAAGGGCGTCGGCCATCCCGTCGAAGAGCACCGGCGCCGAGTCGGTGCTCACGAACACCGCCGGCCCCGCGTCACCGCCGCTCGTCTCGGGGGTGGGGTCGCGAGTTGGCAGGGTGGTGAACCAGTGCAGCGCCCGACGAGACGCCCGCACCGCCGGTTGCGAGACCTCGATGAGCTTGGTCCCAGCCGTGGAGAGGTGGCCGGCGGCGGTGCGCACGGTGGTGGCGGTCAAGACCAGCATGGCGGCGGTCAGGCCGGCCACCAGCACCAGCGACGCGCCCCACGGCGACAACAACCGCTCCAGCGTTCCCCCCACCAGGCGTCCGAGCGTTCCCCCCAGGTCGTCGTCGACCACCTGCACCAAGCCATCGCCGGCGATCAGGGTCAGCGCCAGCCCGGCGGCGATGCGTGACGTGCCGTCGCCCGATTTGCCCCGGACGAGCAGCAGGCCCACCCACGCCAGAACCGGGGGCAGGGCGAAGCGGGCCACGCCCACGGCATCGTCGAGCGAGTCGTCGAGGCCACGCCCGACCGGTCCGCCCACGTCGGCCCAGGTGCCCAGAGCGACGAGGACGGCGCCCACCAACAGCAGCGCCCCCCAGACATCGCCCCTGCTCAGGCCCCGGCGCAAGGCCACGACCCGGGCGTGTCGGCGCTGGAGCGCCTCGCGCTTGGCCTTGTTGCGGGCGGCGGCGGTGGTGCCACCCTTGTTCTTGCGCCGAGCCGGAGGTCGCTTCTTCGCCGGCGGCCGTTGCCGAGTTGCCGTAGCCACAGTGGCAACAACGGTAACACCAGCAACAAGAGCCCCGGCGGACTGGCGTTCTGGTGGCAGGAACGCGGGCATCCCGGCCGCCTTCTGCCACCAGAAGCGGTGGCGGGAAAGTGGTTGCGAGGGTCGTCATCGAGAGCCCGCGGTCCGGTGACCGGCCGCAGCGGCCAGCATGGCCCGATGCCCCCTCTCGCCATCGCCGTGCGCGACCTGACCCATCGCTTCGTAGTCAGAGGTGGTCGCCTCACCGTGCTCGACGGGCTCGACCTGGTGGTGGAGGCGGGCGGTCACGTCGCCCTGATGGGTCAGTCGGGTGCGGGCAAGTCCACCCTGCTGGCCCTCCTCGGTGGGCTGGAGCGGCCCCAGGAGGGGTCGGTGGTGGTCGACGGCCACGACCTCACCGGGCTCTCCCGCGACGAGCTGGCGGCCTTCCGGCGGGAGAGCGTGGGCTTCGTCTTCCAGCACTTCGGGCTGTTGGAGACGCTGTCGGCGGTCGAGAACGTGGAGCTGGCGTGCACGCTGGCCGGCGTGCCCCGGCGTTCGCGCGGCCGGCGGGCGAAGGAGCTGCTCGACGCGGTGGGGCTGGGGGAGCGGGCCGGCCACCGCCCCGGCGAGCTCAGCGGCGGCGAGCGCCAACGGGTGGCCATCGCCCGGGCCCTCGCCAACCACCCACGGGTGGTGCTGGCCGACGAGCCCACCGGCAACCTGGACGAGGACAGCACGACGATGGTGGTGGAGCTGCTCGAGTCGCTGCCGGCGGAGCACGGTTGCACGCTCGTGGTCGTCACCCACAACCGGGCCCTGGCCGGGCGGGCGAAGCGCTTGCTTGCCCTCCGGCGAGGAAACCTGCACGAGGCAGCGTCGGTGTGATGGGCCACGTCGGCGGGCCGGGGGAGCGGCGATGAGTTGGCGCGATGCGCTGGCGCTGGCCGGCAAGGGGGTGCAGCGCCGGCCGGGGCGGGCGGTGCTGACGGTCCTGGCCGTGGCACTGGCCGCCGCCTTGCTCACGGCCCTGCTCACCATCGCCGGCACGGCGGAGACCAAGGTGCTCGACGAGCTGGCCAAGGGCGGCCCGCTGGCCGGGATCAAGGTGGCGGCGGCCGAGCCCGACCCAGGCCAGATCGACCAGGACAACGCCCGGCCGGGACCGCCACGCGATCTCGACGACGCCGCCCTGGCCCGCATCGCCGCCCTGCCCGCCGTGAGCCGGGTGCTCCCCGTCATCACTGCCCGGGTACTCGTCACCGCCCCTGATCGAACGGTCGAGGGCCAGGCCCTCGATCCCTTCCTCGATACCATCGTGGGGGTCGACCTGTCGTCGGCCGCCTCGCTGCCCCTCACCGTGCTGGCCGGCCGCCTCCCGGGCGAGTCGTCGGTGACCGAGGTCGCCGTCACCCAGGGCTACCTCGAGCGCCTCGGGCTGGAACGCACCGAGGCCTCCACCGTGGTGGGCAGCGAGATTCGCTGGGGCGCCGGGCGTTTCTACCCCGACGGTGAGCGATCCTTCGTACGGGGCCGCTGGGTGCGGGCCCAGGTGGTCGGCGTGGTTGCCCAAGAGGCCGGGTCGGGCTCCTTCCTGGTCCCTATCGACCAGGCCCGCACGGCGCGAGCGTGGACCGGTTCGGGGCCTGACGGCGGCGCATCCCTCGAGCTTGCCTCCTCGCCCTACACCGGGCTGTTCGTGGTGGCCGAGGGCATCGACAACGTCAGCCGAGTACGGGCCCAGATCACTGCCGTGGGCTACTCGACCAGCGCTCCCGAGAACCTCATCGCCACCGTCCGGCGCTACCTGCACGTGGTGGAGATCGTGCTCAGCGCCGTGGGTGGCATCGGCCTCGTCATCGCCGCCCTCGGCATCACCAACGCCCTCCTGGCGGCCGTGCGGGAGCGACGCCGGGAGATCGGGGTGCTGAAGGCCATCGGTGCCCGCGACCGCGACGTGCTGCGGATCTTCCTGGTCGAGGCCACGGCGCTCGGCCTGCTGGGCGGCCTGTTGGGCACCGCCCTCGGTTGGCTGGTGGCCCGGGGGGTGAGTGAGGTGGTCAACGGCTACCTCGCCGCCCAGGGGCTGGTGGGGGTGCGCCTCGGCATCCCGGTGCTGGTGGTCGCCGGCGGGATCGTCGGCTCGGCCCTGCTCTCGCTGGTGGCGGGTACGGTGCCGGCGTTGCGAGCCGCCCGCCTGCCGGCCCGCGAAGCGGTGGGGGGATCGTGAGGCGCCGGTGCCCGCTCGTGCCCCTGGTCGCCGTGCTGCTGGCGGTCCTGGTCGCCGCCTGTGCGACCGCCGGCGACCAGACGACGGCGTCCACCATCCCGCCGGCCGACAACACCGGCCCACCCGTGGTCTTCGTGGCCGTGGGCGGAGGCGAGACGACCGGTGTTCGGCTGCCGGACAGCCTCCGCCAGTCGTGGCCCCAGCTCCTCTTCACCGAGGCCCTGCCCCGGCGAGCCGTCCTCGTCAACCTGTCATCACCGGGAGCGACCGTGGCCCAGGCCCTCGACCAGCAGGTGCCTGCTGCCCTGGAGCTAGGGCCGACCCTGGCCACGGTGTGGCTCACCCGGGGCGACGTCCGGGCCGGCACCTCGGTGGCTGCCTACGAGCGCGACCTGGAGCTGGTCGTGCGCCGCCTCCAAGACAGCGGGGCCAGGGTGCTGGTGGCGACGGGGCCACCGTCGCCCGAGGACGCCGTTCCCGTCGGGCCCTACGGCGCCGCCGCCGAGCGGGTGGCGCAGCGCACCGGCACCCAGTTTGTCGACCTGTCAGCCCTCGATTCCGAGCTGGGCGTGGCCGGCCACCGCCAAGCGGCCGACGCCTTCATGGCCGCCCTCGCCACCGACCCGCCCTAGCTGGCATGCTGAGAACTGTGCCCGGTTCAGGGGCTGGGCTACCCTCGCTGGTCACGTCCCAGCCGTCTCACCAGGAGGTCACCATGAAGTTCATCCTTGATGTCACGCTCGAGAAGCTCGACTACGACGAGGATCCGGCCGAGATAGGCGAGCGCTTCATGGCCGTGCTCGCCAACACCGACGTCCATGGTGTCGAAAGCGTCAACAGCATCGAAGTGAGCAGTGAGGCAGGGGACCAGGGCGCCGAGCAGAAGGGCAGCGGCGTCAACCCTAGCTAGCTAGGGGCGCCCAGTGGCGACGCTTATCGGTCAGTGATGGACCACAGGGGTACCAAATTGACCAGAAAGCGACCGACAGGGCCGCACGCTCATCGCCGGCCCGAGGCCCTCTGCCCGCCCAGCGCGTACCAGGCGGACGAGGCGGCCAGCCAGGACGAGTTGACGGCCACGGCGGAGGCCTCGCCCCGCAGGGCCCAGCCGGCGATGATGGCGGCGACCCCGAGGTGGTGGACGGCCAGCCAGCGCAACCGACGCTGACGCACCACCGGCACGAAGCGGGCGATCACGCCGACGGCCACCGGGTACCCGATGCCGAACAGGACGTGAGAGGTTTGCACCCGGTTACGCTACCGGTGCTCCGGATTGGGGAAGTCCGACCGGCAGCCCGCGTCCCACGCCGAGCGTTGGTTCCCGTGGGCGGGGATGCCCCCGCCGGCGCTGATCATGCGGGCCAGGTGAAGCAGGTTCCAGGTCATGAAGGTGGTGTTGCGGTTGGTGAACTCGTTCTCGGGCCCGCCCGATCCGGGGTCGAGGTAGGAAGGGCCGGGACCGGCTTCACCGATCCATCCGGCGTCGGCCTGGGGAGGGATGACGTAGCCCAGGTGCTGCAGCGAGTAGAGGATGTTCATGGCGCAGTGCTTGATCCCGTCCTCGTTGCCGGTGACCAGGCAGCCGCCCACCCGCCCGTAGTAGGCGTACTGGCCCACTTCGTTGACCTGGCTGGAGTTGGCGTACAGCCGCTCGACCACCCTGGTGCACACCGACGACTTGTCGCCCAGCCAGATGGGCGTGCACAGCACCAGGATGTCGGCGCCGAGGATCCGCTCGAAGAGCGCCGGCCACTCGTCGCCCTCCCAGCCGTGCTCGGTCATGTCGGGCCAGATGCCGGTGGCGATGTCGTGGTCGACGGCGCGGATCAGCGACACGCCGACCCCCTGGCGCCGCATGATCTCCATGGAGAGGTCGGCCAGGCCCTGGGTGTGGGACAGCTCCGGCGAGCGCTTGAGGGTGCAGTTGACGAAGACCGCCCGGAGATGGGAGAAGTCCCACGTGCTCTGGCGGCACAGCTCCTCCTGCTTGGGGTCGAGCTCGACGTGGTGGTCGGTCATGGCCTCATCTCTCTCGTCTCGTCTCGTCGCGCGCCACCGTGCCACAGAAGGCCGCCGCGCCGCACCGGTAGGGTGGCGCCGATGGCGAGGCGCTTTTGGGTCGAGACCCTCGGCTGTCCCAAGAATCAGGTCGACTCCGACAAGCTCACCGGCACCCTGGTGGCCGACGGGCTCGCACCGGCGGCCTCGTCGGCGGAGGCCGACCTGGTGGTGGTCAACACCTGTGCCTTCGTCGAGGAGGCTCGGACCGAGTCGATCGAGACGGTCCTGGCGCTCAGCGGTGCCCGCCGGCCCGGGGCCGAGCTGGTGGTCACGGGTTGTCTGGCCGAGCGCTACGGCGACGAGCTGGCGACCGCACTGCCCGAGGTCGACACCGTGGTCGGCTTCGGTGTCCCCGTCCACCTGGGCCGGCCTGCGTCGAAGGTGGCGCTACCTTCGTTCGACCTGCTCAACCTGCCCCGTCCGCCGGCTCGGGGCCCGTGGGCCTACGTCAAGGTGGCCGAGGGCTGCGACCGGGCCTGTGGGTTCTGCGCCATCCCCTCGTTCCGGGGGCCGCAACGTAGTCGCGACGCTGACTCCATCCTGGCCGAGGTCGAGGCCCTCGGCGATGGCGTCCGGGAGGTCGTCCTCGTGGCCCAGGACCTCGCCGCCTACGGGCGCGACCAGGGCCGGGGTGAGCGCCGGATCGTCCCGCTGGTCGAGGCCGTGGCCGAACGGGTGGACCGGGTCCGGCTGCTCTACCTCTACCCCTCCGACCTCACCGATGGCCTGGTCGACGCCATGTGCGCCACCGGTGTGGCCTACTTCGACCTGTCGCTGCAACACGTGTCCCGGCCCCTGCTCCGGCGCATGCGGCGCTGGGGCGACGGCGAGCGCTTCCTCGCCCGCATGGCCGACGTCCGCCGGCGCGCCCCCGAGGCCGCCTTTCGCTCCAACTTCATCGTCGGCTACCCCGGCGAGACCGAGGCCGACCACGACGCTCTCCTGGCCTTCCTCGACGACGCCCAGCTCGACTGGTGCGGCTTCTTCGCCTGGTCTCCCGAGGACGCCACCTACGCCGCCGACCTCGACGGCCGGGTCGAAGCGAGCTTGGTGCGTGAGCGCCTGGCCGAGTGCAGCGAGCGCCAAGACGCCATCACCGCACGGCGCCGGGACGACCTCGTCGGCCGGGAGGTCGAGGTCCTGGTCGACCGGGTCGGGGTGGGCCGCAGCTACCGGGAGGCCCCGGAGATCGACGGCGTCGTGTACCTGCCCACCGACTTGGCTGTGGGGACGCTGGCGACGGTGGGCATCGTCGCCTCCACCGGTCCCGACCTCGTGGCCGCCGACGCCGTAGAGACCGACGACGTCGACCCTTGCCTTTCCGCACCGCCACCTCGGTGAGGGCGTTCGGGCCCTCGGCACTGGTGACGCCCGCCAACGGGGTCACCATGGCGCGGGTGGCAGGCACCCCCGTGCTCTTGGGCCTGATGGCGGGTACCGGGGCCTCCTACCTGGCGCTCGCCTTGTGGGTCGCCTTAGCCGCCAGCGACGGGCTCGACGGCTACCTCGCCCGCCGCCACGGCACGACCCGCTCCGGGGCCTTCCTCGACCCGCTGGCCGACAAGCTGTTGGTCCTCGGTGCCTTGGTGGTCCTGGCCGGACGAGGGGTCTTTGGCTGGTTCCCGGTCGGACTCATCGCCGTGCGGGAGTTGGCCATGAGCTTCTATCGGAGCTGGGTCGGTCGCCGTGGCATATCCATCCCGGCCCGGCGCTCGGCCAAGGCCAAGACCGTCGTTCAAGAGATCGCCGTGGGCCTGGCCCTGTTCCCGCCCGTCTCCCGGCGGGCGCCGTGGATGGCGAGGACGGTGCTGTGGGCGGCGGTAGCCCTCACCGTCACCAGCGGGGTGCAGTACCTGCTCGATGGCGCCGGCGCCCGTCGAGCTCGTGACCGCGTGGCCGGCGGCGGTGGCACCGATGCGCGTTGAGGTCGTCGCCGTGGGCACCGAGCTCCTGCTCGGCGATGTCGTCGACACCAACTCGGCGTGGATCGGCCGTCACCTGGCCCTGGCCGGGATCGACGTCCACTACCAGAGCCGGGTTGGTGACAACGTGGAGCGGATCGTGGGCGTGCTTCGGGTCGCCTTGGGGCGGGCTGACGCCGTGGTGGTGTGCGGTGGGCTCGGGCCCACGCCCGACGACGTCACCCGCGACGCCTTGGCCGAGGTCATGGGGGTGGCGCTGGTGGGCGACGATGCCGTGCTGGCGTGCATCCGGGAGCTGTTCGAGCGCCGGGGCCGGCCGATGTCGCTCAGCAACGAGCGCCAGGCCCAGGTCCCTGTTGGGGGATCGGTCATCGAGCAGCGACGGGGGACCGCACCAGGGCTCATCTGTCCGGTCGGGAGTCAGGTGATGTACGCCGTGCCCGGCGTCCCCCACGAGATGACCGAGATGATGGACCGGGCCGTCCTGCCCGACCTCCAGGCCCGGATGGGGGGTCGGGCGGCCATCGTCAGCCGGGTGCTGCACACCTGGGGCCAGGCGGAGTCGTCCCTCGCCGAGCGCCTGGCGCCGCGCCTGGAGGCGCTGGATTCGACCGGCAATCCCACCATCGCCTTCCTGGCCAGCGGCATGGAGGGCGTCAAGGTGCGGATCACGGCCAAGGCCGCCACCACTGAGGACGCCGTGGCCATCCTCGACTCCGAGGAGGTGTCGGTGCGGGCCATTCTCGGTAACAGCGTCTTCGCCATCGACGGCACGGCGATGGAGGCGGTGGTGGGCGGGCTGCTCCAGGCTCATCAACTTACGCTGGGAGTGGCCGAGTCGATGACGGGGGGCCTGATCGCCTCGCGCTGCACCGAGGTCCCTGGGTCGTCCGGCTGGTTCCGAGGCGGCATCGTCTCCTACGCCAGCAAGGTCAAGTTTGATCTCCTCGGCGTACCCGAGGGCCCCGTGGTCTGCGAGGACGCAGCGACGGCCATGGCCGAAGGCGCCCGCCGGGCGCTCGAAGCCAAGGTGGGCCTGTCGGTGACGGGCGTGGCCGGCCCCGAGGAGCAGGACGGCCAGCCCGTGGGCACGGTGTTCGTGGGCGTGGCGTTGGAGAAGGGCACCGAGGCCGTGCATCTGCGCCTGGCCGGCGACCGGACCGTGATCCGCCAGATCGCCGCCGTGTCCGCCCTCGACTGCCTGCGCCTGCGCCTGACCGACTGAGGTGTTGACTCCGGCCAGGTCGGCAGCCACTTGACCTTGGCGTATGACAACTCTACCATAGACGTATGACGAAAATGGTCAGCTTCCGGGTCGACGACGAGGATGTCGCCGAGGCGGATCGCTGGGCCGAACGGCTCGGTGTCGAACGCTCTGAACTGCTCCGGGACGCCTTGGCCGCCCACCTGACCCGGCTGGCCGCCGAGGTCGACGTTGCCGCCTACGCAGCCGTGCCTCTCACCACCGACGAGCTCGCCTTGGACGCGGCCGACGACTGGGGTCCCACAGAGGACTGGACGGACTGGGCCGAGTGGGCCGATCGGCGGGATCATGCGACGCGGTGAGATCTGGTTCGCCGCCACACCCGACGGCGGGGACCGGCCGGTGTTGTCCTCACCCGAGACCCGGTTGTTGATCGAATCGACCGAGTGGTGGTGGCGGCCTTGACCCGGACCCGTCGGGGTGTCGTCTCGGAGCTGGCGTTGACCGTGGCCGAGGACGACGTGGCCGCAGACTGCTTTGCGTCCTTCGACAACCTTCACACCTTGCCGAGGACCGCGTTCCGGCGGTACCTGACCACGCTGACCCCGCCCCGGATGGCTCGCGCCTGCCGGACCCTGCGAGCCGCCGTCGACTGCTGACCCTCGCGTGGTGCGTACCCGGTTTGAACGCTGCGTGCCCGTGGCACTACTGTCCGGGCGGGCTGGAGTGCAGGTCGGTCGACTCGAGGTGCTCTCCGAAATGGAAACTACTGACATCTTGCTGCACCCGGCGTTCCTTGCCGCGGTGTGCTCCATCGGCGTGGTCTTGGGCCTCGCCCTGTACCTGACGCGCCACGGCAGCCGAAAGGCACTCAACGCCAGGGCCGGCGACAAGATGGCGCCGGCGGCAGCTGCCGACGCCACCAGGATCTTTGCTGCCCAGGCGACGGCGGCCAGGGTGGGCAAGCGCCCTTCGGGCATCTCTTCATTGCTGCCGATGGGCAGGGCCGACAAGGCGCCCGCCGGCCGGTCATCTGCGGTCATGGCCGAGGGTCCGGCCTCGCCGGAGGCCGTCTTCACCGAGGCCTCGACCCTCGACGGCCCTCTTGTCACCTTCGCCGACGTCGCCGGTCTCGACGAGGCCATCGAGGAGCTGCGGGAGGTCAAGGAGTACCTCACCGATCCTGAGCGCTTCCGGGCGCTGGGCGCCGAGCTGCCCAAGGGCATCCTGTTGTGCGGCCATCCTGGCAACGGCAAGACGCTGCTGGCCCGGGCTTTGGCCGGAGAGGCCGGGGTGCCGTTCTACTTCGTCTCCGCCTCCAGCTTCGTGGAGCAGTACGTGGGCCTCGGCGCGGCCCGCATTCGCTCGCTGTTCGAGAAGGCCAAGGACCAAGACTCGCCCGCCATCGTGTTCATCGATGAGCTCGACGCCGTGGGCCTGAAGCGCAGCGGGGGGGGCAACGGCGAGCGCGAGTTCGACCACACCCTCAACCAGCTCTTGGTCGAGCTCGACGGCTTCGCCTCGTCGTCGGGCGTGTTGATCCTCGGCGCCACCAACCGTCCCGAGCTGCTCGACCCCGCCCTGGTGCGGCCCGGGCGCTTCGATCGTCGCATCCAGATCGACCCCCCGGACTTCGCCGGACGCCTGGCCATCCTTCGCCTCTACGCCTCGCGTCGGCCGATGTCGCGCCAGGTCGACTGGAGCGAGGTCGCCAGCCAGACCACCGGGTTGAGTGGCGCCGAATTGGCCAACATCATCAACGAAGCGTCCCTGCTGGCCGCCCGGCGCCATCGCACGAAGATCACGGCCGACGAGATCGAGGAGGCAGTGGCCCGGGTGTCGGGAGGCGCACGCAGCTCGCGCCTGATCGACGAGGACGAGAAGCGTCTGATCGCCTACCACGAGGCCGGCCACGCCCTGCTCTCGCTGCTGCTCAAGAACGTCAAGATCCCGCCTCGCGTGTCGATCGTCCCCCGGGCCAGCTCGTCGGAGAAGTCGGCTTGGTCCTTCGGTGACGACCGCACCACGCTGACCAAGCGCGAGCTCATGGCTCAGCTCATCGTCCTCTTGGGCGGTCGGGCGGCGGAGGTTGCGACCTTCGGCGAGCCCAGCACCCGGTCCGAGGACGACCTCGACGACGCCGCCAAGCTGGCCCGCAAGATGGTGGAGCGCTGGGCCATGACCGGCCGTTTCGAGCTGGCCGGCCGCAACGACGACGCCGTCACCCGCTCCCGCACCGAGAGCCGGTCCGAGCCGGGGGTGGCCAAGCTCTTGTCCCAGGCCGAACAGGCAGCCCGGTCGATCCTGCAGGACAACAGTCACCGCCTCATCGCCGTGGCCGAGCACCTGGTGCACCAGGAGACGCTCAGCGTCGCTGAGATGGCCAGGGTGGCGGGTCTGCCCGATCCGGCCGACGTGCGGGTCGTGGAGCGCCCCGATCTGTTGGCCCCCTCGGTGGTAGCGGCGCCAGTGGCCCGCATCCACGGCTGACGGGCGTCGGCGCTGCGCCTCTTCGTCGCCGTCTGGCCACCGGAACCCGTCCTGGCGAGCCTGGCCGCCCTCGATCGTCCGTCGCGCCCGGGCCTGCACTGGACCCCATCTTCGCAGTGGCACGTGACGCTGCGCTTCTTCGGCGAGGTCGATGTCGACGATGGTGTCACCGCCGGCCAGAGGGTGGCGGAGGCGGCCAAGCTCGCGGCCCCGGCAGTGGCAGAGATGGGCTCGGCGGTGACCAAGCTCGGACGCAACGTGGTCCAGGTCCCCGTCGCCGGCCTCGATGCGTTGGCCCAGGCACTTTTGGCCAGCAGCGCTGAGGTCGGCCAGCCCCCCAGCCCCCGTCCCTTCTCCGGCCACATCACCCTGGCCCGCAACCGGGGGAAGGGATCGCTCGACGGGCTCCTCGGCGAAGCGGTGTCCGGGCGCTGGGAGGTCAATGAGATCGCCTTGGTGGCAAGCGTGTCCGCCGGGCTCCCCGGCGTGGCCAACCACTACGACGTGGTGGCCACCTTTCCCCTCGAGGGCTGACCGGCCCGAGGTCCTTGAACGAACGATCGTTCGTGGGTAGGGTGGGGCCGGCGCGAACTACACGCGTGGAAGTTGTCTCACCCCCTTCGTAGGGTGTGCTCATCGGCCCTTCGGGGTCCCGAACCTCGCCAGCAAGGCATTTCTCAGAGACAGGAGCGACAGTGGACCGAGCGAAGGCACTGGAGATGGCGGTGGGCCAGATCCAAAAGAACCACGGCAAGGGCGCCATCATGAAGATGGGCGACAAGACCTCGATGGACATCGAAGCCATCTCCACCGGCGCCCTGGCACTCGACCTCGCCCTCGGCATCGGGGGCCTGCCTCGGGGCCGGGTGGTCGAGGTCTACGGTCCCGAGTCGTCGGGCAAGTCCACCCTCGCCATGCACGTGGTGGCCGAGGCCCAGCGCAACGGAGGCATCTGTGCCTACATCGACGCCGAGCACGCCATGGACCCGATCTATGCCCGGGCCATCGGGGTCGATGTCGATGAGCTGCTCATCTCCCAGCCCGACACCGGCGAGCAGGCCCTGGAGATCGTCGACACCCTGATCCGCTCCGGCGCCCTCGACGTGGTGGTCATCGACTCCGTGGCCGCCCTCACCCCCCGGGCCGAGATCGAGGGCGAGATGGGCGACGCCCACGTCGGCCTCCAGGCCCGCCTCATGTCCCAGGCCCTGCGCAAGCTCACCGGCAACCTCAGCAAGTCCCAGACCATCTGCATCTTCATCAATCAATTGCGCGAGAAGATAGGGGTCATGTTCGGCTGTTGTTCATATGGCACAAGAGTCACCTTGGCTGACGGTTCTCGAGAGAAGATCGGCAAGATCGTCAACCAGCGCATGCCCCTCGAAGTGCTCTCCTACGACCCCGACCTCGGGGCCGTGGTGCCGAGGAAGGTCGTCAACTGGTTCGACAACGGCAAGACCGAGGAGTTCCTCCAGTTCACTGTCGCTCGAGGAGCGGGAAACGGCCGCTCTCAGTTCGCGGTGACGCCCAACCACCAGATCCGCACGCCCGGTGGGTGGCAGGAGGCCCAGGAGCTGGGCGTGGGCGATCGGGTCCTCCAGGCCGTGCCCTTCAAGCTGTCCGGCCTCCAGTGGGAGGTGCTCCTGGGCGGGCTCATGGGCGACGGAGCCCTGTCACCCACCAGGAGCGGCCATGGCGCCCGGCTGCGGTTTGGCCACGGTGCCAAGCAGGCTGACTACTGCGACTGGAAGGCGTCGTTGTTCGCCAACCTCGGAAGCAGCCGTTCGGTGAACGCCAAGGGTGCGGTCTTCCACGCCCTTTCCCCTCAGCCCGAGCTGGCCGAGCTGCGTCGGGCCGTCTACGCCGACGGCCAGAAGGTGCTCAGCCACGACTACCTCAAGCAGCTCACCCCGCTGTCCCTGGCCATTTGGTACATGGACGACGGTGGCTTCACCGTGCGAGCGAAGGGTCTCCAAGAGCGCACAAGAGAAGGCAGCGGTCGCTCCGAGATCTGTATCCAAGCCATGGAGGCCACCTCACGCGACCGGCTCGTCGCCTACCTGGCTGATGTCTGGGCCATTCGGCCCAAGCTGATCCAGCGAGCAGGCCAGGCTGTCCTCCAGTTCCCCAAGGACGAGACGGCCAAGCTGCACGCCCTCATCGCCCCGTTCGTGCATCCGTCCATGGACTACAAGCTGCTGGCCCGGTTCCGGGGCCGCTTCGCCGTCGAGCCGGTCTTCGCGCCCATGCGCCACGAGCTGGTGCCCATGCCCATCACGTCCATCACGGCCAAGCCGCCATCTCGCAACACCCACCGCTTCGACCTCGAGGTGGAGGGCACCCACAACTACTTCGCCGACGGGGTGATGGTTCACAACTCACCGGAGACCACACCGGGGGGCCGTGCGCTCAAGTTCTACTCCTCGGTCCGGCTCGACATCCGGCGCATCGAGGCCATCAAGGATGGCGTCGAGGTGGTGGGCAACCGCACCCGGGTCAAGGTGGTGAAGAACAAGGTCAGTTCTCCTTTCAAATTGGCGGAGTTCGACATCATGTACGGCAAGGGCATCAGCCGGGAGGGATCGCTGCTCGACGTGGGCGTCGATCTCGGCATCGTCAAGAAGTCGGGTGCCTGGTACACCTATGAGGATGAGCAGCTCGGCCAAGGCAGGGAGAACGCCAAGTCCTTCCTAGCCGCCAACCCCGAGCTCATGGTCGACATCTCCGAACGCATCCGGGTAAAGGTGGGCATCGGCGTGGCGGCCGAAGAGCCGGCTGTGGCCCCGGCGACCAACCCCGATGACGAACCCGCCCGGCTCGAATGATCCCCGAACGGGAGGGAGCGATGAGCCAGGAGCACTGGACGGCAGTCGACGACTACCTCAGCGGTCTGCTCATCGCTCCCGACCCGGTGCTGGAAGACGCGCTGCGGGCTAGCGCCGAGGCGGATCTGCCGACGATTCAAGTCTCAAGCCTTCAGGGGAAGCTGCTGTGGCTGTTGGCCCGAGCCCAGGGCGCCGCTCGGATCTTGGAGGTGGGAACCCTCGGTGGCTACAGCACCATCTGGCTGGCGAGGGCCCTTCCACCCGGCGGTCGCCTGGTCACCCTTGAGCTCGACCCCCGACATGGCGAGGTGGCCGAGGCCAACCTGGCCGTCGCCGGCGTGGCCGACCGCGTCGAGGTGATGCTCGGCGCCGCCGCCGACACCCTGGCCGATCTGGTGGCCAGCAGGAGCGAGCCGTTCGACTTCGTGTTCATCGACGCCGACAAGGAGTCCATCCCGGTGTATTTCGCCCGGGCCCTCGAGCTGTCCCGGCCCGGCACGGTGATCATCGTCGACAACGCCGTGCGAGGGGGCGAGGTGATCGACGCCGACAGCGCTGATCCCGCTACACAGGGGATACGGAGGTTCAACGAGATGGTAGCAAGCATGGCCGGTGTGGAGGCCACCACCATCCAGACCGTGGGCACCAAAGGCCACGACGGCTTCGCCGTGGTGCTGGTCACCGCCCCCCAGTAGCGAGCGGCCAAAGCTTCGCGATGCAATTGTTGCGGCGGGGAGGACTTTGGCCGTCGGGCGTCGAATAGTTGAGGCATGACCGCCACCTTTTCCTCTACGTCCCCGCCCATGCCCTCCGATACCCCTCGTGCCCCTGAGATGCTCAAGGTGTCCAGCAAGTCCAACCCGAACTCCGTCGCCGGCGCCATGGCCGGTGTCGTGCGAGAGGCGGGCAGCGTCGAGGTGCAAGTCGTCGGTGCCGGTGCTCTCAACCAGGCCATCAAGGCCCTTGCCATCGCTCGCGGCTACGTCGCCGCCGGCGGGATCGATCTGGTCTGCGTACCGAACTTCGCCGACATCGAGATCGACGGCGAGCGGCGCACCGCCATTCGCCTGGTCATCGGCGACCGTTACGGCAACCGGACCCAGATCGCAGCTCCGGCCGAGCTCCACATCGCTCCCGCGGTCGACGACGAGGAGTAGCTTGCGAGGTCCTTCGGGCCTCAATCGCTGACCCTCAATCGCTGACGCAGTGGCGAAGCGCCTCTAGCCTGACCGACATGGGCCGCCGCTACGTCATTCGCACGTTCGGATGCCAGATGAACGTGCACGACTCGGAGCGCATCGCGGGCTTGCTCGAGGCCGACGGCCTAGAGGCCACCGACGATGTGGCCGGTGCCGACGTGGTGGTGCTCAACACCTGCTGCATTCGCGAGAACGCCGACGACAAGCTCTACGGCACCCTCGGGCACCTGAAGAGCCTCAAGACCGCCCGCCCCGGCATGCAGCTGGTCGTCGCCGGCTGCCTGGCCCAAAAGGACCGCGATCTCGTCCAGCGCCGGGCGCCCTTCGTCGACGTGGTGCTCGGCACCCACAACGTGGGCGCCGCCGTGGCGCTGCTGCACCGAGCCGAGGCCGAGGGGCCGCTCATGGAGATCCTCGAGGAGAGTGACGCCTTCCCCTCGGCGCTGCCGGTGCGTCGCGACCTGCCGTGGTCGGCGTGGGTCACCATCCAGATCGGCTGCGACAATGCCTGCGCCTTTTGCATCGTGCCGTCCGTCCGGGGACGCGAGATCAGCCGTCCGATGGCCGAGGTGGTGGCCGAGATCGAGACGCTCGCCTCTGTCGGCACCGTCGAGGTCACCCTGTTGGGCCAGAACGTCAACTCCTATGGCCGTGACCTCACCCACCGGCGCCCCCTGTTCGCCGAGCTGCTCCGCCAGGTGGGAGGAGTCGACGGCATTGGCCGGCTCCGTTACACCAGCCCCCATCCGAAGGACCTGCGGCCTGAGACCATCGCCGCCATGGCCGAGACCCCGGCCGTCTGTGAGCACCTGCACCTGCCCCTGCAGTCGGGAAGCGACCGGACCCTGGCGGCCATGCACCGGGGCTACACCGCCGAGCGGTACCTGGCCAAGCTGGCAGCAGCCCGGGCGGCGGTTCCCGATCTGGCCGTCAGCACCGATCTCATCGTGGGCTTCCCGGGCGAGACCGACGACGACTTCGAGCGCACCCTGGAGGTGGCCGCCGCCGCCGAGTACGACAGCACCTACACCTTCATCTTCAGCCCCCGCAAGGGGACCGAGGCCGCAGCGCGGGTCGAGGAGTTCGTACCCGCCGAGGTGGTGGCCGAGCGCTTCGAGCGCCTGCGGGTGGTGGTGGAGCGCAGCGCCCTGGCCAAGCACCGGGCCCGCATCGGCCGGGTCGAGGAGGCGCTGGTCGAGGGACCGAGCAAGAAGGACCCGGCGGTGCTCAGCGGCCGCACCCGCCAGAACAAGCTGGTGCACTTCCGGTCCCCCCAGGTGTTGGGGGCCGGTGCCTTCGTCGAGGTCCTCGTCACCGCTGCCGCCCCCCACCACCTTCGCGGCGAGCTGGTGCGGGTGATCGCCGCACCACGCCATCGCACCCGTATCCCCGTCGCGTCAGCATGATCCATATATACGGCTCTACGAGTATGGTGGAGGAGTATGAAGACGACGCTCAACCTCGATGACGAGCTGATCCGTCGGGGTAAGCGGCTGGCGGCCGAGCGCGGCACCACCCTCACCGCACTGGTGGAAGCGGCGCTACGGGCCGAGCTGGCAGGTCCGGCGCCGTCTCCGCCGTTCGTTCTGCACCTCCCGACCGTGCGGGGCGACAGGGGACCCAACGCCGATCCTGCTGATCGCGACGCTCTCTACGATCTCATGGAGGAGGACGGCGCTCTCCGGTGATTGCGGTCGACACCAACATCTTGGTCTACGCCCATCGTGAGGAGAGCCCGTACCACGAACGGGCCAGGGCGGCCGTTCGTGGCCTCGCCGAAGGAGCGACTCCCTGGGGTCTTCCGGTGGGGTGACTGGCAACCGAATCTTCGATGCGCAACTCGTCGCCGTCTGTCGAGAGCATGGCATCGACACCATCTTGTCGGAGGACCGGGACTTTCGCCGCTTCCCTTCGATCAAGCTCCACACCCTGTGAGCGCCGGCGCCGGCGCCGTCCCCTTCGACGTCGACGCCTTCCTGGCCCGGCCGCTGGTGGCCCGGGTGGCCACCGCCGAACCCTCCGTCAGGCCGGTCTGGTACCTCTGGGAGGACCACACCTTCTGGTGGCTGACCGGCTCGTGGTCCAAGCTCCCGGCGGCCCTGACCGACGATCCGAGGGTCGCCCTCGTCGTCGACTCCTGTGACCTGGCCACGGGTGAGACCCTGAAGGTGTCCGCCTCCGGGACGGCCGAGGTACTCCCGTTCGATGCCGACCTCACCTACCGCAAGCTCAGCCGCTACCTGGGCCCCGACCGCCACACCTGGGACCCCCGCTTCGGTGACTACCTCGTGGGCGCCGGCGCCGTCCTCGCCCGCCTGGTCCCCGAGCGCCTCGTCGCCCGCGACCTCTCCTTTCGGCCCTCTGCGTGACGCCACCAGCCCGCCATCTGGCCATCGTGGGCGCCACCGCCTCGGGCAAGTCGGCCCTCGCCCTGGAGCTGGCCCGGCGGGTTCCCGACCTGGAGCTGGTCAGCGTCGACGCCATGGGTGTGTACCGGGGCATGGACATCGGCACGGCCAAGCCCACCCCGGCCGAGCAGGCCGAGGTGGCCCACCACCTGCTCGACGTGGCCGACCCGGCCGAAGACTTCTCGGTGGCCCGCTTCCAGGCCGCCGCCCGGAGGGCGCTGGCCGGCATCGAGGCCCGGGGTCGGCGGGCGGTGCTGGTAGGGGGGACCGGCCTCTACGTCCGGGCTGTGGTCGACGACCTCACCCTGCCCGGCCGCTACCCCGAGGCTCGGGCCGAGGTGGAGGCCGAGCCTGACACCGCCGTGCTGCACCGCCGGCTCCACCAGCTCGACCCCCTGGCGGCCAGCCGCATGGAGGCGAGCAACCGCCGCCGGGTGGTGCGGGCCCTGGAGGTGACGCTGGGCGCCGGCCGGGCCTTCTCCTCCTTCGGCCCCGGCCTGGTCGCCTACCCACCCTCGCCCATCGCCCAGGTCGGGCTGCGCCTCGCCCCCGAGGCCCTCGACGCCCGCATCGCCGCCCGGCTCGAGGCCATGATGGGCGCCGGCTTGCTCGACGAGGTGCGGGGCCTGGCCGCCCGCCCCGGCGGCCTGTCCCGGACCGCCCGCCAGGCGCTGGGCTACCGGGAGCTGTTGGCTTACGTGGAGGACCAGCTTCCCCTGGACGAGGCGATGGCCGAGACGCTCCGGCGCACCCGCCGCTTTGCCCGCCGCCAGCTCCGGTGGTTCCGGCGAGACCCCCGCATCGTCTGGCACGACGTGGGCGGCAACCCCCTCGCACTGGTACCCGACCTCCTGGGAGACTGGCTCCCGTGCACCTGACCAAGCACCACGGCCTCGGCAACGACTTCTTGGTGGTGATCGACGAGGGCCTCGCCGCCCCCATCGACGCCGACGTCGCCCGCGCCCTGTGCGACCGGCGCCAGGGCGTCGGGGCTGACGGCCTCGTGCGGGTGACGCCGTCGACGGCCACGTCCGGCGTCACCATGGAGCTGCGCAACGCCGACGGGAGCAGGGCCGAGATGAGCGGCAACGGCATCCGCTGCCTGGGCCAGGCCGTGGCCCGCCGGCGCGGGGTGGCCGAGCTCGACCTGGAGGTGAGCACCGACGGCGGCCGGCGCCGGCTGCGGGTGCGATCTGGTCCCGACCCGGTCACGGCCTGGGTGGAGGTCGACATGGGACCGGCCCGTCCTGGTCCCGCCCTCGGCTCCTCTCCCGGGCTGGTCGATGCGGTCAAGATGGTCACCCTCGACTTGGGCAATCCCCACCTCGTCCTGTTGGTCGACGACCCTGCCGCCCTCGACCTGGACCATCTCGGCCCGGCGTGCCAGCTCGCCTTCGACCGGGGCATCAACGTCGAGGTCGTCGCTCCCACCCCGGGCCGGGCTGATGCGCTCGACCTTCAGGTCTGGGAGCGGGGGGTCGGTCTCACCCAGGCGTGCGGCACGGGCGCCTGCGCCGGCGCCCACGCCGCCCACCACTGGGGAGTGGTGGGGGAGCGGGTGGTTGTCCGCATGCCCGGTGGCGAGGTGGAGGTCACCCTCGGCGCCGACATCGCCCTGGCTGGTCCCGCCACCTACGTGGCCGACATCGAGGTCCCGGCATGACCCTGATCGAACGGGGCTTTCGGGAGCGCATCATCGTGGTGGGCGTCACCATGCCGCCCGACGACGTCGAGGAGACCGAACGCCACCTCGACGAGCTGGCCCTGCTCATCGACACGGCCGGGGCTGACGTCGTGGGCCGGGTGCTCCAGAGCCGGAATGCCCCCGATCCGGCCACCTTCGTGGGCAAGGGCAAGGCGGCCGAGCTGGCCGAGCTGTCGCTCGAGGTCGACGCCGACACCGTGGTCTTCGACGACGAGCTCAGCCCGGCGCAGAGCCGTAACCTGGAGAAGCTGCTGGGCCGCACCGCCATCGACCGCACGGCAGTGATCCTCGACATCTTCGCCCAGAACGCCCGTAGCCGGGAAGGCAAGGCCCAGGTGGAGCTGGCCCAGCTCCGCTACCGCCTGCCCCGTCTGCGGGGGAAGGGCACCCAGCTCTCCCGCCAGGCCGGGGCCATGGGCGCCGGCAGCGCCCGCGCCCCCATTGGTTCCCGCGGCCCGGGCGAGACCCAGCTCGAGGTCGATCGTCGCCGGCTCCTGAGTCGGGTCACCACCCTCGAGGCTGAGCTCGAACGGATGACCAACACCCGCCGGACCCAGCGCAAGGCCCGGCGCCGAGGGCGCAACCGGGCTCTGTCCATCGTGGGCTACACCAACGCCGGCAAGTCGACGCTGCTCAACCGCCTGACCGACGCCGGGGTGCTGGTCGAGGACCGCCTCTTCGCCACCCTCGACCCCCGGGCCCGACGCCTCGACCTGCCTGGCGGGGAGGCCCTGGTGGTCTCCGACACCGTCGGTTTCGTACGCAAGCTGCCCCACCAGCTGGTCAAGGCCTTCCGCTCGACGTTGGAGGTGGTGGCTGAGTCCGATCTGCTCCTGCACGTGGTCGACGCCGCCGCCCCCGACCCCGAGGCCCAGATGCAGGCGGTGCGCACGGTGCTCGACGAGATCGGCGCCGGGGACGTGCCCGAGCTGGTGGCGTTCAACAAGGCCGACGTCGCCGCCGACGAGGCCCAGCGCCTGGTCGCCGACCACCCGGGGTCGGTGCTGATCTCGGCCTTGTCGGGGATGGGGACCGACGGCCTGGTCCACGCCGTCTCCGACCGGCTACGGGCGCTGGAGGAGGTGGTGGAGCTGATCGTGCCCTACGAACGGGGCGACGTGGTGGCCGCCGTGCACCGCGAGGGCGAGGTGCTGGTCGAGGTCCACGATGCCGACGCCACCCGCTTGCGGGCCCGCCTCGATCGGGCTGCGCTGAACCGCTTCCTCCCCTTCGTGGTGTCTACGCCCTCCCCGTGAGCCCCGGCTTCTCGCCTCCGGCCTATCCCCACGACCGGCTGGACTCCCTGGCCGCCATCGCTCGAGCGCACGAGGGCGGCATGGTCGACCTCTCGGTGGGTATGCCCTCCGACGCCCCCCCGCCCGCGGTGGTGGCTGCCCTGTCGACGTCGGGCGCCGAGCGGCGCTACCCGGCGTCGATCGGTACGGCCCCGTTCCGGGAGGCGGCGGCGGCCTGGATGGCCCGGCGCTTCGGGGTCGACGTCGATCCTTCAGCGGTGGCTGCCTGCATCGGCACCAAGGAGCTGGTGGTGGGCCTGCCCCACTGGCTGCGCCTGCGCCGGCCCGAGCGCGACACCGTGCTGTACCCGGCGGTCAGCTATCCGTCCTACGCCATGGGCGCGGTGCTGGCCGGGTGCCGAGCGGTGGCCGTCCCCCTCGACGACCGGTGGCGACTCGACCTTTCGACCGTCGCCGAGGAGGATGCCTCCCGGGCGCTGTGCTTGTGGTCCAACACCCCCGGCAACCCCGCCGGAGGCCTCGACGACCTCGACGCCGCCGCCCGCTGGGGCCGCCGCCGGGGGATTCCCGTGCTCTCCGATGAGTGCTACGCCGAGTTCACCTGGGACGGTTTGCCCCACAGCATCCTTCAGTCGGGCACCGACGGCGTGGTCGCCCTGCACTCGCTCTCCAAGCGCTCGAACCTGGCGGGCCTGCGGGCCGGCTTCTATGCCGGCGACCCCGAGTTGGTGGCCTACCTCTCCGAGGTGCGCAAGCACGCCGGGTTCATGGTCCCCGGCCCAGTGCAGGCCGCAGCCGTGGTGGCGCTGGGCGACGATGCCCATGTGGCCGTCCAGGCGGGGCTCTACCGCAGTCGGCTGGAGCGGGCCAGGACCCTCCTGGTCGAAGCCCTCGACGTGGCCGTGGCCGCACCGGGCGGGGGCTTCTACCTGTGGGTGCCGGCGCCGGGGGGCGACGCCTGGGCCTTCGCCGAGCGCCTGGCCGCCGAGGCCGGCTGCCTGGTGGCCCCCGGTGACTTCTATGGCCCCGCCGGCGCCGGCCACGTCCGCCTGGCCCTGGTGGTCGCCGACGACCGCCTCGAGCTGGTGGCCCGCCGCCTGTTCGCCGCCGCCGCTCGCTGACGTTCTGGCACCCGCACCGTACGGTGATCGCCGCCATCTCGGGGGCCAGAACGTCGCGATCGCCCTACCCTCTCGGGTATGGCCACGCTGCAAGCACAGATCGACGAGCTTTGGGAACGCCGGGTCGAGCTGACGCCGGGTGATCCCGAGCCCGGCAAGGTGGTGTTGGAGGCAGTCGGACTGCTCGACACCGGAGCGGCCCGGGTGGCCGAGATGGGTCCCGATGGGCAGGTGGTGGTCCACGAGTGGCTCAAGCGGGCCATCTTGTTGCTGTTCCACCAGTCGCGGATGGACACCGTGGAGGTCGGCCCCTTTGAGTTCGCCGACAAGATCCCCCTCAAGGGGGGCCACGCCGAGGCCGGGGTGCGAGTGGTTCCCGGTGCGTCGGCCCGGTGGGGCTCGTTTCTCGATCGTGGGGTCGTGCTCATGCCCAGCTACGTCAACATCGGGGCCCGGGTGGGGGCCAACACCATGGTCGACACCTGGGCCACCGTCGGGTCGTGCGCCCAGGTGGGGGCCAACGTGCACCTCTCGGGGGGCGTGGGCATCGGGGGCGTGCTCGAGCCCCCCCAGGCAGCGCCGGTGATGATCGGCGACGACGCCCTCATCGGCAGCCGCTGCATGGTGGTCGAAGGGGCCCGGGTGGGCCAGGGCGCGGTCCTCGGGGCCGGCGCCATCCTGGCCGCCTCGGTGCCGGTGATCGACGCCGAGACGGGGGAGGAGCTGAGCCGGGGGGTGGTTCCCCCGTGGTGCGTGGCGGTGAGCGCCACCCGTCGCCGCACCTTCCCCGGCGGCGAGTTCGGCCTGCCCTGCGTGCTGGTCATCAAGCGCCTGGCCGAGGGCCAGCGCCACGAGAAGGCCCAGCTCAACGAGGTGTTGCGTACCCACGGCGCCACCGTCTGAGGTGCCCTCCTTGCCCCTCAAGATCCCCCTCACGGCCGTTCTTTCCCTAGGAGCCTGCCAAGATCCACGCTTTGGTGGGGCCAGAAGGTGACCGACTTGGTGGCGCTCACCGCTGAGCTGGTCGACATCGCCTCGGTCAGCCACCACGAGCAGGCCTTGGCTGATCACCTCGAGGCGATCCTGGGCAGCCTCCCGTGGCTCGACGTGGTGCGCCACGGCGACAACGTGGTGGCCCGGACCGACCTCGGGCGGCGCTACCGCCTCATCCTCGCCGGCCACACCGATACCGTGCCCCCCGACGGCAACGCCCGGGCCAGGGTGGTGGGCGACACCGTGCACGGCCTCGGCTCCTCCGACATGAAGTCAGGCCTGGCCGTGTTCGTGGAGCTGGCCCGAACCGTGGTCGAGCCGAACGTGGACGTGTCCTACGTGTTCTACGCCGGCGAGGAGGTAGAGAGCCGCCACAACGGTCTGGGGCACCTGGCCCGGGACCAGCCCGAGCTGCTCGCCGCTGACGCCGCCATCCTCGGTGAGCCCACCGGCGGTGCCATCGAGGCCGGATGCCAGGGCACGCTGCGCCTAGCGGTCACCACCCGGGGACGCCGCGCCCATACCGCTCGTCCGTGGATGGGCGACAACGCCGTGCACCGCCTCGGACCCGTCTTGTCCCTGGTAGGCGACTACGTGGGCCGTCGACCGGTCCTTGGCGGCTGCGAGTTCGCCGAGGCGCTGCAGGCGGTGGCGGTGGAGGGAGGCGTCGCCGCCAACGTGGTGCCCGACCAGGCCCGGCTGACCCTCAACCATCGCTTTGCCCCCGACCGGACGCCGGAGGAGGCCGAGCGCCGCCTGCGCGACCTGCTGGCGCCGGCGCTCGGCCCCGACGACGCCGTGGAGCTCCTCGACGTGGCGCCCGGCGCTCCACCCAGCCTCGACCACCCCCTGCTGGCGGCGCTGGCGGGCAACGCTGGGGTCGAGGTACGGGCCAAGCTGGGATGGACCGACGTGGCCCGCTTCACCACCCTCGGCGTTCCTGCCTGCAACCTCGGCCCCGGTGATCCCACGCTCGCCCACCGGGCCGACGAGCGGGCGGAGCGTTCCCTCATCGAGTCGACCTTCGTCGCCTTGCGGCGACTCATCACCACCGAACCATAGGTTCGGTGGTGAGCTGGCGGAACTCAGGCCGGCGGCGGAGCCACCGACCTGAGTGCTGACCACCTTGCTGGCTCGCTTGGCTCGCCTGGGCCGCCAGCCAGTACGGGGCCGGCTTCGCCGGCGGCTGTGGCCGGCGACCAATGCCTGGGGACCTGAGTCCGGTGACCGGTGATCGGCCCTTCTGGGGCTAGCGCTAGGGGAGCTGGCGGCGCATGCGCAACCCTGTGAGGCCGACGCCGGCGGCTAGGAGGGCGGCAGGTACGGCCAGGATGTAGCGGGTGGTGTCGTTGTCGTCCTCGGGCAGCAAGGCGATGGCTCGGCCCTCGGGTGGCTCGATGGGCTCGGCGACCGTCGGGGGCAGGGAGACGATGGGCGAGGGGACGGTAGTGGTGGGCGCCGGCGCCTCCGTGGTGGTGGGCACCTCCGTGGTGATGGGCGGGACCGTGGTAGGGGCGGCAGCGATGGTGGTGGGCGCTTCGGTGGTGGTGGTGGTCGTCGGTGCGGTGGTGGTGGGCGGAGCCGTGATCGGAGGTGCCCCTGCCTGTGCGGCCCGGGCCAGGTTCAACCGACCGGCACCGAAGGTGGCATCGATGCCGGCGGCACCGATGTCGTCGGCCGTGGCCAGGAGCTGGGCGACCACCTGTTCGGGAGTCAGGCCGATGCTGCGCAGCACGGCGGCGGCACCGGCCACGTGGGGGACGGCCATGGAGGTGCCAACCAGGCACACGTACGTCGGGTCGGTGTAGGTGGAGACGATGGCGGTATCAGGGTCGCAGGCGTTGTCACGCGAGCCGGGATCACCATCGCCACCGGGAGCGGCCAGGCCCCAGCGGGCATTGCCCACCCCGCTGGCGTAGCTCGGTCTGGTGCCGTCGCTGGCAATGGAGGTGACCACGATGACGGGTTCGTCGGTGAAGCTGCTGGAGCGCACGAAATCGTTGCCGGCGGCCACCACCGGGATGGCGCCCTTGTCCCAGGCGTAGCGGATGGCGTCGGTGAACACCGGCGAGAGGTCGACATCGGTCGACACCTCGCCGAAGGACAGGTTAATGACGTCGGCACCATTGTCGGCGGCGAAGCGGATGCCTTGGGCGACCTGGGTGACGTTGCCGCTGCCGCTCGAGTTGAGGACCTTGACGGGGAGGATCCGGGCGTCGGGCGCCACTCCGGCGATCCCGATGCCGTTGTCGGTGTTGGCGGCGGCGATGCCGGCCACGTGGGTGCCATGGCCGTTGTCGTCCTGAGGAGACCCACTGGGGAAGGAGGCGCCAGTGAGCACCTTGCCGGCGAGGTCCTCGTGGTCGAGGTCGACGCCGGTGTCGACCACGGCGATCACCGTGCCCGCTCCCCGACCCTGGGTCCAGGCGGTCTCGGCCCCGATGATCTCCAAGCCCCATTGCTGGGCGAAGAAGGGGTCGTTGCTGGCCAGCGCCGAGGCCGGCGTGACCAAGACGAGGGCGACCGCGCAGACCAGCACACCGATGATCCGTTGCATGTAGCTCCTCCTGCGTTGGTGTACGGGCGCGGGCCGCCTAATCCCGTTTTCTACAATCGGCGCAGAACCGTGACGACTTTACCAAAAATGGTCACCTCTTCCGCTCGGTAGCGCTGGGGCGAGAGGCTGGCGTTGGCGGGCACCAGAACGACCTCGTCCCCTTCACGTCGCAACGTCTTGACCGTGGCCTCCTCGCCGGAGATGCCTGCCACCACCACCTCGCCGTCGGTGGCGTCGGGCTGCTGGCGAACGACCACGAAATCGCCGTCGAGGATACCGATGTCGATCATGGACTCCCCTCGCACCCGAAGCATGAAAAGGGTGCCCTCGCCGGTGAAGTCGGCAGGGACGGGTACCAGCTCCTCGACGTTCTCTTGGGCGAGGACGTTGGCACCGGCAGCGACATCGCCGACCAGGGGGACGTGGTTGACCGGCCGGCGTTCGGCCGTGGTGCCCGACCCGGGGTCGTAGTACACCTCGATGGCCCGCGGCTTGGTGGGGTCGCGCCGGATGTAGCCCCGCCGCTCGAGGGTGTTGAGGTGGGTGTGGACCGTCGACGGCGAGGTGAGGCCGACGGCCAGGCCGATCTCGCGCACGGAGGGCGGGTAGCCCCGGTCCCGGTGCTCGTCGACGATGAACTGCAGGATCTCCCGTTGACGCTCGCTCAACTTGGCTCCGACCATCAGTTGCACCCCTCGCTTCCCCGGCATCGCGCCGGCTCGATGGCTCGTCCTGTCGCTACCAAGGAGGTGGAAGCGAGCGAACGAGCGTTCCTGATACCACCGTACCGCACCCCATCGACTCTGACAAACATTCGTTCCAGATGTCCCTTGACACGAACGCTCGTCCGTGGTTGGGTGTGAGTGGAACAGGCGTTTGGCGAAACTACGTTCGTGGCAGGAGGGAACAAGGATGGCCGCACTGGTGAACGATCGGATCTGGGCCAAGCGGTCGCAGTTCGATCCCAGGAACAGCCCCTGTCGGCTTCGGCCCAAGATGCGACCGGGGCTCCCGGAGCCGGCGGTCACGAGCCGAGGTACCCACCGTGTGCTCGATCGTCCGGTGGCGGCTGCGATTGCTGTGCTTGCGTTCGCGCTGTTCGGCGGATCGATCGTCGACGCTGCCGGCGCAGTGGTGGGCGGGGAGGCCCCGGTCGAGTCGCAGGTGGCGGCGGCGGGGCCGGCGGTCGAAGGCGGCGTGCACCTGGTCCAGCCCGGCCAGACCTACTGGTCGATCGCCGATGCCCTGGGTGGCTCGGGCGATATCCGGATCCGGGTGGATGCCCTCCAGGCGGCTAACCACGAGCGGGTCCTGCGAGCCGGCGACCGCCTCGTGGTGCCGGCGCTGGGTCAGGTGCCGCTGGGCGCCCGTAGGTAGCGCAGGAGCAGGGCTCCGTCGTCCTCGATGACCGAGGTCAAGCGCAGCGGTCGGGGCGGATCGAACGAGGGAGCGACGATCAGGGAGGGCTCGACGCCACCGGCCAGGAGCGGGGTCAAGGTGAAGCACAGCTCGTCGACCAGGTCGGCGGCGACGAGCTGGCCCAGCAGATGGGGACCACCCTCGCACAGGACTACCCGGTGGCCCCGGTTCCCGAGCTCGGCCAGCGCCCGAGCGAGGTCGACCTGCTTGTCGCCCGACATGATCACCTCGGCCACCTTGCGGGCCACGGCCAGGCGAGCCGGGTCGGCGGCCTCGCAGGTGAGGACCTCCGTCGCCTGGGCGACGTCTCGGAACAGGTCGCTGTCCCAGTCGAGATCCAGGCTGCGTGAGATCACGGCTATCGGCGGGCGGTGCCCTTCCCTGACCGGTCCGTAGCGCTCGGCCCGCACCGTTCCCGCCCCGACGACCACGACATCGGCCAGGGTGCGCAGGAGCTTGAAGACGGCCCGGTCGCCAATGCCAGACAGCGCTGACGTGCGACCGTGCACGGCCGCCCTTCCGTCGACGGAGGCCACCATGTTGGCCAGCACCCAGGGGCGCCCGGAGTGGGGGGCGCGGAGGGAGTCGGCGTAGACGGTGGCGGGGTCGACGTCGGCGACGGAGGTAGGGCCGATGGGGGTGGGGAGGAGCAGGTACACGGGATGTCCACCGTAGTGGCGCCACTGTCCCCAGGTCTGGGCCGGATGCCCACAGGATGCACCCCCTACCGCTCCACAGGGCTTGAGCCCTACTGTCACCAGGACAAGAAAAAGGGGTTGCGCCGCTGTAATTACCGTGGTGTAATCCAAGTCCCCCCCCGTACCCTTGAGCCTCCGGTTCCAGGAGCGAGTCCACCGGGCGGGGGGCGTGAAATTTCCGGGTCCAGCGGCTGGAGACATCGGTCGACGGACCTGGGCAACGCAGGAGTCGCAGCCGCAACCGAGATGCCTAGGAGGCAAGCCCATGGCCATGGCGCCGTCGAGCCGAGTGACCCGGACACAGGCTGAGGTCGGGGGGCGCATCGGTTTGGGCCGTCGCTTCACCGCCGAGGGCACTCACCCCTACGAGCAGGTGTCCTGGGAGCGGCGCACCAGCCGCATCACCAACTACCGCGACGGGTCGGTGGCCTTCGAGCAGCCCGACGTCGAGGTGCCGATGTCCTGGTCGCTGCACGCCACCAACATCCTGGCCCAGAAGTACTTCCGGGGAGCCCTGGGCACGCCCGAGCGGGAGACGTCACTGCGTCAGGTGGCCGATCGGGTGGTCGACACCATCGCCACCTGGGGCCGCACCGACGGCTACTTCGCCGACGACGCCGAAGCCCAGGCCTTTGCCGACGAGCTCAAGTACCTGATCGTCACCCAGCGAGGGGCGTTCAACTCCCCGGTGTGGTTCAACATCGGGGCCAAGGGCCGAAAGCAGCAAGGATCCGCGTGCTTCATCCTGTCCGTCGACGACACCATGGACTCCATCCTCAACTGGTACGTCGAGGAGGGGACCATCTTCAAGGGTGGCTCCGGCGCCGGGGTCAACCTGTCGCGTATCCGCTCCTCGGCGGAGCTGCTCAAGGGCGGCGGCACCGCGTCCGGCCCGGTCAGCTTCATGCGGGGCGCCGATGCCTCGGCGGGCACCATCAAGTCAGGCGGAGCGACTCGTCGCGCCGCCAAGATGGTGATCCTCAACGCCGACCACCCCGACATCGAGAGCTTCATCTGGTGCAAGGCGGTGGAGGAGCGCAAGGCCCGGGTGCTGCGCGAGGCCGGCTTCGACATGGACCTCGACGGCAAGGACAGCCACTCCACCCAGTACCAGAACGCCAACAACTCGGTGCGGGTCACCGACGAGTTCATGCAGGCCGTGGTCGACGACGCCGACTGGCAGCTGCGAGCGGTCACCACCGGCGAGACGGTGCGCACCGTGAAGGCCCGCGACCTGATGCGCCAGATCTCCCAGGCCACCTGGGAGTGCGCCGACCCGGGCATGCAGTTCGATACCACCATCAACCGCTGGCACACCGCCGCCAATACCGGCCGCATCAATGGATCCAACCCATGCTTCCCGGGTGACGCACGAGTTCACACGGATAAGGGTCTGGTCCCGTTCGAGCAGTTGGTCGACCGAGTTAGAGGCGGCGAGACGTTCGGGATCTACACCCACGACGCCACTAACCCCGACATGCCTGCTCAGCGCCTCGAAGTCACCTCGCCCGAGGCGTTCATGATCACCGGGCTCAACGAGATCGTGCGCCTCCGCTTCGACAACGGCATGGAGCTGCGCTGCACACCGGGACATCGCATCTTCACCTCGAATCGGGGCTACGTCGCGGCGCAGGAGCTCACGGGAAGCGACGAGGTCAAGGTCCTCGACCTCCCTGCGCCCGCGTCGAACGCCGACCTACGGTTGCCGGTATCCACTGAGGTGGCGAACTACGCCGTGAAGGGTGACTGGTCACGGTCGCTGCGGCTGCCGGAGAAGTGGTCGCCTGAGCTTGGCCACTACCTGGGCTGGCTGGTGGGCGACGGCTGCATCGCCGGCGATGTGGTCACCTCTGTCTACGGGAACGGCGACGACCAAAAGCATGTCCTACCTCGTCACCTGGAGCTCTTGGCGTGGATGAACGGTGACCGTCCGCCCACGCCGTCGATGCAGGCCAACGGCACGTTGCAGCTTCGCCAGAGCCGGCGGGTGATCGCTCGCTTCCTGGAGGCGCTCGGCATCTCCCATGCCAAGGCCAACGAGAAGCGAGTGCCGTGGTCGGTCGAACAGGCCCCGCCGGACGCGATCGCCGCCTTCCTGCGCGGTCTCTTCGACGCCGACGGCTGCGTCTACGACGGAAAGAACAGTCGCTACGTCGGCCTCGGATCGGCCTCCAAGGGCCTACTGCAGGACGTGCAGCGGCTGCTGTCGACCTTCGGGATCTTCAGCCGCATCTACAGCACAAGGAAGAGTGGCGAAGCGGCATTCACTCATGTGCGTAAGGACGGCACCTTTGCCATCTACGACTCCCATGACCTGTACGACCTGCGGATCGCCAACCGCTCCATCGCTTCCTTCGCCGAATACGTTGGTTTCAGCCTCCCGCCCAAGGCGGCCAAGCTCCGGCGCCTGATCGACACCCACACCTTCAACCACTGTCGGGAGACGGTCCGCCTGGTGGCGCGAACGGATGACGGAGTGGAGCAGACCTACAACCTCACCGAAACTCGCAATCACTCCTTTGTCGTTGATTGCATAGTTATACGTAACTGTAGTGAGTACATGCATCTCGACGACTCGGCGTGCAACCTGGCGTCGATCAACCTGTTGGCTTTCCTCGACGAGGAGGAGAACCGGTTCGACGTCGAGGGCTTCCAACATGCGGTGGAGCTGTTCTTCACCGCCCAGGAGATCCTGGTCGGCAACGCCGAGTACCCCACCGAGGCCATCGCCGAGACGTCGCGGCGCTTCCGCCAGCTCGGGCTGGGCTACGCCAACCTGGGCGCCCTGCTCATGGCCCTCGGCCTACCGTATGACTCCGACGCCGGTCGGGCCTGGGCCGGTGCGCTGACCGCCGTGCTCACCGGCCACGCCTACGCCATCTCCGCCCGCACCGCCGCCCGGATGGGACCGTTTGCCGGTTACACCGAGAACAAGGAGCACATGCTCAACGTGCTGCGCATGCACCGCGACGAGCTATCGCACATCGATGCCGATCTGGTTCCCGTCGAGCTGCTCGAAGCGGCTCGGGCGGACTGGGACGATGCCGTCGTCTGGGGTGAGACCTTTGGTGTAAGGAACTCCCAGGCCAGCGTCCTTGCACCGACCGGCTGCCTGGTCGGTGGGTCCCTCGTGCCCACTGAGCGGGGCCTCGTGCGCCTTCGGTCTCTGGGTGATCCCTACGGTGCACAGTGGCAGGATCTCGGCGTTGAGGTGGCCACCGACGAAGGGGTACGAGAGGCTTCGCAGTTCTACGTCAACGGACTCGAGCGAGTGGTCGACGTGGTCACGGCTCGCGGTCACCGTATCCAGGGCACGACGACGCACCGGTTGAAGGTCATCGACGAGACCGGAGCCTGGGTGTGGCGACGGATGGCCGATGTCCGGGCCGGTGATCGGGTGCCCTTGGCACTCGGTCACCTCGTGGGGTCGCCGCAAGAGGTCGTGCTGCCGCCATTGGCAGAGGTGTACTGGACGGGCGAGCACCACGCCCGTGCCCCGAGGGAGATGAACGTCGAGCTGTCCGAGCTGATCGGCTACTTCATGGGAGACGGCTCCCTGCACTCGCGCGGCCTGCGCTTCTGCGTGGCCAACACCGACCTCGACGTGATCGACCGGCTGCGCGTGCTCGGCAAGGAGCTCTTCGGGCTGGAGGCCCACGTCAAGCAGTGCCAGGGGTACCACGAGGTGGCATTCCACTCCGTGCGCCTGGTGGCGTGGTGGGAGGCCTGCGGGTTCGCCAAGCGCGAGCCGAGCCCTGGCCACGTCGGCAAGGGCTGGGCCCCTCACATCCCCGACGCCGTGCTCCACGCCAACGACCCCGCCGTCTACGCCGCCTTCGTCCGAGGCCTCTTCGAGGCGGACGGGACGGTCACCGCTGGATATCCGTGCTGGACGACGACAACACTCGGGTTCTCCCACGAGGTCCAGACGTTGCTCCTGGCCTTGGGATTCCCGACCACCCGGCGGTTCGGCACCAGCGGTCGAGGCTCCGCCCTGGCGGTCCTGCGCCTTATGAACGTTTCTCAAGGCCAACGCTGGACCGAGGAGATCGGTTTCCTTGGGAACCGCAAGAACGCTGCCGTTTGGTCCTCGAACCACAACCAACAATCGGCGAGGTACGACCACATCCCTTTGAGCCGTGCCATGATCGATCGCTTGGTGCCTGACAATGGCCGACTGCGCCGAGTGCTGCTCATGGAGCTCGCTCGTGGCAAGGTCTCCCGTCGTATCGCCACCGAGCTTTACGAGGGCACCGGAGATGCTGAGCTCGGTCACCTCCTTGGCTTCTTCTACGACACCGTGGCCTCTGCCATCTTGGGCGACGAGGAACTCACCTACGACCTTTCGGTGCCCGACAACGTCACCTACCTGGCCAACGGCTTCGTGAGCCACAACACCATCGGCCTCCTCATGGACTGTGACACCACCGGCATCGAGCCTGACCTGGGGCTCTGCAAGATGAAGAAGCTGGTGGGTGGCGGCACGATGACCATCGTCAATCAGACCGTGCCTCGGGCCTTGCGCCGGCTCGGATATGCCCAGTCGCAGGTCGACGACATCGTCGCCTACATCGACGAGCACAAGACCATCCTGGGTGCCCCGCATCTGACCGCCGCCCACGTGCCAGTTTTCGCGTGCTCCATGGGTGATAATGCGATTCACTACCAGGGCCACATCCGCATGATGGGAGCGGTTCAGCACTGGATCAGCGGCGCCATCTCAAAGACCGTCAACATGCCCGAAGAAGCCACGGTCGAAGAGGTGGAGCAGATCCACATCGACGCCTGGAAGCTGGGCATCAAGGCGGTGGCCATCTACCGCGACAGCTGCAAGGTGGCCCAGCCGCTGTCGATGGCCAAGAAGGAGATCAAGCCCGAGGAGCTGGTCGCCGCCGTCGAGGCGGCGGTGGAGGCGGCGCCGGCCCAAGTGGTGGAGCGCATCGTGGAGAAGGTGGTCAAGCAGCCCGTCCGCCAAAAGCTGCCCCGCAACCGCCAGTCGCGCACCTTTGAGTTCCGCGTCGCCGACTGCAAGGGCTTCGTGACGGTGGGCGAGTACGACGACGGCCGCCCCGGCGAGCTGTTCCTGCGGGTGTCGAAGCAGGGATCGACCCTGGCCGGGATCATGGACGCCTTCGCCATCTCGGTGAGCCACGGCCTCCAGTACGGCGTACCCCTCAAGGCGTTCATCGAGGCCTTCACCAACATGCGCTTCGAGCCCGCCGGCATGACCGACGACGCCGACATCCGCTTCGCCTCCAGCCTGGTCGACTACATCTTCCGACGCCTGGCCGTCGACTACCTCCCGCTCGACGAGCGCATGGAGCTCGGGATCCTGTCGGTGGGGGAGCGCCACAACCCGACCTTGCCCGGCATGGAAGAGGCGGCCATCGAGACCTCCGCCGGCCTCGACGTGGTTGTCTCGCCGCCGAGCCACAACACCACCGGCGCCGACCTCGACCCGGTGACGACCACCGCTCCGATTGCGGCCGTCACGGCCCGACCCACCAATCGCGACGCCCCCTACTGCATGCAGTGCGGCGTCCAGATGATCCGGGCGGGAAGCTGCCACGCCTGCCCCTCCTGTGGCACGACGTCAGGCTGCTCGTAGTGTGAAGCCCCGAAAGATGACACCCCGAAATCGCGGAAGATGTCACCCCGAATTGCGGAAGGTGACATCGGAAATGCGAAAGGTGACAGCCCAGCGCTAGGTATTGCTAGCAGCGGCCCCGGGGAAGTCCCCGGGGCCGCCCCCGTTTTCGGGCTTACGTGACCGGACACCAACACTTCGCCCGGTCGGATCGGTGAAATGACATGACTCATGGCTCCACGAAAGGATCCTCGGCACTCCAGCCCACCGGGCCGAGCCCGTCTCCTCGGCTCGTCACGCTGGCCATCCTGAAGGCCAACTGGAACGACGGTCGTAGCTACCTCGACAACTTTGTGCCCTTCGTCGCTGCGTGCCTCCGCGAGGAGGTCAAGCCGGTGACGGTGAAGCAGGTCCAGGCGTCGATGCGCCAGATGTTCGGCATCCGCATTCCTCAGCACACGCTCGACACGGTCCTCGGGCGGGCTCGACAGGAAGGCTTGGTGACGAAGAAGGACGGCCGGTACTACCCCGACGTGGATGCGCTCGCCGGAACGATCGCACCGAGCCAGGGAGAGTTCCTGCGCTGCCACACCGCCGTTGTCGAGCAGCTGCGGGTGTTCGCCGCAGATCGGTACGACCGGAAGTTCACCGTAACCGAGGCGACGACCGGTCTCGATACCTACGCCATGGAGTACGGCGCAACCATCATCATGCAGGGCGCCGCCGCCGCCCGTGAGTTCGATCCGGCTGTCGTCGCCGACCCGAACGTGTCCTTCATCGTGCATGCGTTCGTGGAGCACCTCGCGGCGACAGACCCGTCCGGATTCGGACCTCTCCACAGTCGTTGAGGGCAGCATGCTGGCCAGCGTCGTCTACCTCGACGACGTCGGCGCGGTGCAGCGCAAGTTCAAGGACTCGACCACCGTGTACTTGGACACGCCGTTTCTGCTTCGTGCGCTCGGCCACCTCGGACCGGAACTGGCCGCACCCGCCACTGAGCTTCTCGGACTGCTAGGTGAGTACGGCGCTCGTATTGCATGCTTCGACAAGACGGTCGCGGAACTCCGCGGTGTCCTTCTCCATGCTGCCCGCCAGCTCGGCGTCCGGCTGCCCAGTGGCGCAGACGACGTCCTCGCGTCGTTTGCGCACCATGGACTGCGCAGAGCCGACGTCGAGCTGATAGCTGCTGGACTGGAGCCGGATCTGAGGAAGCGGGGCATCAATGTGCTTACGGCACCGCCGCACAGCTCGTCGTCCGACATCGATGAGAGCGAACTCGAACGCGTGCTGAAGGAGGACGTCCGCTACTTGCGGCAACCTGCACTCCGCCATGACCTTGACGCCCTGACGGCCGTAGACCGGTTGCGTCGCGGCCGTCATCAGCCCATCCTCGAGCACTGCCGTGCCATCTTCCTGACCACGAACGCATCACTCGTCCGGGCGGCGCGCCGCTACTTCGATGTCGATGGTCAGGGATTCAACTGGCCGCCGGCGATCCTCGACACGGATCTAGCGACCCTCATTTGGCTGAAGCAGCCGCGCAAGTCCCCCGACATGCCGCGCAAGCAGATCATGGCCGACTGCTTCGCAGCGCTCCGTCCCAGCGCCGCAGTGTGGGACCGCTGGATCGACGAGATCGCCCGGACGGAAGCTGCGGGTAGCTACTCGGACGCCCACCTCAACTACATCCGGTTCTCGCCCGATGCACAGCGGATGCTGATGGACATCACTCTTGGTGATGCGTCGGCCGTTGAGTCCACGACGGTCGAGCGGGTGGTCGCCGCCGCCGAGAAGCTGATCACCGGGCCTGTCGCAGAGCAGCTGACCGCGGCGCAGGCCGAGTTGGAGCAGGAGCGCCGGCTCCGCCTCGACGCCGAAGCCCGAGTGGGGCAGGAGGCCCAGCGCGTTGAGTCGGAAGCCATGGCTCGGCGGGCTGCGCAGGAGGCGTTCGACCTCGATAGGCAGCGGCGCCGTCATTACCTCGACGTCCGAGCGCGTCTACGTACACATCGGATCTCGCAGGCTGTGTTCGTCGCCCTGGTCGTGACATTCGTGACATCGGCGGCTCTGAGCGTCGCCGGGTTCGCGGCCGTGCCTGGACCGGACACACCCCTACTCGGCCGCATCGGAGCGTTCGGCATCTGGCTTGTGACCGCCGCCGTTGGTCTCGCCGGCATGGGTTGGGGAGTGGACGCCCGGAAGCTCGTCGGACATGTGGAGCGGTGGCTGCATCCCCGTTTGCTCGATCGGTACCTCCGCCAGGCTGGAGACCTCGCATGACCAGTGGTCGAGCTCAGGCGGCGGTCCTATCCGCGGCCTTTCCATTTCAGCACCAAACTGACAGGAGTTCTGATGGCAGGACGTAGCGGTACCGGCAAGGCGAGCGGTGGTGCCCGGAAGGGCGGCCCGGAGCGGCGGATCGTGTCGCCCGTGAAGGGCGGCGGGTACCGCATCGACAAGCCCGGCGGCAAGCGAGCGAGTGCCACCACTGACACGAAGAAGGCAGCGGGCGACAAGGCCAAGCGCATGGTCCGCAACGCCGGCGGCGGCGAGGTCACGTTCCGCGACAAGCAGGGGCGCATCGAGAACTCGAACACCATCAAGCCCGGCAACGACCCGTTCCCGCCCAGAGACAAGAAGCACTGAAGGAGAGGGCCGGAACCATGTTGTTCAGCGATCACTACGCGGTGTTGCACACCGCCGCAGACGACTGGTTCGATCCCGTCCTGTCCGTGGACACGAAGCTGTTCGTCGACCCGTTCCTCATCTTCACCGACACGGACCCGACGTGGGCCAAAGCCCACGATCGGATCATCGCCCACTTCCAGGAGGCCTTCGAGCTGCTCGCCGATGCCGGCTGTGACCCGAAGTCCGTCGGCTTCGCCTCAGCGATCCGCATGCTGCAGTTCCCCGAGCCCCCGGAGACGTGCCTCGGGTACACGTCCCGGGGTACAGGCGGTGCCGGCAGCGGCAAAGGCTTCGCCAAGTTCATCGCCTCGTCGATGTGCGATGCGGTCGGTCGTGGCATCGTCGAGCTCCGTCATTTCGAGCAGCTCGGCATCCTCGAAGAGGGCATCGGCCCGGACCGTATCTCCGACATCACGTGCACGATCCTGAAGCCCGAGCTCATCAGCTACACGCAGCAGATCGCCGGCCAGCGCGGCGTCCCGATGCACCTCCACCGCGTCCGTGCCGGCGCCTTCGACTCCAGGCGACACGGTTTCGTCAACGTCGACGTGGAGCTGCCGACGAACCCGGCGACCGGCGGGCCGCTGCTGCTTGTGCCTGAGCGGTTCCTTCGGGACCTGCCGTCGATCAACGCTGACGACTGGTGGGACGCCATGCGGTCCACGGAGCTGCGGGACGAGTTCAACTCGGAGCTGCACGGCAACATTCGCAAGAAGGACATCGTCACCATCGCCAAACGCCACCCCGACAAGGTCGACGCGTGGGTGCGGGCCCGGGAGTCACGGCCGTCGAAGGCCTACGACCTGGTCGCCGATCCGCTCGGCGTCTACCAGTGGAGCTCCGCCGCTCGTCGCTACGTCCGCACGCATCCGGTGAAGATCGGTCATGCATCCGACGCTGCCGAGTTCGCAGCCGTCATTGATGTGATCGTGGACCGGTTCCGTCACTTCGTCGAGGAGAACGGCGGGTGGCGGCTGCTGTGGCACAAGGGCGCCGAGAAGCCCGAGGAGGCCGCCCAGCTCGTGTTCCTCGGCATTGCGATGGCGTACTGCGAAGCGAATGGCATCGTCGTCGACCGTGAAGTGCAACTCGGTCGCGGTCCGGTCGACTTCAAGTTCTCGAACGGCTACGAGCACCGTGCGTTGCTCGAGGTGAAGAAGGTCGAGAACGGCAAGTTCTGGAACGGTCTGCGGGCGCAGCTGCTGTCGTACATGAAGTCCGACAAGGTCACCGACGGCTGGTTCCTGGCCGTGCGTTACCGCGACACCGGTGTCGCCGAGAAGCGGGTGGTCACGCTCCCGAAGGCCGTCAAGGATCTGGCGGCTGAGTCCGGCTTGAACCTGCGCTACGGGCTGGTCGATGCCCGGTCGAAGACGTCCGCGTCGAAGCTCGATGCTGACGACGTCGACGAGGGCGCAGCCTGATGCGCCGTGGCTGAGTCCCCCTCGTTCGTGCCCCGCACGTGGCTTGTGCACCTGACGACTTCGGTGTGGAGCCCGACGAGTAGTGGCGTCTCGCATCCTCCCTCGACGAGGCGGTGCAGCTTGCCCGGTCGATCCAGCAGCACCACCTGGCTTGGGACCTGCATCGGGAGCGTCGTCGCGGCCGCAACTCGGTCGCTGACGTTGCCGTCGTCCTCGGCCAGCGGCGAGAAACGCTGGCGGCGAAGCTGTCCGGTCACCGCCCGGGAGGGCACAGCGACCTGGTGCTGTGGTCGTGGATGGTCGGCCAACGCAGCGTCGCTGTTCGACCGATCGTTGAACTTGTCGATGGTGACGACGTGGCGGCTCTGGTGCCGCGGTTCCCACTGCCACGTGGCCGGGACCGGTCGTCGAACAGGTTGCGCTGACCCGGGCCGTCACAGCCAGAGGCTGAGCCCGGTGTTGGGGACAGTCGTGCGTCGCACCCGGCCGAAGGTAGCTCCTGGCGGTTCTCCCGGGAGGCCGACCGGCCGACCGTTCAGGTCGTCCCATCCACCCGTTGCCAGAAGTCGTCGACCAGGGCGTTGAACTGGTCCGGGCGTTCCTGGAAGGGCTCGCCCACGACAACAGGCGGCGACGCCATGACCACGCTCGCCACGTCAAGACCATGGAACTCGGTCTAGACGCCGACGGTAGTCGGTACCGTCCCACCGTAGCAAAGCACTACTCGATCTCGATAGTAAAAAGCTACTTGAACCCGGTAGTATATGACCATGGAGCGGTCGCCCTTCCCCCATTCCGGGCCCTTAGAGGCCGACGAGGTCACCGGTCGCGACGACGAGGCGGCTGACCTCGTCCGGCTCCTCGGCGGACGCGTCCCGGTGGCGCTCGTCGCCCCGCGCCGGTACGGCAAGACCAGCCTGTTGCGTCGGGCGGTGTGGTTGCTCGACCAGGTCGAGCCGACCTCCACCATCTGGCTCGACCTGTACGGCCTGTCGTCGGTCTCGGACTTTGCCGTCCGCCTCGACCGGGCGCTGGCGGGCACGACCGGCCGGTTCCGGGAATCGTTGGACCGGATCGCCGGGGGGTTGAGCCTGAACATCGGCATCGTCTCCGTCGACCTGCGTCGTTCGGCGCGTTCGGGCCCCGATCCGACGGCCACGGTTCACGCCCTGCTCGACTCGCTGGCGCGGACGACCGAGCAGCACCCGACGGTGCTCGTCGTCGACGAGGTCGCCGATGCCGTCGGTGTGGGCAACGTCCTCGAACTCGTCCGATCGCACCTGCAGACCGTGTACCGGGACATGGGTCTGGCCTTCGCCGGGTCGAAGCCGACGATGATGACCCGGTTGTTCGCCGACACCGACCAGCCCTTCTACTCGCAGGCCCAGCGGGTGGAGCTCAAGCCGTTGTCGCTGGACACCGTCCTCGACGTCGTCCACCACGGTTTCCGTGCCACCGGGCGCAACGCGGGCCCGGTGGCGTCGTCCATCGCCTCGTTCGGGGCAGGCCACCCGCAGCGCTCGATGGAGCTTGCCGATGCGGCATGGTGGATCACCGACCCCGGTACGGATGCCGATCAGGCCACATGGGAGTCCACGATCGCCGCCGTGCGGTCGCGGTCGGCGCCTGCCCTACGTGACTTCTTCGGCGTGCTTCCCGGATCCCAACAGGCGGTGCTGCGCGCCGTGGTCCGCACCGGCGCTCCGTTCGCCGCGTCGGAAGGCCGGTTTCACGACCTGTCGAACTCCTCGACGACGATCGCGCGCGATGCCCTCGTCGACGCCGGCCACCTGATCACCGGGCCCAAAAGCACGTCACTCACCGACCCGTTGCTGGCCGACTGGATCGCCCGCGAACTTCCCTGAGCGGGGTGCGTAGAGGTGGAAGTATCCGGCGATAGGTGAGATTTCGGTAGTTTCCCTTGCTTTGCGAGCCGAACTGGTGTATGCTTCGGGAGTGGTAGGAGTGACGCTGCAAGCCCTGGAGGAGGCGGTCGAGGCCCTGGAGCTGGGCCTCGATGGGGACGAGCTGGTGGCCTGTCAGCGGACGGGTGATCGCCTCAGCGCCAAGCTGGGCGTCGCTTACGGCGAGTTCGATGCCCTTGAGTTGTGGGACCTGGATGCCGCTACCTCCATGACCGCCTGGCTGCGGGATCACGCCACCATGGCCGGAGGCGAGGCCACCCGGGTGGTGCGCAGCGCCCGGCGCCTGCGTGGTCTTCCCGTGACTGCCGCGGCAGCGCTCGACGGCTCTCTGTCGGCCGGGGCGGTGCGGGCCATCGTGGCCAACGTGTCGGACAAGACCGCCGAGCTGTTCGCCGAGCACGAGGCCGAGCTCATCCCCACCCTCGTGCCCCTGGGTGCTGGCGACGTGGCCGCCGCCATGCGCACCTGGGCCGCTCTGGCCGAGGACGCCCTGGGGCTGGGCGAGCCGGCCGAGCCGCTCTCCAAGGTGTCGCTGTCCTCGATGCTCGACGGCGTCTGGCGCCTCGACGGTCATCTGAACCCTCTCGACGGCGAGATCCTCGACACCGCACTTCGCCTGGCCGCCGGCGGCGACGACGACACCGAGGCCCCGAGGACTCCGGCACAGCGCCGGGCCGACGCCCTGGTGAACATCGCCAAGCGCTTCCTCGACCACGAGGAGCAGCCACCCGCTCGGCGCAACCGGCCCCACGTCAATGTCATCGTGACCAGGGACGACCTGGAGGCGGGCCGGGGCGGCGAGTGCGCCGACGGCACCGTCCTCGACGGTCCCTCACTGGCATCTCTGGTGTGCGATTCGACCATGCACCGGGTGGTGATGGCCGGCTCGGTCATCCTCGACTACGGCACCGCCACCCGGGTGATCTCGCCCAACCTGTTCAACGCCCTGGTGGTGCGAGACCGCCACTGCCGCTTCCCCGGCTGTGACCGCCCGGCGGCGTGGCTCGACGCCCACCACGTGATCCATGTGGAAGACGGCGGGCCCACCTGTCCGAGCAATTGCGTCCTTCTGTGCAGACGTCACCACACCCGCCTGCACCGCAAGGGCTGGTCGGCCGAACTGAGGCCCGACGCCGAGTTGGTGGTCAACGACCCCGACGGCCGGGTCTTCACCAGCCATCCGCCCGGGAGCCGTCCCCGGCCGCCGCCGGAAATGTTCGCGGTGGCGTGAAGCGGTCGTAGCCGTACATAGAGCCCGCACCACGAACGGGCTTTGGAGGTGGTTCGTGATCTCGCCGAGGGAGAGGTGCCGTGGGGTCTGCCGGTCTGCCAGCCATTGGAGCGCGGCCGCCGCCTGAGGTTCGGCGCCTCAACTGCCCTCCACGGGCACGGAGCGGTCGACCTTCAGGGAGAACCAGACCGTCTTGCCGCCGTCCTCCTGATCTATCCCCCACCGGTGGGCGAGGCTCTCGACCAGGGACAGCCCACGTCCGCTGGTGGCGCTTTCCGGGGCCATGCAGGGCTGGGGAAGTCGTGCGTTCCAGTCCTTGACCTCGCCCCAAAGGGTGTTGTCCTCGAATCGGATCGTGACCTGGAGGTCGGTTCGGGCGTGGAGGGCGACGTTGGTGGCCAGCTCGCTGATCAACAGCACAGCTGAGTCAACGATGATGGCCGGGGCGTCGGTGGTGGCAAGGGCGTCACGCACGAACGAGCGCGCTTCGCCCACGCTGCTGGCGTCGCCGTAGAAGAGTCGCTTGGCCTCGATGGCCCCACCTTGCCCCGGGGGCGTCCCGGACGAACGGACGGGGCAGGTACCACCCCGTGACACCCAACCCAGTCCAAGCGCCCGAGACATGCAGTGCCCCCGCCTCAACCCGGCGGCGGGGCCGGGGAGGCAGGGGCAAGCGCTAGTGTCGTCGGCCGACTGCGCACCTGTCCAGATCAGCGTTTCGGGAGCGCCGATCGCCACTCATCGCCTGCTGGGCGACGGCGCCTCCACCGCCCTGGTCCGCCCCGACGGCGAGATCGACTGGTGGTGCGCCCCCGAGCTCGACGCTCCACCGCTGCTGTGGTCCCTGCTCGACCGGACCGGTGGTGGCGCCGCCCGCTGGCGGGAGGTGCGCATGGCGGCCGCCCACGGACCCGTCGCCGGCCAGGTCCTGCACACGCTGGTTCGTCATCCCTCAGGACGACCGGAGTGCCGGGATGGCCTGATGGGCTCGGGGCGCCACCTCGTTCGCCTGGTGCGTGGCCTCGACGCCGACCTGGATGTGGTCCACGAGCTGGCCCTGGGCGGCTTCGACCGGCCGTGGGCGACCTGGGACGGCGCGACGGGGCAGATCGGGGGCCAGAGCCCGCGATCGGTCCACGTGGCCGGAGGGACCCACGACGGGGGCGGCGACGACCGGTGGCAGCGCCGGCGGCTCCGGGCTCGCCAGGGAGAGTGGGCGGCGCTGGTCGTCTCACTGGACACGCCCGGAGTGGCCGACGCCCATCGGCTGCTCGACGAGCTGGCCGCCATCGCCGAGGACGACGACCAGCGGGGGTGGCGTCACCCACCACCTCCTTGCCCGAGGTCGTCGGGGGCGACCGCCAGTTCGACTACCGCTACTCGTGGCTGCGTGACGCCTCCCTGGCCGTATCCGTGGCCGCCCTGGTCGGGCGGCGCGATCTGGCCCGCAGGTACCTCGACTTCGTGCTCGGTCAGCTTGGCGGCGGAGTTCCCACCGCGCCGGTCACCGACATCCGGGGTGGCCCGGTCCCGCCCGAACGCCAGGTGCCGGGCGTGTCCGGCTGGGGTGGGTCGCAGCCGGTACGGGTGGGCAACGCTGCCACCGACCAGGTGCAGTACGACGCTCTCGGGCTGCTGGTGGAGGCCGTCTCGGTCTATCTACAACTCGGAGCCCCCCTCGAGCCGGATTGCTGGGAGGTGGTCCAAGCGATCGCCGACCACATGCTCGACTCCGGGCCCGAGGAGACCAGCGGGATCTGGGAACTACGCCAGCCACGCCGACTGCTGTCGGCCGACATCGGACGATGGCTGGCCCTGGACCGGGCAATGTGGATCGCCCGGGGTTGGCGACCCTGGACCCGCCGGCGGCGATGGAAGCGGGCCCGAGATGAGACTCGGGACCGCATACTGGCCGCGCTCGACGACGACGGCGGGCTGTCCCAGAGCTACGACGACGACCGCTTCGTTCCCGA
>JBBSLT010000006.1:0-42826 GCA_038233555.1 Acidimicrobiales bacterium
CGCACCTCGTCGAAGGGGGTGAGGTCGACCGAGACCTCACCCGGGCGGGACAGGTCGGCGGCGTGGAGGTGGAAGTTCTCGTTGCCCCCCTGGTCCTGGGCGTAGAGGATGCGGGCCGAGTCGCGGCTCCAGGAATGGCCGCGGATGCCCCGGACGTGGTCGTGGGTGACACAGACCGGGTCGTCGTCGCCGGCCACGCTGCGCACCCACACGTTGAGGCGCCCCTCCTCGGGCGCCATGTATGACAGGCGGGTCCCGTCCGGGCTGATCTTGGCCCCCGCCTTCTCGGGGTTGTCGAAGAAGTGCTCGAGGGGGATCAGCGGGGACAGTGCCACAGGGAGACTCCAGACATGTGCGGGGATGGGCTCAGGAGCTGAGCAACTCCCCGAGGCTACGGAAGAACTGCGAGCGAGGCATGGCCTCGCATCCGGCCGCCTGGGCCCGCTCTAGGGTGGCTCGGTCGACGTGGGAGCCGAAGCCGATGACCCGGGCCACGCCAGTCACCTCGGCCAGGACCTCAAAGACCGCCGGCCGTCCGAGGTCGACCACCACCAGGTCGGCGCCGTCGGCGGCCGCCGCCAGGTCGCCGGGACGGGAGACGAAGCTGACGTCAGGATCGGCGGCGGACAGCTTGGAGCGGTCCATCAGGTCGGGGGCATAGGCGATCACGGTCATGAGCGGCGTCCGTGGCGGGCCAGGTGGGCATGCGCCTTGGCCGCCCCCCAAGCCAGACCGAGGTCGTGCAGCGAGGGATGCACGTCGGCGAAGGTCCTGGGGGCCAGGCCGTAGTCGTCGTCGGGAAAGTGCCGCTCGTCGAACTCGTCACGCACGATCGGTGGAACCCCGGCCTGACGGAGCACCTTGGTGGGAAAGCGCACGGCGCCCCGGAGGAGCGCCAGGGGGTTGGTCCATTGCTCGTCGACGTCGGCCGCCAACAGCCGCCGCAGCTCAGCTCCCACCTCCTCCGACGCTTGGCGACCGGCGGCCGCCGCTTGCGTCATTGCCTCGGGGTCGGCCCTGCCCGTCCAGTCCACCAGGCGCTGGCGCACCGAGCGCTCCACCCACTCGGGCAGGGTGGCCTCCACGGCCACGACCAGGCGCTCGGCAACATCGTCCACTCCTGCCATGCTTGCCCACATGCGCCCGTCCCGCATCCTTCCTGGCCCCGGCCAGGAATCGGTGTGGGACTATCCCCGGCCCCCGGCAGTGGAGCCCGTCCCCCAGCGGATCAGGGTGGTGCTGGGAGGCGTGACCATTGCGGAGTCCACCCGAGCCCTGCGGGTGCTGGAGACCAGCCATCCGCCCAACTATTACCTCCCGCCCGACGATGTCGACCGCCAGCGCCTGGATATGGCACCGGAGACGTCGTGGTGTGAGTTCAAGGGCTCGGCCCGCTACTGGACGGTGCGGGTGGGCGATCGGGTCGAGGCCTCCGTCGCCTGGGACTACCCCGAACCGAGCGCTGGCTACGAGGCGCTGGCCGGCCACCTGGCCTTCTACACATCGCACATGGACGAGTGCTGGGTGGGCGACGAGCTGGCGACACCCCAGCCCGGCGGCTTCTACGGTGGCTGGGTGACCTCGGGGGTGGTGGGCCCGTTCAAGGGCGGGCCGGGCTCGATGGGCTGGTAGGGCCCCGCACCGAGACGGACGACCATGGCCGGAAGCTCGAAGAAGCGGGCGACCTCCACGGCCGAGGGTGCCCCCAAAGCGGGGTCGGCGCCCGCGCCCAGGAGAATGTCGACCTCTTCCTCCGACTGGCGGAAGACGGCGGCGGCGAGTGCGGTTTGGCCCCGTTCGTTCACCGCGGCGGTGTCCGCCCCCCGCTCGACCAGAGCTCGCACCGTGTCGGGGTGGTCGTGGTAGGCGGCCAGGATCAACAAGGTGTCGCCCTTGTCGTTGCACAGGTCGACGGGCAGGCCGGCGTCGACGAAGCCGGCCAACTCCGCCGTGTCGCCGCTGCGAGCCAAGTCGAACATGCGATGGGCGAAGGCCAGCGTCTCGTCGTCGAGCTCCTCGGCCACACCTCCAGCCTAGGAGCACCACCAGTTCGCCGAGCAACCTCTGGTGGCGAAGGCGATCTACCCTTTCGGTCGGCGGAGAAGGTAGTCGGGAACCCGGTCGAGGGTGCAGCTCAGGCGCAGTGCTCCACTCACCACCTCACCTTCGAGGGGGCAGGGGAAGAACTCGGGGCCGGGCAGGGCGACCGACACGTCGGGCAGGGGACCGAGCGCGAAGACCACCCGGCCGTCGATCACCTCCACGTCGCTGCCTAACGTCTGGCCGGCGACGGTGGCCTCGACCCGTCCGGGAGTGAGGGTGAGGTCGACGAAGTCGACGGGAAGGGCCTCCTCCAGGTCGGCCTCGCTGAGCAGGGCAGTCAAGGTTCCCCGCTCGATGCGCTCCAGGTCGACCTCACCATCAAAGAGAGCTTGGCGCACCACCTCGATCCCGACGACCTCCACCTCCACCGACTCGATGCTCACCTCGGGGCGGGCTACGTCCTCGAGGGTCACCACCAGGCGCTGCACCTCTCCGGTGGCCAGACCCCGTGCGACCACGGGGAAGGAGTCCACCTCGGCCGCAACCGTCGCCGCCTCCGGGACCTCGGCGGCCACCCGCTCCTCGATGGCGTCCTCGATCCGGGGCGGGACCACCACCTCGGCCGCCACGGCGACCACGGCCGCCACCACCACGAGCAGTACCAGCAAGCGGATCACAGGGCCCCGTTGAGGTTTCCGGAGCGGAAGCCTTCCAGGTCGAGGGTGACGTAGCGGTATCCGGCCCCCTGCACCGCGGCCACCACCTCGCTTCGGCACCGCAGCGCCGCCTCAAGGTCGTCGATGGTCAGCTCGACGCGGGCCAAATCGCCGTAGTGGCGCACCCGGAGCTGGCGGAAGCCCAGGCGGCGCAGGGCCGACTCGGCGGCGGCCACCTCGGCCAGGACCCCGACGGTGACCGGTGTGCCGTAGGGGACGCGGGAGGCCAGGCAGGCGGCTGCCGGCTTGTCCCAGGTGCGCAGGCCGAGCGCCCGGCTGGCCGACCGGACGTCGGCCTTGGTGAAGCCGGCGTCGACCAGGGGGAACACCGCCCCGGCGTCGGCCGCCGCTTCCTGGCCCGGACGATGGTCCCCCAAGTCGTCGACGTTGACGCCCAGCACGACCGTGGCTCCCTCGGCCGCGGCCAGGGGAGCGAGCACCGCCATCAGGGCCGACTTGCAGTGGGCGCAGCGCTGCCCGTCGTTGACGGCGTAGGCCGGGTCGGCCAGCTCGTCGGTGGCCAATGAGATCCACCGCAGCCCCCACCCGGCGGCCAGGTCGGCGCAGTCACGCTCCTCCTCGGGAGCCAACGACGGCGAAACCGCCGTGGCTGCCAGGGCCGCTTCGGGGCCGAGGGTGTCGTGAGCCACCCAGGCCAGGAAGGCGGAGTCGGCTCCCCCGCTGAAGGCCACCACCACCCGCTCCAGGCGACGCAGCCCGTGACGGAGGTGGTCGAGGCGAGCCTCAAGAATGGTCGAGCGTCGACTGTTGTCGAGCAACCGCACGACGTAGAGTACCCGCCACCCTCGGCGACGCAACGAGGAAGACCAAGGAGACGACCAATGCCCCTGCAACGGCCTCGGTGGCGGGCGCTCGCCCTGCTTGCCGCCTTTTCCCTCATCGCCGGCGCCTGCGGCGACGACGACGAAGGCGATACCACGCTGGGAGACGATTCCGGGACGACCCAGACGAGCGAATCGGACGACGCCGCTCCTGCACCCGACAACGTTGGGGATGGCACCCTCAAGATCGGGACGCTGTTGCCGGAGACGGGCACGCTGGCCGCCTTCGGGCCGCCGGAGGCTGCTGCCGTCGAGCTGGCCACCCGGGACATCAACGAAGCCGGTGGCGTTCTCGGCAACCCCGTCGAGGTCACCGGCGGTGACTCTGGTGACACCTCCACCAACATCGCCAACCAGACCGTCGACCGTCTGCTCAGCCGGAACGTCGACGTCATCATCGGAGCGGCCTCCTCGGGGGTGTCCTTCACCGTGATCGACAAGATCACCGGCGCCGGGGTGGTGCAGTTCTCCCCGGCCAACACCTCCCCCGACTTCACCGACTACGACGACGACGGGCTCTACTTCCGCACCGCTCCCTCCGACGTTCTCCAGGGCCGGATCCTGGGTGAGCACATCATCGAGGAGGGCAACACCACGGTGGGCATCATCGCCCTCCAGGACCCTTACGGCGAGGGTCTGGCCGAGAACGTGGCCTTGACCATCGAGGACTCCGGCGGCGAGGTGGTGGCCACCGAGATCTACGACCCCCAGGCTCAGAACTTCGACGCCGAGATCCAGTCACTGGTGTCGGCCGACCCTGACGCCATCGTGGTCATCGGCTTCGTGGAGTCAGCCCGCATCATCTCCACCATGATCGAACAGGGCATCGGCCCAGACACCAAGAACGTCTACACCGTCGACGGGAACACCACCAACACGCTTGGCGAAGGACTGCCGCCCGGCACGCTCGAAGGGATCTCGGGAACGATCCCGGGTGGAGAGACTAGTGAGGACTTCCGCCAGCGATTGCTCGAGGTCGATCCTGGGCTCACCGACTTCCTCTACAGCGGAGAGACCTACGACGCCGTGGTGGCGACTGCCCTGGCCGCCGAGGTGGCCGGTAGCGACGCCGGACGGGCCATCGCCGACGTCTTGGCCGACGTCACGCGCGAGGGTGAGAAGTGCACCACCTTCGCCGACTGCAAGTCACTGGTCGAAGCCGGTACCGACATCGACTACGACGGCGTCAGCGGCCCGATCGAGCTGAGCGACGCCGGCGATCCCACCGAGGCCAGCATCGGTATCTACACCTTCGGCCCCGACAACCAACTGTCCGACGACGTCATCTACCGCTCCGGCACCCTGTAACCAGGGATCGGAGCGACCAACGGAGGCCCGGCCAAGACAGGCCGGGCCTCTCCGCGTTCAGCAGGGAGAGCACCGGGAGACGCCAAAGGGCCCTACAGAGCGCGGACGGGTGGCCGAGCAAGGCGGAGGCTGAGCCGGGGGGTGGCGCCGAGGGGAGGGACCCGCCCGCCCGCAGCGGAGCGAGGACGGGTGGGAGGGAGATCCCTCGGTGACAGGACCCGCCGGGTCGGCCGGGGCGCGAGGCCGAGCGACCGGGCTCAGCGGGCCCGGGCGAGGGTCCCCAGGTACAGCTCGACCACCTTGGGGTCCCCCAACAGCTCCCGGCCCGTCCCGGTGTAGGCGTTGGCCCCCTGGTCGAGGACATAGGCGCGATGCGAGATCTGCAGGCAGCGCCGGGCGTTTTGCTCGACCATCACGATGGACACCCCGGTGGCGTTGATCTGGCGGCAGCGGATGAAGACCTCGTCCTGGTATGCGGGAGACAGCCCGGCTGAGGGCTCGTCGAGGAGCAGGACGCTGGGTTCCATCATCAGGGCTCGGCCCATGGCCACCATCTGGCGCTCCCCGCCAGAGAGGGAGCCTGCCCGCTGCCGACGACGGGTGGCGACAAGGGGGAACAGCTCGGCCACGGCGGCGAAACGCTCGGCGAAGCGCTTGGGCTGGAGGTACACCCCCATGAGGAGGTTCTCCTCGACCGTCAGTCGGGGAAAGACGTTGTCGTTCTGGGGGACGTAACCCACGCCCTTGGCCACGAGGGTGTGGGAGGCCAGACCGCTGATGTCGTCGTCACGCAGCCGCACCGATCCTGACCGCAGGGGGATGAGGCCGAACAGGGCTTTGAGCAGCGTCGACTTTCCGGCGCCGTTGGGTCCGATGACACCCACCATCTCGCCTGCTCCGAGGGACAGGTCGCAGCCGTTGAGGATGTCCACCTCGGGGACGTAGCCGGCCACCACGCCCCGGGCCGACAGCAACGGCACCGTCCCTCCCTCCATGGCCTTCAACCGTCCTGGCCCTCCGGCGCCGACTCCGCCACCTCGGCCTCGATGCGGGCCTCGGCCTCCTCCAGACTGGCTCGTTCCTCGGCCTCGTCGACGGGTGCATCGTGGTGAGCGCCGAGGTAGGCATCGATCACCAGATGGTTGGCGCCGATAGCAGCAGGAGGGCCTTCGGCGATCACCCTGCCCTCGGCCATCACCACCACCCAATCGCTGACGTCGTGGACGACGTCCATGTCGTGCTCGACGAACAGTACGCTCGTACCGTCGCCGGGCAGGGTACGCACATGGGCGAGCAGGGACTGGGTCAAAGCGGGGTTCACGCCCGCCATGGGCTCGTCGAGCAACACCATGGCCGGCTCCGCCATCAGGGCTCGGGCCATCTCCAGCAACTTGCGCTGACCGCCCGACAGCGTCCCGGCGAAGTCATCCGCCATCGCCTCCAGCCCGAAGCGGGCCAGCAGCGCTCGCGCTCGCTGGTCGATCGCACGCTCCTGGTGCCGCCACAGCGGCGGGACCAGGGCCGAGAGAAAGCCCTCGCCCCGCTGCCCGGTGGCGCCCAGCTTCATGTTCTCGGCAACGGTCAGGCGTGACAGCGCCTTGGTGAGCTGGAAGGTCCGTACCAGCCCACGCCGGGCCACCCTGTGGGCGGGAAGCCCGCTCAGTCGCTCCCCGTCGAACATCCACGTTCCGGCGTTCGCCTTGTCGAAGCCGGTGAGGAGGTTGAACAGCGTGGTCTTGCCCGCTCCGTTGGGTCCGATGAGCGCGGTGATCACTCCCCGCTGCACCTCCAGGTGCTCGACGTCGACCGCCACCAGGCCGTCGAAGCGGCGGCACACGCCATCGACCGACAGGATGGGGTCGGGTTTGGCCACCCCCGGCTCAGATGCCACCCCGTCGAGAGGAACACAGGGAGGGCGAACGGTCGAGCTATCGACCGGACTATCGGCGGACATCGAGCTCGATCTCCCGGCGGTCACCGAAGATGCCTTGGGGGCGGTAGGCCATCAGGAGCATGAGGGCCAGCCCCACCAACATGAAACGCACCTGGCCAACCTGGACACCGTCCATGATGGCGGTGGGGATGAGCTCCTGGCGTACGGCTTGGCGCAGCAGGTTGTCGGTCAGCGACAACAGCGCCCAGAAGATCATGGCTCCCACCACCGGACCGAGCACGCGAGCGGTGCCCCCGAGGATGAGCACCACGTAGGCGAAGAAGGTGACGTCGGGCGAGAAGGTGTCGGGCTGGACCGACTGCGTGCTGATGGCCAGGACGAAGCCAGCGATGCTGCCGAGCAAGCCGCCGAAGAGCAAGCTCTGCATCTTGTACCAGTAGACGTTCTTGCCGAGGCTGCGAGCGGCGTCCTCATCCTCTCTGATCGACTTGAGAACACGACCCCAGGGGCTGCGCATGAGCACGAAGACCATCGCCGAGGCGATCGCCACAGCCAACCAGGCCACGAACAGGAGCCAGGTCTGGCGCTCAGTGAACGTGAGCAGCCCGCCGCCGTAGGAGCCGGGCGCCAAGGGGTTGATGGCGTAGAAGTCGTCGGCGAACTGGGTCAGGCCCGACGACCCGCCGGTGTAGTCGCGCAAGGAGACCGACCGCACCGTCAACCGCACGATCTCCGAGGCGGCGATGGTGACGATGGCCAGGTAGTCGGCCCGCAACCGCAGGGTGGGCAGGCCGAGCAGCAGCGCCAGCACGACCGAGGCGGCCAGACCGACGGCCAGCCCCAGCCATAGCGACGTGCCCAGGTAGGTCACGGCCACGGCGATCCCGTAGGCTCCCACGGCCATGAAACCGACCTGGCCGAAGTTGAGCAGGCCGGTGTAGCCGAAGTGCACGTTGAGCCCGATGGCGGCCAGGGCGAACACCGCGGCGAAGTCGCCGACGCCCGCCTTGAGAGCGTTCTCGAGGATCAGGCCCCACTCCATGGCTCAGCCCAGCCGCTCAGGTTGGCCGAGGAGGCCCTGAGGCCGAACCAACAGGATGAGGATGAGGATGACCAGCGCCCCCACGTTCTTCAGCTCGGGGGCAACGACGAGGGTCGAGAGCTGGATGAACACCCCGACCACGAAGCTCCCGACCAGGGCGCCGAAGGCGGTGCCGAGGCCTCCCAGGATCACCCCGGCGAACATCAGGAGCAGCAACTGAACCCCCATCTGCCAGCTCACCTGCTCGGTGAGTCCGAGCAGGACCCCACCGAGGGCAGCCAAGCCACCGCCGAAGAACCACACCAACAGGATCACCCGCTCAACGTCGATGCCCGACGACGCGGCCAGATCGGGGTTGTCGGCCACCGCCCGCATGGCTTTGCCCGCCTTGGTGCGCATCAGGGCCAGGCCCACGGCGGCGAGCACCGCCAGCGACAGGAGAATCGAGATGATGTCCTTGGGGGCGATGGCCACCGGTCCGAGGTCGATCGCCCGCTGCACGGCGTATTGGGCGAAGGGACGGGTATTGCCCCCGAACTGGTAGAGGAAGAGGTAGCGCAACAACAGGCCCAACCCGATGGAGATCACCAGCAGGGCGATGAGCCCGGTGCCTCGCCGGCGCAGCGGGCGCCACAGCCCCTTGTCGAGCGCAGCGCCGGCTAGCCCACCGGTGAGGACAGCCACCACCGTGGCGGGAATGAAGTGCAAGCCCAGGTTTACATTGACGAACCAGCCGACCAGGGCGCCAAAGGTCACCATCTCGCCGTGGGCGAAGTTGATCAGGCCGGTGGTCCCGAAGATCAAGGACAGGCCGACCGAGGCCATGGCGATGATGAGCCCGAACTTGACCCCCTCGACCAGGAGCTGAAGGACCCGGGCGACGTTACCCCCGACCTTACGGTCGCCTTCCCCGAGGGGAAACAGCAGGGTTCGCTGCTGACCCTCGCGGATGGGAAACTCCAACGTCGCCCGATCGGGGTTGCGCAGGGTCGACTCGCCCAAGGTGTCCTCGTCGATGGTGGCGGAGTACTCGCCCGGTCCTGGCAGGTCGAGCTGGAAGGCTCCGTCAGCCCCAGAGGTAGCCGTTCCCACCGTCTCGCCGTCGGCATCGGACACAGTGATCTGGGCGCCTTCGACCGGCTCGTCGTCTTCGTCGACGATCGACCCTCGTACGCCCTCACCGACCGCCTCGGTGGACTGGGCGTCGGCGGCGGACTGGGCGAAGAAGACCGACGACCCGACGATTGCAACCAAGATGAGGAGGCGACGTCCCAAGCGCCGCCCGTCAGGTCAGGCCGAGGCGGCTGAGGACCTCGTCGAGGGGGGCGACCAGGCCGGTGATGAAGGGGCCGAAGTCGGCGTAGTGAGCCGATCCGGCGTCGAAGCGCATGGTGTGGACGCACTCTTTGAGGTCGTCGGGATGCACTCCGAAGAGGGTGACAGCCCATTCGTAGTCGTCGAGGCCGGTGGAACCGGTCACCAGTTGCACCACCCGTCCGGCAAAGGCCCGACCACTCTTGCCGTGGTCGTACATCAGCTCAAGGCGCTCCTCGTAGGCCAGGGCGTACCAGTTCTGGCCCACGTTGCGGCGCTTGGACATGGGATAGAAGCAAAAGGCGGGCATGCCTTCGGGAGGCAGGGTCGGGAAGAGACGCTCCCGCTTAGCCCGCTCGGGGACGCCCTGGGCGTACTCGGACACCTCGGTGAGCGAGACGTAGGAATCGATGATCTCCAGGCCCGCCCCCTGAAGGTCGCGCTGGAGGGTCCGAAGCTGCCAGAGATCGGGGCCGAGGGCCATGAAGCCGATGTCGGCCTTGTGGCCGAGCACGGCGAAGGGGACAACCTGGTGCTCGCCTCCCTCGGCCCGCTTGACGGCGACGGTGATCGCCTCAGAATCCGCACCCGGATGCAGCCGGCAGAACAAGTGGAGCACGGCGAGGCCCTGGGAGGAGGTCACCGCCCCGTCGGTTGGTTGCTGGTCCACCGCGGCCACGCTACCGCTCGCTCTGGCCTTGTGGGATCACGGTGGCGGGGCGTAGATCGTGATCTGCTCACCCCGCACGAAGCCGGCCAGAGTGAGCCCGGCCCGCCGAGCGGTGGCCACCGCCAAGGCGGTGGGCGCGCTTACCGCCACCACCGCCGAGAACCCGCCCGCCCAGGCCTTGGCCACCATCTCGAAGGAGGCCCGGCCGCTCACGAACAATCCGAGGCCGCCCGCCAGCAACTGGTCGTCGAGCAGGAGCCGGCCCACCACCTTGTCGACCGCGTTGTGCCGGCCCACATCCTCGCGCACGACGACGATCTCGCCTTCGCCAGTGAAGGCGGCGGCGGCATGCACCGCTCCCGTGCGGTCGAAGAGCACCTGCTGACGACGGACATCGACCGTCACCGCGATGAGCAAATCGAGGTCGAACGCCGGCGGCCGAGTGAGGGGAGCCAGCCGATCGAGGAGGGCGTCGATGGACACCGAGCCGCACAGCCCGCACGACGAGGTGGTGGGAGCCATTCGCCCCGGGGCCGGCGGTGCGGTGCCACCGGTATCGACGTCGACGACGTTGAACCCGTTCTCCAGGGCGGAACGGTCGGCGCAGTAGGAGATGCCCCGGACCTCGGCGTCGGCCAGAAGGCCGTCGGTGCGACACAGCCCGGCGGCCAGCTCGAAGTCGTGGCCCGGCGTGCGCATGGTGGTGGTGACCACCGCCCCGTCGAGACGGATCTCCAGGGGCTCCTCGACGATCAGCTCGTCGGGGGCCCGCACCAGCTCCCCGCCACTGCGCTTTCCCACCAGGATCCGCTCGGTCCGCCGGCGGCTCATCGTTCGACCGTACCCCCAGCCGCCTGGTGGTGCGCTAGCGTCGCCACCCGTCGTGCGCCCGCCCAAACGCCTCAACCGCCGGTGCTGGTCGGCACTGGTGCTTCTGCTCGCCTCCATCCTGGCGCCAACCTTCGCCGTCCCCGTGGCCGCTGGTGCCCAGGACTCACCACTGACCGAACCGGTGCTGGTCGTCGAGGGCAAGGGCTGGGGCCACGGCGTGGGCATGGCCCAAGACGGCGCCTTGGCCTTGGGCCAGCAAGGGTTGTCCACCATCGAGATCCTTCAACACTTCTATCCGGGCACGGGCACGGGCACGGGCAGCGGTCCGGTGAGGATCCCGGTGCTCGACGCTGCCGGTGGCGAGGCCGTGGTCTCATTCCCCAGCGGGGGTGAGGTACGTAGCTCGCGAAGCGGCCCCCAGGCGCCAGGGTTCCCTGTGTCGGTCGCCCCGGGCGGATCGGTCCGGCTGCGCTTCGACGGTTCCTACCGGGTGGAACCGCTGTCGGGCGCGACCGTGGCGGTGTTGGGAGCAGCCCCTGGCCAGTTGGCGACCGCCCAGGCGCCGGCGGACGAGCCGCCGTCTGACGAGCCGCCGTCTGACGACGCAGCGTCCGTGGACGAGGCCGCACCCGAGGAGGACCAAGGGGGGTTGCTGGAGAACAACCTGATCGGTCCCGACAACCCGCCCCCGGAAAACCTTCCCCCGGCCCCCACGGTGCCCGAGGCTCCGCCGCCACCCCCGCCCGGGCAACCTTTGGAGCCGGCGCCCGCCGAGGAGCTTCCCTCCGCTGAGATCGCGCCTCCTGAGAACGTGGCCGTCTCCGGCACGGCCCTGTGGGCCGTGCCCAGCGGGGCCGGCGCCATCGGCGTCCCCGCCCGTAGCGCCCTCTACCGGGGCGTCGTCCACGCCGTCGCCGGAGGAGGCGGTCTCCAGCTGGTCAACGAGGTCGATGTCGAGGAGTACCTCCGAGGCATGGGCGAGGTGCGCGACAGCTCCTGGCCTCGCGCCTCGCTGGGCGCCCAGGCGGTGGCCGCCCGGACCTACGCCCTGCGAGCCATGGCTCTCGGCGGCTCGATCTGCGACACCCAGGATTGCCAGGTCTACCTCGGCGTCCAGGCCGAGTACGGCGCCATGGACGCCGCCGTGGCCGCCACCCGGGGCCTGGTGGTCACCTACGGTGGCACCCTGGCCCAGACCGTGTACTCCGCCAGCGGAGGCGGGGTGTCGGCCACCCCGACCGAAGGTTTCGGGACCTCCGACCGTGGCCTGCCTTACCTCGGCGCCGTTTCCTACCCGACCAACGATCCCCAGGCCTGGGGCCAACGCATCCCCTTGAGCCAGCTCGGCCGACGCTTCGGCTACCCCGGCACCCTTGCCGACGTGCGCATCGCCACCGCAGGACCGTCGGGGCGGGCCCTCACCGTCGAGCTGGTGGGAGATGCGGGACCGAAGGCGATTCCGGCCCTGGCCTTCGACGACACCCTCGGCTTTCGCTCGACGCTGTGGACCCTGCGCATCGAGACCTCGCCCGTCGACACCGGCGACGCCGGTGCCGGCGCCGGCGCCGGCGCCGAAAGAGGGTCGAGGACAAGCTGGGTCGGCGCCACCCAGATCCCACAGGGCCGGCTCCTCATATCCGACGACGCGGCCAACGTCGCCATCCTGGCCAGCCTGGAGGGGCCCCTGCGGGCAGCGGCCGCCCTGAGTTCAGCGGTCCTGTTGCTCGGCGTCTGGGCCGGGGCGGTGTTCCGTGTGGTCGCCCGCCGTTCCCCCCGAACCTTGCGCCGTTCCCTGCACCGCACTCAGCCGAAGCAAAGCTGAGCTCTTCCCGCCCAACCCTCCCCCGAACGGGATCGGAGGGCGCCAAAATGGAAGGGAGCCGGCCCGAAGGCCGGCTCCCTCGCCTGATCCCTGCCTAGGCAGGTCTCGGTCTAGTAGTCGTCCATCCCGCCACCGGCGCCGGCGCCGGCGGACTCCTTCTCGGGCTTGTCGACGATGACAGCCTCGGTGGTAAGGAACAGTGCGGCGATCGATGCGGCGTTCTGCAGCGCCGAGCGGGTCACCTTGGTGGCGTCGGGCACCCCTGCCTTGAGCAGGTCCTCGTAGTCGCCGGTAGCGGCGTTGAGGCCGAAAGCCCCCTTGAGGTTGCGGACCTTGTCGACGGCGACCCCACCCTCGATGCCGGCGTTGAGGGCGATCTGCTTGAGGGGCTCCTCCAGGGAACGAGCCACGATGCGAGCACCGGTGGCCTCGTCACCCTCCAGCTTGTCGGCCAAGTCGCGCACGACGGCCTGGGCCCGCAGCAGGGCCACACCACCGCCAGGCACGACGCCCTCTTCGACAGCAGCCTTGGTGGTGCTTACCGCATCTTCGATGCGGTGCTTCTTCTCCTTGAGCTCCACCTCGGTGGCGGCGCCGACCTTCAGCACGGCCACACCACCGGACAGCTTGGCCAGGCGCTCCTGGAGCTTCTCGCGGTCGTAGTCGGAGTCGGTGTTCTCGATCTCGGCCTTGATCTGGTTGATCCGGCCCTTGAGATCCTCGTCGGAACCGGCGCCCTCCACGATCGTGGTCTCGTCCTTGGTGACGACCACCTTGCGGGCCGAGCCCAACAGGTCGAGGGTGACGTTCTCCAGCTTGAGGCCGACCTCCTCGGTGATGACCTGGCCGCCGGTGAGGATGGCGAGGTCTTGGAGCATGGCCTTGCGCCGCTCGCCGAAGCCGGGAGCCTTGACCGCCACCGACTTGAACGTGCCGCGGATCTTGTTGACCACCAGCGTGGCCAGAGCCTCGCCCTCGACGTCCTCGCAGACGATGACCAGGGGCCGGCTGGACTGCATGACCTTTTCCAGCACGGGCAGCATGTCGCGCACGGCGGAGATCTTGGATCCCACGAGGAGGATGTAAGCGTCCTCCATGACGGCCTCCATGCGCTCGGGGTCGGTCACGAAGTACGGGGAGATGTAGCCCTTGTCGAAGCGCATGCCCTCGACGAGGTCCATCTCCATGCCGAAGGTCTGCGACTCCTCGACGGTGATGACGCCGTCCTTGCCCACCTTGTCGATGGCGTCGGCGATCATCGAGCCGATCTCGTTGTCGTTGTTGGCGGAGATGGACGCCACCTGGGCGATCTGCTCCTTGGCGTCGATCTCCCGGGACACGCTGTGCAGGTGGTTGACGGCGGCCTCGACAGCTTGCTCGATCCCCCGCTTGAGGACCATGGGGTTGGCGCCGGCGGCCACGTTGCGCAGGCCCTCGCGCACCATCGACCAAGCCAGCACGGTGGCGGTGGTGGTGCCGTCACCGGCGACGTCGTCGGTCTTCTTGGCCACCTCCTTGACCAGCTCGGCCCCGATCCGCTCGTAGGGGTCCTCGAGCTCGATCTCCTTGGCTACCGAGACGCCGTCCTTGGTGATGGTGGGGGCGCCCCACTTCTTGTCGAGGACGACGTTGCGGCCACGCGGGCCGAGGGTGACCCGTACGGCGTCGGCGAGCTGGTTCATCCCGCTCTCCAGGCCACGCCGGGCCTCGGTATTGAAAGCGATGAGCTTGGGCACGATTGCTCCTCCGTTTGGAACTCTCTTCGGGTGGCGCCCGGTCGGACGCCCGAACCCCGGGGGGTGGACTGGCTCGATTGCTGCCTAGATCTCGGTCGAACTGCGTTAGCACTCTCGATGGTCGAGTGCTAACCAGGAAACCATCCTCCGGCCCCGCTCGCAACTGCCTCCTGCTCAGCGAGCGCTGCTCACTGTCTCCGGGCGGGACTTTACGGCGGCCGAACTGGTCGCGGCCAAGGGCGTCACGTCCATCTCAGTGTGCCTCCCGGCGCAGAACGAGGAGGCGACGATCGGGCACATCGTGGCCTCCATCGTGGAGCACCTGGTCGAAGGCGCTCCCTTGGTCGATGAGGTGGTGGTGGTCGACGACGCCTCCACCGACGCCACCGCCGAGGTGGCCCAACGAGCCGGTGCCCGGGTGGTGGCGACCACGACACCAAACGGCAAGGGGGAGGCTCTGCGCACCTCTCTGGTCGCCTCCCGAGGCGACCTGGTGGCGTGGTGCGACGCCGACATCGTGAATTTCGACCCTTGCTTCGTCACCGGCCTCCTTGGACCACTACTGCGTGAGCCCGCGGTCAGCTTCGTCAAGGCCTGCTATCGCCGTGACCTCGACGGGCGGGTGGGTGAAGGCGGACGGGTGACCGAGCTCCTCGCCCGACCGCTGTTGGCCCGGCTGTTCCCTCATCTGGCCGGCTTCGCCCAACCCCTCGCCGGAGAGTACGCCGGGCGTCGCTCGCTGCTGGAGCGCCTGACCTTCGTCCCCGGCTACGGCGTCGACCTCGGTCTGCTCATCGACGTGGCTGAGCTGGTCGGCGTGGAGGCCATGGTCCAGGTCGACCTGGATCAACGCTCCCACCGCAACCGCCCGCTAGCTGAGCTCGCTCGCCAGGCCGACGCCGTCCTCGCCGTCGCCTTGGAGAGGGCCGGCATCGGCTGATGCCGCATCGCCGCCGAACCAGAGGTTCGACGGCGAACTGCATGCGCTCCGGGCACCGGGCAAAGCCCGGCACCCTCCGCCCTGAACACCTTCTGGCGAGCTTCGCTCGCAGGGGCGCTGGCCAACGGCTCCGTCCGCTGGCCAGCCTCCTCAGGGGGCTCCTGCCCGCTCCGGTTCCGCCGGTGCCTCGTCGGGGGCGGGCTGGTCCTCCTCGGTCACCGGGCGCACCAGGCGGGCCGTAGTCGGCGCTTGCTCCGCCTCCTCGGCTCTGGCCACCTCCTGCTCGAGTGGCTCGTCCAGGACGTAGATGTGCCAGAGGTGGCTCACCAGGATCTTGATCACGGCGGCGGCGGGGACAGCGATGAGCAGGCCGAAAATCCCGGAGGTGGTGCCTCCCACCAACAGCGCCAGCATCACCGCCGCCGGGTGAAGTTGGACCGCCCGCTGCATGACCATGGGGCTGATCAAGTGGTTGTCTACCTGTTGCGCCCCGGCCATGATGGCCACCACCCAGAGAGCGGTGGCGAAGTCACGCGTGGTGAGGGCAATGATGACGCCAAGCACGCCGCCTGCCCATGGCCCGACCAGCGGGACGACGTTGCACAGGCCGGCCACCATGCCCACGATCAGCCAGAAGGGTAGGTCGATCAGCGCCAAGCCGATGGAGATCATGACGCCCACGATGAGGGCGACGAGAAGTTGGCCCCGGAAGAACCCGCCGACGGCGCGGTTCAGCCGGGTGGCCAGGACCGAGGCGTCGTCCCGTGCACGCGCCGGGACGAGTGACTCGGCCACCACCAGCAACCGAGGAAGATCGACCAGGAGGTAGAAGGCGATGATGGGGGCCAGCACGACGATGAGCAAGACGTGGAAGACCCGACTCCCTACATCGCGCACCGTGTCGATGGTGTCGCTTAGCCCGTTGTTCCCGGCCCCCGTCCCGACCTGGCTCTCTATCTCCCCGACGTTGGGCAGGGTGATGATCCAGTCCTGCGACTGCTCGGCCCGGTCGTTGATCCAGCGCTCTACGTTGGCCTGCAGCATCGGCAGCTCGGCGCCGAGGTCCTCGGTCTGGTCAGCGGCCAAGGGGGCGACGACAAGACCCACGAGGCCGACGCCGGCGAAGAAGGCCAGGTAGCTGAGGATGGTGCCGGCCACTCGGGGCACGCCACGGCGCTGCAGTGCGGTGACCGCCGGGTTGAGGAGGAACACGATGGCGCCAGCGAGGATCAACGGCGGCCATACCACCCGGATCGACCATCCCACCAGGGCGACCAGGGCCAAGAGGGCGGCGAGACCAACCATCGCCCACGCCACCTGACCGGCGCGCCGGATGCGCTCGTTCATCGGCCAAGACGTTACCCCCGCCCGGTGGCCGGCAGTTCAGCGCGGCCGCCGGCGCCGGCTAATCGCCGGCGATGAACGTCTCCACCATCCTCTGCGCCTCGTCGTCGTGGAACTGCACCGGAGGCGACTTCATGAAGTAGGCCGAGGGGCCGAGCAGGGGCCCGCCGATACCCCGATCGAGAGCGACCTTGGCGCAGCGCACGGCATCGATGATCACGCCCGCCGAGTTGGGGGAGTCCCATACCTCCAACTTGAGCTCGAGGTTGAGGGGTGCGTCTCCAAAGTTGCGGCCCTCCATGCGGATGTAGGCCCACTTCCGGTCGTCGAGCCAGGGCACGTGGTCCGACGGGCCGATGTGGACGTCGTCGGCGGCGATGCCGTGCTCCACCTGGCTGGTGACCGACTGGGTCTTGGACACCTTCTTGGATTCCAGGCGGTTGCGCTCGAGCATGTTCTTGAAGTCCATGTTGCCGCCCACGTTGAGCTGGTAGGTGCGGTCGAGCACCATGCCCCGGTCCTCGAAGAGCCGGGCCAGGATCCGGTGCACGATGGTGGCACCCACCTGGCTCTTGATGTCGTCGCCGATGATGGGTAGGCCAGCGCGTTGGAAGCGTTCGGCCCATTCCGGGTCGCTGGCGATGAAGACGGGGATGGCGTTGACAAAGGCCACCCCCGCCTCCAGGCAGGCCTCGGCGTAGTGCTTTTGGGCGGCTTCGGAGCCGACCGGCAGGTAGGAGACCAATACGTCGGCCCCGCTCTGGCGGAGCGCGGCGGCAACGTCGACGGCCTCGGCCGGGCTCTCCTCGCAGGTCTCGCGGTAGTAGCGGCCGAACCCGTCGAGGGTGGGCCCCCGCTGGACGGTCACCCCCAGCTCGCCGACCGGAGCGAAGCGCAGCGTGTTGTTCTGGCTGGCGAAGATGGCCTTGCCCGCGTCCAGGCCGACCTTGGCCGCGTCCACGTCGAAGGCGGCGACCAGGGTGATGTCGCGAATGTGGTAGCCGCCGAGATCGACGTGCATCAACCCCGGCACCTCATCGGCCGGGTCGGCGTCGTGGTAGTACTCCAGGCCCTGGAGCAGGGAGCTGGCGCAGTTTCCGATGCCGGCGATGGCTAGGCGGATGGCGGGTGTGTCGACGGTGCTCATGGGTGACCTCCGGTCGGTTCCTTGTCTCGGCCGTCACTGGCCGCTTGCTCTTCTTCACTGGCGATGAGGCGGCCGATCCAGTCGATGTCACGCATCGTCGACTCGGTGTCGTGCTCCATAAGAGAGCGCACGTAGGGGTCGTCGCCCTCTCGGCTGGAGATCGCCTGACGGGTCTCCTCGAGACGCTGGCACAGGGTGGTGCGGCGTCGCTCCAAGAGGTTGAGCCGAGTCGGTCGGTCGCACCAGCGAAAGAACGCCAGCTTCATGCCGAAGCTGCGTTCGTCGTCGGCCGGGTCGGCCATCAGCTCGCTCAGTCGGGCGTGGCCCACGGCGGTGATCCCGTAGACCTTCTTGTTTCGTGGGTCCCGGGTGACACGATGCCGGGCCCGAAAGGCGGCGACCTCCCCGGCGAGCGAGCCGGTCATCGGCATGGAGGAGCGCTCGGGCCCGTCGTCGATGACGACGACGGCGACCGCACCCTTGCCCTCCAGGCGCTTCAGGGCCGGATAGAGCGAACCGAACGACACGTTGGACAGCGGGCCGAGCACCTTGCGCAGGTGCTTCTTGAGCTCATAGCCGTGGAGATCGGCCTCTTTGAGGATCCCCAGGATGGCCAGCTCGATCACTCGACTGAATCTATCGACTCGATATATCGATGACAACAACTGAAGGACGAAGTTGGACTGATCTTCACTTCGCCTAGGCGACCGGCAACCCGCTCGGTAGCCTCAGACGGTGCCGTTCGGCCTGGAAAAGCTGGGAGACATCGCCAACGCCTCGGGTGAGGTCGACTACCGTCTCGCTCGCCACGCGGTCCTCGCCGAGTACCGCAAGGGCCGTCTCGCTCGTCACGAGGTTTGCGACGCCCATCCCGAGCTGATCCGAGCCGCCCGCAACGTCGGAGAGGAGTCGAGTCAGCAGTGCCCAATCTGCGACGCCGCAAGGGTGGTCAACCTGACCTACGTGTTCGGGACCAGGCTGCCCGCCAGCGGCCGGTGCGTGACCAACCTGAAGGAGATGCAGCGCCTGTCCCGCGGAAGCGGCGGGCGCACCGCCTACGTGGTCGAGGTCTGCCCAAGCTGCTGTTGGAACCACCTGACCCGCACCTTCCCGCTGGTGCCGGCTCCCTCGCCGCGCTCGGCCCCCTCCGGCTGAGCGCAGCCGGCGCCGCCGGAGTCCTTGCCCTCTCCTCCAACGGCCATGTGGTCGCCCTGGTCGTCCTGTTGTCGGTGCTCGTCGCCCATCCGGCTGCGGTCGGTGCCGTCTCGCTCGCCGGGATCGCCGTCCTGCAACGGTGGGGCACCCCCTCCCTCGAGGCCGTCGCCGGCGCCCAGTCGGTGCTCGGCGCCGGAGGCGTCGTCGGACCTGAAGCGGCTGCGGCCTCGGCCTGGTTCACCGCCGCCGCCCTCGTGCTGGCGACGCCGCATCCCGGCGGCGACGACGCCGATCCGACACCTGCGTCCGGCAAGCGACGCCGCCCGGCAACCGGCACCCTGGTGGCGGCGCTGGCGCTCGGCGCCGCCGCCGCCGCCGCCGTCGTCGGGCCCGACTTCGACGACGGCCTTGTCGTGCGCTTGGCTGGCACCGCCGTCGCCGTGGTCCTGGCCACCGTGGTCGCATCCCTACGTCACCAGAAGGTGACGGCGGTCCTCGCCCTGGTCGCCGGCGTCCTCGCCGCTGCCTTCGCCACCGTCGTGGCCAGTGGCCGGGTGGGGCTGTGACGCTTCGCCCTCACTCGTTCGCTTCGCTCTCTCCGTTCGGGCGACCTGACGGTGCCAAGGGCGCCGGCAAAGCCGGCACCCTTGGCGCTGAACACCTTGATGGCGGGGTTCGCCCGCCTGGCCACCATCCAGTGGGGGGCCGCCTTCGGCGGCTTCAGTGGCCGGTGGCCGGTCGTTGGCTGTCACGTCCAGGGAGATTCTGAGTGGAAGCGAACGGTATGAACAGCGCCGTGCTCGTCGCCGCCCTGGTGGCGCCCCTGCTCGGCGCGCTGGCCGCCCTCCTTGTCCCGTCAGGTCAGGCGAAGCAGCCGCGGCCCGAAGGCCGGCGTGCCCGGAAGAAGGCGCTGGCCGCCGGCGCGGCGGCGGGAGAGGAATCCGCCCAGGGCGAGCCGGCCACCGCTGCCGTTACCGGGACCGAGCCGGATCCGGACGCCGTCGAGCGGGCAGGTAACACCAGCCGGACGCTGGTCCGGGTGGCGGCGCTGGTCTCCGCTGCCCTCTGGGTCACCATCAGCCTCCTGGGGCCGTCGACGGCGGGTCCACTCCGGGCGTCGGGAGCCATTGCCCCCGCCGCCGCCGGGGCCGCCCTCCTCCTCGCCGCCGCCAGCCGGCCCGCCCGTCGTCTCCCGGCCGCCGGGGCCGGACTCGCCCTGGCGCTGGCGGCTGGTGGCTTGGCCCTCGGCCAGGGGGAGGGTAGACCGGGCCTCGCCGTCGCCGGGCTGGCGGCCGCCGCCGGTCTCGCCGCTCTCAACGGGCGTAGGGGCGACGACGGGAGCCTCACCCCAGCGGCACTCGCCCTGGCCGGTACTGCGGCATTGGCCGGCGGGTTGATCCGGGTCGCGGCCAGCAGCGGCGCCTTCAACCTTCCCGCCAACGCATCCCTGTCACTCGACGCCGGCGTCCTGTTGGTGGGCGGCAGCGCCGCCGTAGCCGTCGCTGGGGCACTGCGGCCCCGCTCCACCACCGGCCTGCTCTTGCCCTTCGCTCTCGTCCTCGGGGTGCCCGCCGCCGCCCTGATCGGCCCCGAAGGCGACGGTGTCGCCCTGATACTCATGCTGTTGGCCGCCGCCGCCTGCGCCGCCTGGGCCTTGAGCCCTCGCTCGCCCCGAGGCGACCTCCGGCCTCTCGTCGCCACCCTCGCGCTCGCCTCCCTGGCCGCCGCCGCCGTCCCCACCTCCGGAGTGCCTGGAAGCACCATTCCGGTCGCCGACCTCCAGGCCGCCGGCCTTCCCGCGGCCTGGCTCCTAGCCGCCGCCGCCGTGATCACGGCAGTGACCCTCGTTCCCCTCGCCTCCCTGGGTGCCGTCCCCGGAGCCGCGGCGTTGGTGGTAGTGCTGGTCGCCGATCCGGAGCCGAACCGCCTGGTCCTGGTGACGCTGATCGTGGCCGCCACCGTTGGCGGCGCCGTGGCGCTACGGCGAGCCGCGCCACTGGAGGACCACGCCCACCCATCCGGGGCCGTGGCGGCGACCTTTGACCCCTTCCTGGCTTCCATTCCCGCCCTGGCCATAGGCCTCTGGCTGCTCCTCGCCCCCGGCAGTTGGTCGTGGGTCGGCGCCGTGGGTCTCGACGGCTGGACCGACACCGTTGCGCTGGCTGGTGCCGGCGGGCTGATCGCCGTGGTGGCCAGCGGGGCCAGCGGGCGGGTGGCACCTCCGCGCCTGCCCCGGGTGACGGCTCCCGACCCGGTCCGAGCCGTCGACGACGCGCCCGCCGGCGCTCGCCTGACCCTGGCCGCCGGGGTGGGTCTCGGCCTGGCCCTCATCGCATTGCTAGCATCGAGTTCCGGTGCGAGCTGACGCGCCTTGCTGCCTATGGCCATAACCCGACCGGATCGTCGCGCCGCAAGCGCCCTTGGCCCCCGCCGGCCCACCCGTCCCGATCCGGCACGCGCCCGGCGCCCGTCAGGACCCCGGCGCCCCTCTGCGCCCGCGACCCGCTCGAGGGACGGGGCCCGCCCTGACCCGCCACGGCGCCGCCAGCGTCACGGGCGCAGCATCTTGTGGCGCTTCCGGCGCCTGTTCTTCCTGCTCGGGCTGCTCTTCGTCTTCTCCCTCGCCGGCATCGGCTTCGTGCTGGCCAACGTGCCGCTGCCCGAGGTCGACATCCCGGTAGAGACCACCTTCTTGCTCGACGCCAACGGCAACAAGCTGGCCGAGCTCTCAGGAGGCGAGGATCGTGTGTCGGTCCCCCTCGACCGGGTCTCGCCCCACCTGGTGAACGCCGTGCTTGCGGCCGAGGACCGAGACTTCTTCACCCATCCCGGCATCGACCTCAGCGCCATCGCCCGAGCCACCATCGCCGACCTACGGGGAAGGCCCCTCCAGGGAGGCTCGACCATCACCCAGCAGTACGTGAAGAACACCTACACGGGCGACGATCAGACCATCGTCCGCAAGCTGAGGGAAGCGACGCTGGCGGTCAAGCTCGAGCAGCAGCTCGACAAGGAGGAGATCCTCGAGCGCTACCTCAACGCCATCTACTTCGGACGCGGGGCCTACGGGATCCAGGCCGCCTCGGGTTCGTACTTCGGCAAGGACGCCAGCCAGCTGGAGGTCGGTGAGGCGGCCTACCTGGCCGGTCTGATCCGCGCTCCCGAGGCGGCCGACGCCTCCCGTGACGTCGAGGCGGCCGATCGCCGTCGCAACCTCGCCCTCGTCGCCATGGAGGCCGAAGGTCACATCGACGGCGCCCAGCGTCAGGCGCTGGAGGCAACCCCGGTCGACCAGATGGAGGGGTTCCGCCCACGCAGCGACGTGGTCAAGGACCGCATCGTCGGCGGAGAGGTGGGCACCCAGCACTTCGTGGAGTACGTACGGGCGCAGTTGCTGGAGCGCTACGGCGACGCCGTGCTCTACGGCGGTGGCCTCCGGGTGAAGACCACCCTCGACCCGGGGCTCCAGGCGTCGGCCTTCGAGTCGGTCTACGGCACGCTCGACCGCGAGGACGACCCGGCCGGGGCCCTGGTGGCCATCGACACCGCCGGACACGTCAAGGCCATGGTGGGGGGCCGCCAACTTGGTCCCGAGGACCAGCAGTCGTCCTTCGCCAAGGTGAACTTCGCCGTGGGCACCGAAGGTGGTGGAGGCGGACGCCAACCGGGCTCGGCGTTCAAGCCCTTCGTGCTGGCCGAGGCGATCAGCGAGGGCTACAGCGTGGAGTCGGCCTTCTCCTCACCATCGGAGGTCGTCTTCCCCAGAGCCAACGCCGGCGAGGACTACACTGTGAGCAACTACGCAAAAGCGGCGTACGGCACCCAGAACCTGGTGGAGGCCACCAGGGTCTCGTCCAACACGGTCTACGCCCAGCTCGCCGAAGCGCTGGGGACCGGCGAGGTAGCGGACATGGCCGAGCGCCTCGGCATCCGTTCCGACATCCCCGCCGGACAGCTCTCGGTCGCCCTCGGGTCGATCGAGGTCTCGGTCCTCGACATGGCCGATGCCTACCTCAGCTTCGCCACCCGGGGCGTCCAGGTCGACCCCGTGGTCATCACCGAGGTCACCGATGCCGACGGCGAGGTCATCGACACCTTCAGCGCCAACCGGGAGCGGGTGCTCGAACCCGACCAGGCCGACGTCGTCAACTTCGTCCTCCAGGGTGTGGTGGGGGACGGGACGGGGACCGGGGCCGACATAGGCCGGCCGGTGGCGGGCAAGACCGGGACCACCCAGGCCAACGGCGACGCCTGGTTCGTCGGCTACACCCCCGGGCTCTCGACGGCGGTGTGGATGGGCTATCCCGAAGGCCAGGCCCGTTCTATGGACAACGTCCACGGGGTGGAGGTGACCGGGGGCAGCTTTCCCGCCGATATCTTCCGCTCGTTCATGAGCCAGGCGCTCGAGCAGGACAGCGAGACCTACGGGGGCGACTTCGTCGATCCTGGGGACTTGGGCGGGAGGCTGCTCTCGGGCCGGCGCCTCGACTACGTCGACCCCGATGCCGTGACCCCCGCCACCGTCAACCGCCCACCCGCCACCGCACCCGCGACCACCACCCCGCCGACGAGCAAGCCCGTCACCCCCACCACCGTCACCCCCACCACCGTCAACCGCCCACCCGCCACCACGACCCCCTCCACCCGGCCTCCGGCACCCACCACGACTGCGCCGCCTCCCGGCATGACCCTGCCGACCAACGTTCCGGAGCCACCAGCCCAAGCAGACGCCGAGGCTCCCCCACCCGAACCGTCGTCGTAGCCTGCCCCCGAGCAGCAGCGTCGGCTCCTTAGGGGGCCGCCCGGTATCGTGGCCCGGCCGGGGCCCGCAGTGTTGTGACTCGAACGGGCGGAGGAGGACCGACGTTGGAAACAGGTCTCACCGTGCCTGCGGTGGCCAGCCGCAAGATCGCCACCGGCAACGTACCGCTCGTGATGGTCACCGCCTACGACGCCCCCGGGGCGCTCATGGTCGACGAAGCCGGAGCCGACATCATCCTGGTCGGCGACTCGCTGGCCATGGTCGTGCTCGGTCACGACGATACCCTCCAGGCCACCTTGGCCGACATGGTCCACCACACCGCGGCGGTAGCACGGGCCTCCCCGAGGGCGCTGGTGGTGGCGGACATGCCCTGGCTCAGCTACCACCTGGACCGGACCGAGACCCTGACCAATGCCGGTGCCCTGGTGCGAGCCGGTGCCGGTGCGGTGAAGCTGGAGGGAGGGCGCAGCCGGGCTCCCATGGTCGAGGCCCTGGTCGACGCCCAGATCCCGGTGATGGGCCATGTCGGGTTAACTCCTCAGTCGGTGCACACCATGGGCGGCTTCAAGGTTCAGGGCCAGACCGTCGAGTCGGGCACCGCCTTGGTCGACGCCGCCGGAGCCCTGGTCGACGCCGGGGTGTTCGCCATCGTGGTGGAGGGCGTGCCCTCCGAGACGGCGGCCGAGATCACCGCCGCCGTCTCCGTGCCCACCATCGGCATCGGTGCCGGACCACACTGCGACGGCCAGGTCCTCGTGTTCCACGATCTTCTCGGGCTGGAGGATCGACCGGCCCCCCGGTTCGTGCGCCGGTACGCGACGCTCCGCGACGAGGGGATCAAGGCCCTCGCCGCCTTCGCCGCCGACGTCCGCTCGGGAGACTTCCCCTCTCCAACCGAGTCCTACCATCGCCCCCGGAGTGACCGATGACCGAACCCGTCAACGAGATCTCCGAGGGCCCCGACCGCAGGCTGACCTGGGCACGGCGACTGGTCTGGGTGGTGCTGTTGGTCGGCATCGTGGCCTTCCTGGTCAAGGGGGCCAACAACCCCCCCGACCCGTTCCTCGTCCCCGAGGAGACCGGTGCCGAGGCGGCGTCGGAACCACCGTCCGGTGGTGCGGAGGAGCCCGCCGCCTCCTCTACCACAACGGCCTCCACGGCGCCGGCCCCCGCGGTGGCGAACGACCCGCCGGCGACTCCTGCGACGGGACCGGAGCCGCCGAGGGGGCCAACCCCTTCCACGACGTCGGTGGTAGTAGGACCGGCACCGACACCCGTCCCGCCGGCCACTTCTCCTGCCGCTCCCAGCCGGCGTCCCCTTCCTGGGTTCGACGAAGTCGCCTTTCGCATCTCAGGCTCCCCAGGCGTCACCAACGGTGTGGCCCTGCTCGCCGACGACGGGGCCAGCCGCCGCCAAGGACTCATGGACCAGACCGACCTCCGGGGCTACGACGCCATGGTCTTCCGCTTCCCCTCACCGACGGAGGGCAGCTTCTTCATGCGCAACACCCTCATCCCACTCTCCATCGCCTTCTTCGACGCCAGCGGCCGCTTCGTCTCCTCCGCCGACATGGAACCCTGTCCCGACGAGGTCGAAGACTGCCCCACCTACGGGCCGGACGGGCCCTACGTCCACGCCATCGAGGTGGCTCAGGGCGACCTGGGGCGCCTCGGCATCGGCCCCGGCTCGGTCCTCTCCTTCCCCTAGGGAAGGAGGCTGGCCCTGTGCGAGCCATCCCGCTCGACCTTCCCGGCGCAGACGTCGTTCGCGACGGTCTCCGGGACCTTGACGGTGGGGTCGTCAGCATGGCCGTTACAACTCGTTGGTTCGTCTGCTCGTGAGCTTCGAGCGAGCCGCGGCGTGCGTCGGCTAGCTACCGCCGAGCGGATCAGGGCTCTCGTGCGCCGGCTCGCTCCGGCCGTCTCCCAGCCCACCAACCTCTACCTCACCGGCGGGGCCACCGCCGTCCTCCTCGGATGGCGTGACGCCACCATCGATGTCGACATCAAGCTGGTTCCCGACGACGGGTCAGTTCTGCGCAGCATCCCAGCGCTCTCGCAGCGCCAGGCCGACGGTAGCGTCGGGCGGTGAGCTGGGAGGGACCGGGGTTCGTCGACCACCACGCCCATCTGTTGCGCATGGCCGCCGGCCGACCGCCCGCCTGCGGGAACCCCTCCGACCCTGAAGGGGTGCAGGCCTTCCACCGACTGGTCAGCGACCGGTGGTCGACACCGATGGACGAGCCCGAGCAGCCCCTGGAGGTCAACGACCAGCTGCGCGGCAGCTTGGAGCGGGGCCTGACCTGGGCGGCCGAGCTCGGCCTGGTGGAGGTGACCGAGGCGGGGATGCACGACTGGGCCTACCTGGAGGCGCTGCTGGCCCTGCGCCAGCGAGGCCCGCTGCCGGTCAGGGTTCGCCTCCTGGTGGCCAGCGGCATCGCCGACGTGGACCGCATGCAACCCACCGGTGATCCTTGGCTGGAGCTGATCGGCGTCAAGTTCTACGCCGACGGCTGGTTGGGGCCGAGGACGGCTGCCATGCGCGAGCCCTACAGCGATCGCGAGGACGACACCGGGATTCTCTTCCTCGACGCTGACACCCTGGCCCGCCGAGCCGACCCCTTTGCCGAGGCGGGCTGGACCATCGCCACCCACGCCATCGGCGACCGAGCCATCGAGACGGTGCTCGACGGCTACGAGCGCCTCTACGGCAGTGACTGCGCCACCGCTGCCCCCCGGATCGAGCACGCCCAGGTGCTGGCCCCCGACCTGGTCCGGCGCATGGCCGAGCTCGGGGTGGTGGCCTGCATCCAGCCGTGCTTCGCGGTGGCCGATGCCCACACCGCCCGAGCCGCCCTGGGCCCCGCCCGGGGGGAGGACGCCTACCGCTGGGACGCCCTGCTCGACGCCGGCGTCACGGTCCTCTCAGGCTCCGACTTCCCCGTCGTTCCCCTCGCCCCTCTGGCCGGGCTCCAGTGCCTGCTCACCGGCGACCACCTCGACGGGCGCCGGGCCGATGCCCCCACCCTCTCCCGGGAACAGGCGCTGGGCGTGATGACCGATGCCGGCGCCGGCACGGTGGTGCTCTCCGAGGACCTCGACCGGGTGGCCGAGGACGAGGTGGCCGCCATCGAGGTGGTGGAGACTCGCCCGGCGGGGTGACCGCTCGCGTCTCCTAGGCTTGCTGATGGTGAGCACCTCCGTCGCCATCGATGCCCTGGCTGGACCCATCGAGGAGCGGGGCCCCACCGCCTACCTCGTCACCGTGAGGGCCGACGACCGGCCCCACGTGGTGGCGGTGACGGTGACCCGCCACGGCGAAACTTTGGTGACGAGCGCAGGCCGGACCACCGCGGCCAACGTCGAGCGCCACCCCGACGTCACCCTGGTGTGGGCCGCGGCTTCCGGAAGCGGCTACAGCTTGATCGTCGATGGGACGGCCCGCCCTAAGGTCGACGCCGACCAACCCAGCCTGGTCATCGAGCCCCGCAAGGCGGTGTTGCACCGCACTCCCGAGGGCGACCCCTCGGCCCCGTCGTGCGTCACCGTGCTCGGGGAAGCGGGACGGTGACGACGTCCAGGCCTGCGATCCCGACGAAGTCCTTCGGGTTGGAGGTGTAGACGCTCAGCCCATTGGCAATGGTGCGCCGTCGTAAGGTCTGTCGGCATGCGGGTCCATCTGGTCGACGGCACCTACGAGCTGTTCCGCCACTTCTATGCGGTGCCGTCGCATCGCAACCAGGCGGGCGAGGAGGTGGGCGCCACGCGGGGCGTGGTGGCCTCCATGCTCGGTCTCCTGGGGGATGGGGCCACCCACGTGGGCGTGGCCACCGACCACGTCATCGAGTCGTTCCGCAACGACCTGTGGCCCGGCTACAAGGACGGCTCAGGCATCGACCCAGATCTCCTGGCCCAATTCCCGCTGCTGGAGGAGGCGTTGGCTGCTCTGGGGCTGACGGTGTGGGCCATGGTGGAGGACGAGGCCGACGACGCCCTGGCCTCGGCCGCGGCCGTGGCCGGCGCCGACGAGCGAGTCGACGAGGTGCTCATCTGCACCCCCGACAAGGACCTGGCCCAGTGCGTTGGAGGTCGGGTCGTCCAGTTCGACCGCCGCCAGCGGGTGCGCTACGACACCGAGGGGGTGCGGACCAAGTTCGGAGTTGATCCCGAGTCGATTCCCGACTACCTGGCCCTGGTGGGCGACAGCGCCGACGGCTTTCCTGGACTGGCCGGTTGGGGAGCCAAGTCGGCTAGCGCCGTGCTGGCCCACTACCGCCACCTCGAGGCCATCCCGGCCGCCGCCGGCCAGTGGGAGGTCAGCGTGCGCAACTCGCCCCGCCTGGCGGCCACCCTGGCCGCTGAACGGGACCTGGCTCTGCTGTTCCGCACCCTGGCCGTCCTGCGCACCGACTGCGCCGTAGGCCGGGTCGACGACTGGCGCTGGACCGGCCCCACCCCCGAATTCGCCGACATCTGCCGGCGCCTCGAGCGCCCCCTCCCGTTCTGACCCCCAGAACGGTTGCGATCACAACCGCTGGTCGGGTCAGAACCAAAGGGGAGGAGGTCCGGCCGAGAAAGTAGTCTCACGGTCGTGAGCGGCGACCGCCCCCTCAAGGAGTTGCTGGAAGACCTGGCCGAGCGCCGGGAGGCGGCGCTGCACGCCGGCTCGGAGCGGGCCGTCGAGCGCCAGCACGCCCGGGGCAAGATGCTGGCCCGGGAACGCATCGACTACCTCCTCGACGAGGAGTCCTTCCAGGAGCTCGACATGCTGGCCCGCCACCGGGCTCCGGGGGCCGGCCTGGGTGAGCGGCCCTATACCGACGGCGTCGTCACCGGCTGGGGCACGGTCGACGGGCGCAAGGTGTTCGTCTTCTCCCAGGACTTCACCGTCTTCGGTGGGGCGCTGGGTGAGGTGTTCGCCGAGAAGATCCACAAGGTCATGGACCTCGCCGCCTCGGTGGGGACACCGCTCATCGGGCTCAACGACGGTGCCGGCGCCCGCATCCAAGAGGGCGTCGTCTCCCTGGCCGGCTACGGCGGCATCTTCCGGCGCAACGTTGCCTGCTCGGGGGTCATCCCCCAGATCAGCGTGATCCTCGGCCCCTGCGCCGGCGGCGCCGTCTACAGCCCGGCGCTGACCGACTTCGTGTTCATGGTACGAGAGACCTCCCACATGTTCATCACCGGCCCCGACGTGGTGAAGACCGTCACCGGCGAGGAGGTCACCCTCGAGGAGCTGGGTGGCGCCATGACCCATGCCACCAAGTCGGGCGTGGCCAGCTTCATCGCCCCCGACGAGAAGGCCTGCCTCGACGCCGTGCGGGAGCTGCTCGGCTTCCTGCCCGCCAACAACCTCGAGCAGCCCCCGTGGTTCGAGCCCGACGACGACCCCAGGCGCCCCTGCCCCGAGCTGGTCGACCTGCTGCCCGACGACGCCGACGCCTCCTACGACATGCTCGAGGTGGTCGAGGTGGTGGTCGACGACGGCCACTTCCTGGAGTACCACCCCCACTGGGCCCGCAACATCGTGTGTGGCTTCGCCCGCCTCGACGGCCATGTCGTGGGCGTGGTCGCCAACCAGCCCGAGGTGCTCGGTGGCGTGCTCGACATCGAATCGTCGGAGAAGGCGGCCCGATTCGTGCGCATCTGCGACGCCTTCAACGTCCCCCTGGTCACCTTCGTCGACGTCCCCGGGTTCCTCCCCGGCGTCAGCCAGGAGCACGGCGGGATCATCCGCCACGGGGCCAAGCTCCTCTACGCCTACAGCGAAGCCACCGTGCCCTGCATCCAGATCATCACCCGCAAGGCCTACGGGGGAGCGTATGTGGTCATGGGCTCCAAATCGATCGGTGCCGACCTGGCCTACGCCTGGCCTTCGGCCCAGCTAGCGGTGATGAGCCCCCAGGGAGCGGTGGAGATCATGCACCGCCGGGAGCTGGCGGCGGCCGACGACCCCGCCGGGCGACGGACGGAGCTGGTGGCCGAGTACAGCGAGCAGGAGGCCAACCCGTGGGTGGCGGCCGAGCGGGGCTACCTCGACGACGTCATCGACCCGGCCGACACCAGGGCCAAGCTCATCGCCGGCCTGGAGATGCTACGCACCAAGCACGAGGAGCGGCCGCAGCGCAAGCACGGCAACGTTCCCTTGTGAGCCCGGACGAGGGTGCCCCCGTCGTTCCGACCCCTCCAGCGGGTGCGATCACCACCGCTGAAGGGGTCAGAACGGATTCGGGACGCCGGTGAGTCCCAAGGCGAGCCCCAGCCCGGCCGAGATGGCAGCCATCGTGGCCGCCGTCGAGTTGTGCTGGCCCCGTCCGGCGCCGGCGACGCCGCCTTCCTCCCCCACACCGGCCTGGCGGTTCTCCGGACGGTGGTGGCACGGCGCGTACGTCAGCCCTCCACGGAGTAGAGCGCAGTCGACGTGGCCACCTCGCCCTCGGGAGTGGTCAGGACCACGGTGAGGCTGTGCGGTCCCGGCTCCAAGGGAACCTCCGGCTCCAGCGACGCCCGCTGCCGATCGCCGTCGGCACCCTCGATGGCGGGGACCTCCGCGCCCCGCTCGTCGACCACGAAGCGGACGTCACGGAGGGCCGGCACAAAGGCTTCCAGGGTGACATCGGCGGGAATGGCCGTACCGGGCGGCGGCTGGTGCTCCACCGCACCGAGGTCGAGGAAGGGCTCGACCAGGCTCCCCTCGCTGGTGGTGCGCACGGGGATGCTGGCAGCGGCCGGCGCCGGCGGCCCCTCCTGGGCGATGAGTCCCCGCAGGATCACCACCGAGAGGGCTTCGTCCCCGCCCACGGCCAAGGCGGCCACCCAGTCCCGCACCGTTTCGTCGGGCGTCTCGACCGGCACCGGTGGGCCCACCTCGCCAGCGTCGGCGCAACCGGCCAGGGTCAGGGTGGCAAGGGTGAGCAGGATTGCGGTCAATCGGGGCTCCACTGGTCTCCTTCAGTGTCGGGCTGCGGGGTCGAACACCTCGGGCAGAGGGCGGCGGAGGGCCTTGGCCAAGAGGACGAGATACTCCGCCCGGCGCACGTCGAGCGCACCGAGCGACGCCAGATGTGGCGTCATCCACTGCACGTCGAGCAGGCCGGCACCACCGGTACGCAGGCGCTCCACCAGTCTTACCAGCGCCACCTTGGATGCGTCGTTCTGGAGGTGGAACATCGACTCCCCGGCGAAGAGGCCGCCGATGGCCACGCCGTAGAGGCCGCCGGCCAACCGACCGTCGCCGTCCCAGGCCTCCACGCTGTGGGCCCAACCCAGGCGGTGGAGGCGGACGTAAGCCCGACGGATATCGGAGGTGATCCACGTGCCGTCCCGACCCGGGTCGGCGCAGGCGTCGATCACAGCCTCGAAGGCAGAGTTGATGCGCACTTCGAAGCGCCGGCACGAGCGCCGCAGCGATCGGCTCACCACCAGGCCCTCGAGGGGCAGGACGGCGCGGGGGTCCGGTGACCACCAGCCCAACAGGCGCTGACCCGGTGAAGCGCTAAGGGGCATGGGGAAGAGACCGCGGCGATAGGCGCTGAGCAGGGTCTCGACCTCGAGGTCGGCACCCACCCCGACCAGGCCGTCCTCGTCGGCAGCGTCGCTAGGAGGGAAGTCCCAGGAGGGCACTCCACTACCGTACGGAGGATGAACGGACCCTTGGCCCTGGTGGGCGGCGCCGAATGGCGCGACGGCTGTGACTTCGACGCCGAGCTCCTGGCCGCCAGCGGCGGCGCTGAGGTGTTGGTGCTGCCCACCGCCGCCGCCTACGAGCATCCGGAGCGGGCCGTGGCCGGCGCCACCACGTGGTTCACCGGCCTGGGGGCCAGGGTGGTCGGCCTCGACGTGCTCCAGCGCCGCGATGCCCTAGATCCCGAGCGGGCCGCGGCCGTGCGGGCCGCCCGCTTCGTGTACCTCTCCGGCGGGTCACCGCTGCACCTGCGCTCCGTGCTAAAGGAGACTCCGGTCTGGGACGCCCTGGTGGCCGCCTGGGACGACGGTGCGGTGGTGGCCGGGTCGTCGGCGGGCGCCATGGTGCTGTGCGATCCGATGGTCGACCCCCGGGGCGGGGCGTTCACCGTCGGCCTGGGGCTGGTCGTCAACCTGGCCATCCTGGCCCACGCCGAACCCGATGTGACCCAGGTCCACGTGCATCACCGGACCTTCGAGCTGGCCAGCGCCGGCCTCCCGGTGGCCGCCATCACCGAGCGCACCGCGCTCATCCGCGACCCCGACGGCAGATGGCGCACCGCCGGCGCCGGATCGGTCCGGGTCTTCGTCGACGGCCACGAGGCCGGCCTCGACGCCCTCCCCGGCTGACGAGCTACTGCTCGACGATCTCCACCGACTCGATGGTGACCGGGGGCTCCGGGGCGCCGCCGAGCTGAGACTGCGGGTCGGCCTGGTGCATGGCCAGGATCTGCTGCACCACCTCGAGCCCGGCGGTCACCTGGCCGAAGGTGACGTACGTGCCTTGGGCGTCCAGGGCCGAGGCCGCCGGACCAGCGACGAAGAAGAACTGCGCTCCCGCGCTGTTGACTCCCTGGGTGCGAGCCATCACCAGGTCACCAGCTTCGTAGTTCCGGTCAGTGGTGCCCTCGTCGGTGATGGTGTATCCGGGGCCCGGATCAGACGCGTTCTGGGTGTGCGGGGAGCCTCCCTGGATGATGTCGATCGAGGGATCGGTGCGGTGGATCAGGGTGCCGTCGTAGTAGCCGTTGCGAGCCAGGAACACGAAGTTGTTCGCCGTGCCTGGCGTCGTCTCCGTGTCGAGGTCCACTCGGATCTCGCCTGCGCTGGTGGCGAAGACGGCGGTGTAGTCCTGGGCCGGATCGATGCACTGCGGCGGGGGTTGGTCGAAATCGAGGACCGGCTCGGCCGGCTTCTCCGCCGGCGGGCACTCCCCCGTGCCGTACTCGAAGGCGGCGGGAGCGGCGGGGGTGGTCGAGCTCGACGACGGGAGCGCCGTGGAGGTGGTCCCCTCGGCTGCCGTCTCGGTCTCGTCGTCGCCCCCCGTCTGGGAGATCAGGACCAAGGCCCCGAAGACCACGACTGAGACCAGCACGGCCGCCACCAGGCGGCGACGCCGCTGGTCTCGGCGTGCTTTGGCTTGCTCGGCGGCGAGCCGCTGCTGGCGGCCCTCCTTCTGACGCTCACGCTTCTCGGTTCCCACGGCCGCCCAACCTAGAGCCTCCACGGAGGACCACGCTGGTCACGGCTCGGTTGGCGTCGGAGTGGCTCCCGATCTAGGAGCCAGGAAATAGCCGGAGTTGGTGGAGTGGTCGCTGCCAGTGCAGCCTCCCTCTGCTGGTACCGTCAGCCAGCCATGCCCATGGTCGTGCAGAAGTTCGGCGGCAGCTCCGTCGCCGACCCCGACCGGGTCCGGGCGGTGGCCGACCACGTCGCCCGCACCCGCCGCCACGGGACCGACGTGGTGGTGGTGGTCAGCGCCATGGGCCACGAGACCGACGACCTCTTGCACCTCGCCTCTCAGGTGTCGAGGTCACGGCCGGGGCGGGAGATGGACATGCTCGTCACCTCCGGTGAGCGCAAGGCCACGGCGCTGGTCTGCATGGCCCTGCACGACCTCGGCATCGAGGCCGACAGCCTCACCGGCAGCCAAGCGGGCTTGCTCACCGACGCCACCCATACCAACGCCAAGATCCTCGAGGTCCGCCCCGACCGGGTGCGAGCCGTCCTGGCCGGCGGACGGGTCCCGGTGGTGGGCGGCGCCCAGGGCGTCAGCCCGGGCCACGACGTCACCTTCCTCGGCCGGGGCGGCTCGGACACCACCGCCGTCGCCCTCGCCGCCGCCCTCGGGGCCGACGCCTGCGAGCTCTACACCGATGTCAGCGGGGTGTTCACCGCCGATCCCCGCATCGTGCCTGGAGCCCGGCGCATGGCCAGCATCGGTTTCGACGAGCTGCTGGAGATGACCGCCAGCGGCTGTCCCAAGCCCGCCATGCGCTCGGTCGAGTTCGCCCGCCGACAGGGCGTCGCCCTGCACGTGCGCTCCAGCTTCACCTGGGAACCCGGTACCTGGGTTCGAGAGAAGGGTCCTTCCATGGAACAGGCCGTCATCTCCGCCGTCACCAGCGACACGTCCGAGGCCAAGGTCACGGTCCAGGGCGTGCCCGACCGCCCCGGCATCGCCGCCGCGCTGTTTCGCAGCCTGGCCGATCAGGACGTCATGGTCGACATGATTGTGCAGAACACCTCGGAGGAGGGTCGGACCGACATCTCCTTCACGGTGCCGAGCGAGCACCTGGCCGTGGCGCAAGGCACCTGCGAGGCCCACGCTGCCGACATCGGGGCGCTGCGAGTGGTCGGTGACGACGCCATCGCCAAGGTCTCCCTGGTGGGGGCAGGGATGAAGGCCCATCCCGGGGTCTCGGCCACCGTGTTCGAGGTGCTGGCGGACCGGGGCATCAACATCGAGATGATCTCGACGTCGTCGATCCGCATCACCTGCGTGGTGCGCACCGAACGGATGGAAGAAGCAGTGGCGGCGCTGCACGACGCCTTCGAGCTGGAGCGCCCCGTCGTGTGACGCAATCCCCGGCAACACGCCGGAGGCCGCCGGTAGCCTCGGCGACCATGGCCGTGAACGTCGGGATCATAGGGGCGACCGGGTTGGTGGGAGGGGTGATGCGTTCGGTGCTGGCCGAACGTCACTTCCCCCTGGCGTCGCTTCGCCTGTTCGCCTCCGCTCGCTCCGCCGGGCGGCGCCTGGCCTGGCAGGACGGGGAGATCGAGGTGGAAGACGCCGCCACCGCCGACCTGGCCGGCCTCGACCTGGCCCTGTTCTCCGCCGGGGCCACTGCCTCTCGGGCCTTGGCTCCCCGCTTCGTGGAGGTCGGCGCCACCGTGATCGACAACTCCTCGGCGTGGCGGACCGACCCCGACGTGCCCCTGGTGGTGCCCGAGGTCAACGCCGCCGCCCTCGGCCGCATCCCCAAGGGGATTGTGGCCAATCCCAACTGCACAACCATGGTGGCCATGCCCGTGCTCAAGCCTTTGCACGACGAGGCCGGACTCCGGCGCCTGGTGGTGAGCACCTACCAGGCGGTGTCCGGCGCCGGCCGGGCCGGCATCGACGAGCTCGAGGACCAGTTGCGCAAAGGAGCCGACGCTTCGGCCGCCCTGGCCTTCGACGGTGCCGCCGTCACCTTCCCGGCACCGACAATCTTCCCCGACACCCTGGCGGCCAACGTGGTGCCGCTAGCCGGCGACCTTTTGAACGACGGCAGCGAAGAAACGGTGGAGGAGCGCAAGCTTCGTGACGAGAGTCGCAAGATCCTCGAGATCCCGACGCTGGCGGTGTCGGGCACCTGCGTGCGCGTGCCGGTCTACACCGGGCACTCACTGGCCATCAACGCCGAGTTCGAGCGCCCGCTCAGCTCCGAACGGGCCCGCCAGCTCCTCGCTCGCGCCCCTGGCGTCGACGTGGTCGACCTGCCCACGCCGCTCCAGGCCGTGGGCCGTGACCTCACCCTGGTCGGGCGGGTCCGGCGCGACCCCGGGGTCGACCACGGCCTGGCGCTGTTCGTCGTCGGCGACAACCTGCGCAAGGGGGCGGCGCTGAACGCCGTGCAGATCGCCGAAGCCCTGGTGGCGTTGCCCTAGCACAACCTCGTTCGCTCCGGCATGGTTCTCTCTTCGGTGCTGTTAGGAACCGCCTCGCTATAGGTATATTGTCCTTATCGAAGCGACCGAGACCGAGGAAGCATGAGAAATCCGCCGAAAAGCCTTGACCTTGGAGTGAGGTCCAACGTTTATCATGGTCTTCGTGAGTCAGTTGACCGTGTCCAAGCTCGCCGGCGAGGTCGGTACCTCGTCGGACACGTTGCGCTACTACGAGCGCATCGGGCTACTTCCCGAACCAGCACGCAGCCCTGCCGGCTACCGGCTTTATGGAGCCGAGGCCGTCGAACGAGTGCGCTTCATCAAGCGAGCGCAACGCTTCGGACTGCGCCTGGAGGAGATCGGGGAGCTCTTGGCGATCCGGGAGCGGGGGCTGTGCCCCTGCGGTCGGACACGCCGCTTGTTGGAAGAGAAGGTCTCCGGGCTCACCGAGGAGATGGCGGCACTGCAACGGTTGCGCAACGACATCCAAGAGATGCTCGATCAGCGCCTGTTCTCCACCGAGGACCAAGAGTGGCAGTGCGGCTTCACCCTCATCCAAATGGGCAAGACGAACCACGGAGCCAAGAGGAGAGAGCCATGAGCGTTTCTGAGCAAGCATGTCAGTGCGGGTGCAGCACCATGACCGAGGTGACCAGAGCGGCCGAGCCCTGTAGCTGCGGGTGCGAATGCTGCGCCACCACAGCCAAGAGCACGGAGGCGGAGGTCGCCGAGCTCCAGCAGCTGCGTCAATCTGTCGACCGGCGCTTAGCTGAGCTCGGTCAGTCTTGAGAACACATTCAAACCACCCTGTCGGTCTCTGCGACCCGCTCGAGCGGATCGCGGGGTTCGGCCTCCCCAGAACCCGGAGCCATCAATGTCCAGTCCAGTGAGTCCAGTCGCATCCAGCCCTCCCGAGCCCGAAGATGTCCGCTCCCGCAGCTTGCTGCGACCGGCCATCCTGTTGCTCCTGCGCGAGCAGGAGAGCCACGGTTACGAGTTGATGAGCCGTCTGGCCGAATTGGGGGTGGAGGTTCCGCCGACCACCGGCGGGCTCTACCGTTCCTTGCGGACCATGGCCGAAGAAGGGCTCGTCACGTCCTACTGGAGCACCCCCGAGCGGGGCCCGGCCCGACGGGTCTACGCCATCAGTGAGACCGGGGAGCAGCATCTTGAGCTGTCGATGCCGGCGCTGGCGAGCCTGCTGCGCACCGTGCGGGGAATGCTCAACCGCTACCGCCAGGGCCAGGGAAACTAAACGACAGCTCTGGGTACCACCCGTACGGTGGTACCCAAGTTGACGCCGCCGGCGCCGCTGGCGCCGGCGAAAGCCACGGCCAGACTCTCCTGGGCCGGAGCGGCGCTGGCCAGGGCGAGGCGGGCCAGATCGTCGGGCCTGGCCTCGTAGCCGGGCTCCTCGGACAACGTCGGGTTGCGGTAATGGGTGGCGTAGTTCTGGCCGGCGACGGCCAGGGCGGTGCCGAAGCGGGGATCGCGCCGTCGGCTCTCGCGCCAGAAGCGAGCTAGGCGAGGTCGGGCCCGGTAGAACTGTCGGTAGGCCCGGCGGGTGCCCTGCTCCAGCTCCTCCGCCGACATCTGGGCCGGGGTGAACACCGCGTTGTAAAGGGTGTAGCGCTTCCAGTCGAACGAGGTGATGCGCTCGTCGGCCATCATCCGCGAGAACGTGTGGGTGCCCGGGTAGGGCGTGAGGATCGAGAAGTGGGCGACGTCCACCCCGATGCGGTCGACGAACTCGGCCGTCTCCTCGAAGACGCCCGGGCCGTCATGGTCGAAGCCGAAGATGAACCCACCTTCCACCGAGATCCCCCGCTGGTGTACCCGCTCGATGAGCTCGCCGTACTGGCCGGGGCGGTTCTTCTTGTTGCACTCGATGAGGCTCTCTCGCGACACGCTCTCGAAACCGGTGAACAGCGCCTTGCACCCACTGCGGGCGGCGAGGTCAAGGAGGTCGGGATTGAGGGCGAGGCCGATGGAGGCCTGGGCGCCCCAGGTCACCTTGACCTTCGATCGCTCGATCGTCTCCAAGAGGTCGGAGGTGTAGTCGAGGTCGGCGGCCAAGTCGTCGTCGAGGAAGAACACGTAGGTGAAGCCGCCGACGTGTTGGCCCCGGCGCTTGAGGATGCGCAGCTCCTCGACCACCTGGTCGGGCGGCCGGTGCCGCGACCCGCGCCCGTTGATGCGGATGACCGAGCAGAAGTCGCAGTTGAAGCGACACCCACGCGTGGTCTGGACGGTGTTGAGCGGGGCGTAGCGGGTCAGGGGCCAGCCGGCCAGGATGTCGACCCATTCGTCGACGGTGGGCACGATGTCCATCCCCTGCCAGTGGCCCCGGTACAGCGGCTGGAGTCGACCGGCGGCGGCGTCGGACAGGACGGTGGCGAAGGTGTCGTCGGCCTCGCCACAGAGCACGGAGTCGGCGTGGCGCAGGGCTTCGTCGGGCAGCAGCGAGGGGTGGACACCGCCGAGCACGACGGGCACGCCCCGGTCGCGGTACTGGTCGGCCACCCGATAGGCCCGGGGGGCGGTGGAGGTCCATACGGTGAGGGCGGCGAGGTCGGGTCGCTCGGCCGGGATGGTCTCGTAGTTCTCGTCGATGACCCGCACCCGCCACCCCGCCCGACGGGCGTGGGCGGCGAGCACCAGCAGCGCCATCGGGGGCATCCGGTGCCCGAAGGTGAGGTGCAGGCCGGTCCCGCCCCAGCGGGGGAACACCAGGTGCACCAGGGGCTGGTCGGCCATCGCCGGCCCTTTCAGTCGGCGCCGGGAAGGGACTGCTGCGCCCGCTGGGCCGCCTTGCGGGCCCGCCAAGCGAGCGAGGGCTGGCCCTCGGTGTCGGTGGCGGCCAGGATCAAGCCCCCGAGCATGGAAACGTTCTTGAGAAAGTGGATGCGCTGGCCGGCTCGGGCGTCGGCGTCGGCCTCCCAGAAGCGGTGGCCGGCAAGGGTGGTGGGCACCAAGGAGACGGCCAGGGCGGCGGCAGCCAGGCGGGGAAGTCGCCCGGTGGCGAGCATGAGGCCGGCGCCGATCTGGACGGCCCCGTTGATCCTGACCATTTGGGCGGTGTCGTCGGGCAGGCCGAGGGGGCCAGCGAGCGGTTCTGTCACCGCCTCGGCGGTGGAGACCTTGGCGTCGGGCCGCTTGACCGCGTCGACACCTCCGGTCACGAACATGGCCGCCAACATGGGCCGGGCGATCTTTCGGGTGATGGCCATCGCGGTTCCTCTCTTGGCGCCAACCGAGCGTCGCCCACGCTAACCGTCGGCGCCGGTGCCTGTCCTCCGCGCCGAGCCACGCCCACCTCGGTCTCTGTCTTATCGTCAGCTAGTCAGAGCAGCTCGGCCGCCATGGTGGCCAGAGGGCTGCGCTCGCCCTGGGTCAGCCGGATGTGGCCGAAGTGGCTCCCGCCCCGTCCACCGCCCAGGGCCGCGGTCAGGACCGACATGGCGTTGTTGTGGGCCGAGAGGAACGGTGCGTCGATCTGGCTGGTGTCGCCGGTGAACACCACCTTGGTCCCCTCCGCCGCCCGGGTGAGCACCGTCTTGGCCAGGCTCGGCTCCAGGTTCTGGGCCTCGTCCACCAGGATCCAGGTGCCGTGGAGCGACCGACCCCGCAGGTAGGCGACCGAGTCCATGGTGAGGCGGCCCTCAGAGGTGATCTGGGTGATGATCTCGTCGGCCACGCCTTTGCGCCGGCCGTCGCTCATGGCCACCACGGCGTCGTGGATCGCTCCCATCCACGGGTCGAGCTTCTCCTCCTTGGTGCCTGGGAGGTAGCCGAGCTCCTGGCGGCCAACGGCGACCACAGGGCGGTAGATCGCCATCCGTTCGTAGCCCCGGTTGGCGGGGTTGTTCCAGACCTGCTCCAGACCGGCGGCGATGGCCAGGAGGGTCTTGCCGGTGCCGGCAGGACCGTCGAGGGCGACCACGGCGACCTCGGGGTCGAGCAGGAGGTCGAGGGCGAGACGCTGCTCGATGTTGCGGGGCTTGAGGTCGAACGCTTCGAGATGCTGGCGCAACAGCCACAGGCGCGAACCACGGCGCCTGGCCAATGCCGACTGCTGGCCGGCACGCAGGACGGCGAACTCGTTCTCATGCAGTTCGTCGGCGCCCGCGACGTCGGTGGCCGCCACACTGCGCTCGGCGAACAGCGTGTCGATCAACGCGCCGTCCTGGCCTTCGAGGGTATGCCAGCCCGGTGAGTCGAAGTGACGGCCGTAGGCCGGAAGCGGCACGTACTCCTTGGCCGCCAACCCGATGTGGGCGGCCTTGATCCGTAGGGCGGCGTCGTTGGACACCACCTCGACGTAGGCGCCTTCGCGCTGGAGGCCGAGGCCGGCACCGATGATGCGATTACCGGGTTGGGCGGCATCGAGATGGTGCTCGTCGAGCAGGGCATGGTTCACGCCGTTGACGACGATGGCCAGCGTGCCGCCGTGGGCCAGCTTGAGCGGCTCGACCAACGAACCGCCGGCACTGACCCGCAGGGCCTCGATGGCACGCAGCGCCTCGCGAGCGGTCTGGCCGACCCCGTCAGACCGGGTCTTCAGGCCGTCGAGCTCCTCGATGGCGGTGAGAGGGATCTTCAGAGCGCATCCTTCGAACTGCTGGATGGCGCTGGGATCGGCGACGAGGACCGACGTGTCGAGCACGACGGTCTTGGTCGTATCCGGGGCGTCACAGAACATGTCCGTAGGCGACATCAGTGGTTCGCTCCTCACGGTTGGGGCGGGTCGGGGCGGCTCTGACCTCACGTCCGGAGACCGCCTGGGCGACATCGTCACCACCATGCCAGTTGGTGAAGTCGTGGTGGCGGACCGCCTCGCGCCAGTGAAGTCTTGTGGGAGGGTCGACAGATGTAGGTCACGGACGGTCACCCAGTTCCTGCGCACTGAGTCGGGCCGCCCCGGCGAGGATCAAGTCCACCAGCGAGCTGGACGACGTGCTCGGCCGGCCGACTTCCTCGTCTCGGGCGACAAGGATCTCACCGCGCTGAGTGAAATTCTCCCGCCGGCGAGGACCCCGGCAGCGTTCCTCGAAGCCCTCGCCACCGACCCCGAGGGCTGACCGATCGCGGGATGCTGCAAAACCGTTCGCGGGATAAACGCGGGATGAAATCGATCTGGCCGAATCTGGGGCGCCGCCGCAACGCCCTGACCAGCACCTTTACTGGTCGGGAAGGCGGGATTCGAACCCGCGACCTCAGCGTCCCGAACGCTGTACGTGCGTACCCGGGCGAACGGCAGCGAACGAAAACGCCTGGTCACGGGGGATAACGGGACTCCGGCGAACACTCCCGTACTGCAGCGGATGTGCCATGGATGTGCCATGGAGTCACGTCCGCAGCCACCGACCAAAGGCCTTCGCCATCACGCCGGGTGATCGCCATGCCGATGAACCCGCTGTACTCGTGCGCCCGGCTGGTGCCGAAGTCGGGGCGGGTAGGCAGCTGCATGGACTTCATGTCCGAGAAGCGCTGTCGTGTCGTAGCACCCGAGCACCTCGTCCGGGGGGACGTCCCATGACGTGGTGTAACTCCGCGTAGAGGATCCACCACGTGGGTGGGCCACCGGCGTAAGTCTCGACGTGTTCCAGCCGGAACACGAAGAGGAGAACACCGATGGCCCTTGCCCATTCTGACCTGTCCGACCTGCTCGTCGCACTGAAGGCGGGCGAGATGACCGGCACCATCCGCACCAGCCTGGAGTGGATCCTCCAAGAGCTGATCGAGGCCGAAGCCAGCGCGGTGATCGGCGCCCGTCCCCACGAGCGCAGTGATTCCCGCACCACCCGGCGCAACGGGCACCGCCCACGGCTTTGTCGACCCCGGCCGGCGACATCGAGCTGAAGATCCCCAAGCTACGCACCGGCAGCTTCTTCCCCTCGCTGCTGGAGCGTCGCCGACGCATCGACCGGGCGCTGTTCGCCGTGGTCATGGAGGCCTACTGCATGGCGTGTCCACCCGCAAGGTCGACGATCTGGTGGGAGCGCTCGGGGTGGCCTCGGGGATCTCCAAGAGCGAGGTGAGCCGCATCTGTGCCGACCTCGACGGCGATCTCGAGGCCTTCCGCAACCGGACCCTCGGCCACGTCGAGTTCCCCTACGAGCTCCGGGCCCAGCTCGGTGCCGGAACTGTCGGTGCGCGCCTCCGGCGGTTGGCGCGCCTCCAGGCCGAGGGCGAGCTCGTCGAGTGGCTGAGGGAAATGCTCGATGACCTCCTCAAGTGGGAAAAGCGTGTGGCTGAGCTGGAAGAACGCCTGTCGGACCTGCTCGACCTGTGTGGATCGACCCTGACGGAGGAGGTCGGCATCGGAGCAGTCTCTGCTGCGGAGCTCGTCGCCCAGGTCGGTGACCCCAGCCGCTTCGGCTCCGAAGCCGCCTTCGCCCGCTGGGCCGGGGTTGTGCCGGTCGCCACCTCCTCAGGGGAAGGAGACGGCGAACCCGCTCGTCACCGCCTCGACCTCCTGGGCAACCGAACCGTCAACCGCATCCTCCACGTCATGTCAGTGACTCAAGCCCGCCACCACGACCCCGGCAAGGTGTTCCTCGCTCGCAAGCGTTCGGAGGGCAAGACCGGCAAGGAGGCCAGACGAGCCCACAAACGTCAGCTCGCCAACCGCGTCATCCGACGGATGTGGGCGGACCACCGTCGACTCATGAGACCGTCCGGGCAGCGAATCGCCCCGGCTGCTTGACAAAGGAGCATCGAAACGTCCTGGCCCGGGTGCCAAAGGCCTCGGCCGAGATGGTGGCTGCTGCCGTGCGCACCGTGGTTTGCCCAGCCCGACGCCGCCCACGTCCGCAGCCAGCTCGACGAGGTCACCCGCAAGCTCGAAGGCCAGTTCCCTGACGTGGCCACCACGCTCGGCGATGCCGCTGAGGATCTGCTGGCCTTCGCCGCATTCCCCCAGGCCCACTGGCGAAAGCTCTGGTCCACCAACCCGTTGGAGAGGCTCAACGGCGAGATCAAGCGGCGCACCAACGTTGTGGGCATCTTCCCCAACGACGCCGCCATCGCCCGCCTGGTGACCTGGTGGTCGAAGCCCACGACGAATGGGCCGTGGCCGAGCGGCGCTACCTGTCGGAGGAGTCGATGGCCAAGATCTCCACCGAGCCCGTCATTGAGGCCGTCGGAGAGGAGGTGCCCCTGGCCGTCACCGGTTGAGCCACACTGTTGACGTCGAGCGCTGAAGCCGGCGTCGATTTACACCACTCCGGCGGGACGCGATCACGGTGGGCCGAGGGTCACGCCCCGTCGGACGGAGACCTGCGTCACTCAACGCGGTCAGGGGACACCGCCGGACGCGAGGCGCCCGGCGTGGCTCAGCGCCCGAGGTGCACAACTTGGCGCCCCTCGTCCTGCTCGACCGACTCGCTGCGCGCTACCTCGCGCCCCAACGGTGCCGTAGTCGTGCGCCGCCAGGCCAGGGCCCCGTCGTCCACGTCTTGAAGGCCGCATGGGGCCGTGAAGCTATGCGAGACTGTTAAGGACATCGGCTGCTTAGAGGCCGCGCGGGTAGGGAAAAGGGCCTCTGACCAGCACTTTTGCGCGATGAGTTTACCATCCACCAGTCGCCGTTCCGGCCCCGACAGAATCGGGGTGCTTCAAACCCAGAACCAACGACTA
>JBBSLT010000007.1:0-40559 GCA_038233555.1 Acidimicrobiales bacterium
CGCCGCCGGCGAGGAGTCGGCGGCCACGGTCGCCAACCTGGGCGTGGCCCTGGCCCGGGACGGCCAGCGAGTGGTGGTCATCGACGGCGACCTCCGCCATCCCCGCCTCCACACCTTCTTCGACCTGCCCAACACCGTAGGTCTGACCTCGGTGGTGTCGGGTGAGGTCAGCCTTTCCGTCGCCTCCAAGCCGGTGACCGGCGAGGACGGGCTCTCGGTCGTCGCCGCCGGACCATTGCCGCCCGACCACCACGAGCTCTTGGCGTCACCACGCATCGGCGAAATCCTCGCCGCCTTGGCAGGCACGGTCGACATCGTGATCGTCGCGGCCCCGCCGGTGCTGGCGGCGGCCGATGCCGCGGTGCTGGCCGAACAGGTGGACGGCACCGTCGTGCTGGCCACCAGCGGCACCACCGCCGCCTCCCAACTCCGTCGGGCGGTGGACAGCTTGCAAGGTGGTGGAGCCTCGCTGGTCGGCGTCGTGCTCCACGAGCGGGCGCAGACCAAGCGGTCGAAGACCCAGCCGCATGTCAGTCTCGCCCCGGCCTCCCAGGGTGACGTCGTCCTGGTCACCTCGCCGGGCGCCAAGGAGGGAAAGAGCTCGGCGTCGGTCAACCTCGCCGCCGCCTTGGCCGAGGCGGGCAAGTCGGTGGTTGCCCTCGACTTCGACCTCCGGAGACCTCGGCTGCATGCGTTCTTCGGCGAAGAGCCGCATAGAACCGGGCTGACCGACGTTCTGGCCCTCTCCGGCCGAGGCCCCACCCTGGAGGAGGTCGTCAGGCCCACGGCGGTCCCTGAGGTGCGGGTGGCGCTGAGCGGCTCGGCCGTGACCAACCCCTCCGAGCTGCTCCCCGGGGCTCGCCAGCTGATCGCCGGCGCCCGCGGCCTGGCTCAGGCGATCCTAATCGACACCCCTCCGGTGCTGGTCGCCAGCGACGCAGTCCAGCTCATCCCTGCGGCCGACGTCGTGGTCATGGTCTGTCGCACGGGCACGACGAGGACGACCGAAGCAGCTCGAGTGCGCCAGCTCCTCGCTCGCCTCGATGCGCCGGTGGTCGGCTTGGTCCTGGTGGGTGTTCAGCCGAGCTCCGGCGCCCGCTCCTACTACTACGACCACACCCGCCGGCCGTTCTGGTCTCGCTCTCGGAGCCCTCGGCAAAAGTCGGGACCCATTGGCCGGGACGATGCGACGCGCCCGGCTCGTGGTGGTGCAGGCGGGACCAGCGCCAAGGCAGCGACAGGCCAGGGCGAGAAGGTCCAGACCAAGCAGGGCAGCTCGTCAAAGGTCACCATAGACCCCCACAAGGCACTGCGAGGAAAGGCCAAGAAGAAGGCGAAGCAGCGCTCGTAGCCGGTGAGGAGAAAAACACCGAGGCTCGGGGGCCGAAGCCCTCGTGCGGTGCTACTTCGATTTCAACGCGCTACAGGACGGTGACCGGCTCTGTGGTCTCCGTCCGCTCGATGATCATCCCGGTGTTGTCACCGGTCTGAGCGCTGGCCGTCACCGAAGCGGGACCCGTCTCGAAGCTGTCTCCGGGGCCCGGGCTGACGAAGACCCGCCACGGCTGCGCCGTGCCGTTGCATGTGCCGGTGTCCGGCCCTCCACGGCCGCTGTCACCATCTTGGGTAACCCGAGCCCCTACTCTCCAGCGGGCGGCGGTGGCGGCAGTCGTACAGGTGATGGTGCCAGTGACCATCACGGTGCCGTTGGTCAAGACGGCGGTTTCGTCCACCGAGATGTCCTGAATGATGCCGTGGGCAGCCCACGCCGTGCCCTGCAGCAGGAATACGCTGCTGAGAGCGACGCCCAATGCCACTAGTCGTTTCATGGATCTCCTGATAGCTCTGGCCGACGATCCCGCCGACGTCTCATGGTCAACGCTAACAATCGCACCACTTTCTCGATAGCGACGGCAATGCCGGCAGTTGTAACCAAACCTCAATACGGTCGCTCCTAGGAGGCTGGCGTCAAACGAGCCATACGCATCATGCGTTCAACACCAGCCTCCTAGTCTGGAACGATGTTCGGCCACTGGCTACGGCGACGCCGTCCGGAGCGGATCGACCCCTTCGGGGTGGGGGAGCCGTGGCGGCGATTCGTGCGGGGGGCGCTCCAGGCCCAAGCCCGCTACCAGCAAGGGATGAGCGGTATGGCTGCCGGGCCACTGCGAGAGCGGCTGGACGACATCGGCCGGCAGGTCGACCAGGCTGCCCAGGAGTGCTGGCGCGTGGCCCAGCGGGGCGACGCCCTGGAAGGTGCAGTGTCGACTCTCGACGTGGTCGGCCTGAGGGCGCGCCTAGCCGCAGCCGGGAGCGACGAGGTCGATCTGAGCGCCCCGATGGTGGCATCCCTGCAAGCCCAACTCGCCGCCGCCGAGCGTATGGAGGCGATGGTGGACCAGGCTCAGGAGCAGCTGGTTCGCCTCGAGGCCGGCCTCGGCCAGGTCGTGGCCAGCGCGGTGGAGCTTTCGATCCGCAGTACCGCCTCCGTCGACGCCACCGACCTCGGCCACGACGTCGACGACCTGGTGGACGAGCTGGCATCGCTGCGCTCGGCCCTGGAGGAGACGCGGGCGCTCGGGGCCTAGGCTCGGGGCCATGCTCAAACTCCTCAAGCGGACATGGCGCTACATGACGGCCGCCCTGACCGGCAAGTTCAACGAGAGCGCCGATCCCAAGGTGCAGCTCGAGCAGGCCATCGCCGACAGCCAGGACCAGCACCGACGGCTGAAGGAGCAGGCGGCCAACGTCATCGCCAACCAGAAGCAGAACGAGATGCGGCTCAACCGCACTCTCGAGGAGATGGAGAAGGTGAACCGCTCGGCTCGCCAGGCCGTGGTCATGGCCGCCGAGGCGGAGCAGGCGGGCGACGAGAAGAAGCTCAGCGAGTACACCTCGGCGGCCGAGTCCTTCGCCAACCGCCTGATCGTGCTGGAGGGCGAGGTGGAGAGCCTGAAGGAGTTGAGCCTCCAGTCGGCCCAGGCCGCCGACCAGGCCAAGGCGGCGGTGTCCCAGAACGGCAACGCCCTGCAGAAGAAGTTGGCCGAGCGCCAGAAGCTGATGTCCCAGCTCGACCAGGCCAAGATGCAGGAGCAGATGAACACGGCCATGGCCTCGCTGAGCGAGACGGTGGGCGGCGATACGCCCTCACTGGCCGAGGTGCAGAACAAGATCGAGGCCCGCTACGCCAAGGCCAAGGGCATGGCCGAGCTCAGCGGCGACTCGGTCGAGACCCGGATGCTCGAGGTGGAACAGGCCGCCATGCAGGGCGAGGCCCGAAACCGCCTGTCGGAGATCCGGGCCCAGCTCGGCATCGAGGGCCCGGCGTCGGCAGCAGGCGAGGTCGGCAAGGGCAGCGGCGCAGGCGACGGCGCCCAGACCAACGTGGATGAGGAGCCCAAGTCAGGCGCAAGTCAGGCGGGAGCTGATCTCGGGTCCTCAGAGATCGAGCAGGGTGGCGAGCAAGGCTGAGAACTCACCCATGATCACCTCGTCGAGGTCGGCGAGGTGATGGATCAGGCGCCGCCTCGACACGACGCCGATGAGTTCCGTCTGGGCGTAGCTGAGGGCTCCGAGCTCGGGGACGTCGATCTCGACATGGAGGGGGTGATCCCGCGACGCCGTGGTGCAGGGCACCACCACGACGGTTGGGGCCCGGGTCCGGTTGAAGCGATCGGCGGAGACCACGACCGCCGGCCTGGTCCTTGCCGGCTCACCCGCCTGGGCGGGGACGTCGAACTCGACGAGCCACAACTCACCTCTGCGCACGCTGAACCTCGCCGATCCAATCGGCGTCGTCGTCCGTCAGATCAGGATGTCGGGCGTAGTGAGATTCGACCCGGCGCCACAACAGGTCTTGATGCAAGGCGTCGACCGCACGCGAGATCGCCTCTCCGGTGGAGATACCCAGCTGGTGCTCCACCCGGCGGAGGCGCTCTCGAAGCGTGCGATCGATGCGTACGGTCGTCGTCTCTTGCATACCACAAGCATACGTCACGATCTACATGGGCGTCCTCACGGCAACACCACGAGGTCGTCGCGGTGCACCACCTCGTGGGGGACACCCTCCGGTAGCTCCGAGGTGCGCCGGCCGGCCAGCGTGGCCAGGGTGGCGGCGTCCAGGCGGACCAGACCCTTGGCGAAGGGGCGCCCGTCGGGACCGGCCACCTCCACGGCGTCGTCCACGCCGAAGCTCCCCCGCACCTCGCTCACGCCCGCGGCCAGGAGCGACACGTTGCGATCGAGCAGGGCGCGCCGGGCCCCCTCGTCGACCACGATGGTGCCGGCCGCCCCCACGGCAAAGGCGATCCACAGCTTGCGGGCCCCGAGGCGCTTGGCCCGGGGGCGCACCACCGTGCCCACCCCGGCCGTCCCGTTCACGGCGTCGACCAGCACGCCGGGACGCCCGGCAGCGGCGATGACGGCCCGGACCCCCGACCAGGCGGCAATCTTGGCCGCCGCCAGCTTGGAGGCCATGCCCCCGCTGCCGAGGACGCTGCCCGCACCCCCGGCCGCCGCCTCCAACTCGGCGTCGACCTCGACGATCTCCTCGATGAGGCTGGCGCCGGCGTCGAGGCGGGGATCGGCGGTCAAGAGGCCCGGAGCATCGGTGAGCAGCACCAAGACGTCGGCCTTCACCAGGTGGGCGACCAGGGCGGCGATGCGGTCGTTGTCGCCAAAGCGGATCTCGTCGTCGGCGATCACGTCGTTCTCGTTGACCACCGGTACCACACCGAGTGAGAGCAGGCGCTCCAGGGTCCGGCGGGCATGAAGGTATTGGTGGCGGACCATGAAGTCGAGCGGGGCGATGAGCACCTGGCCACCGATGAGCCCGTGGCCGGCCAGCACGTCGTCGTAGACCCGCATGAGCCGGCTCTGGCCCACCGCCGATGCCGCCTGCAGGGTGACGATGTCGATCGCCTCGCCGGCCGCCATGCCGAGTGCCGGCAGCCCGGCGGCGATGGCTCCGCTGGTCACCATGACCACCCGGTGGCCGAGCTGGCGCAATCCGGCCACCTCGGCGCAGAACTTGGCGATGGCCTCGACGTCGACCCCGTGTGTCCCCGTGACCGACGACGAACCGATCTTGGCCACCACCGTCGCCACTGGCTACAGCTCGTACTCGAAGGTCATGGTCCCGACCCGCACGGTGTCGCCCTGGCGGGCGCCGGCCCGGGCCAAGGCCCGGTCGACCCCGAGGCGGCGGAGGCGGTCGTGCACGTAGGCGAGGGCCTCCCGGTTGGTGAGGTCGTTGACCGCCACCGCCCGCTCGGCCTGGCGACCCACCACCACGAAGCCGTCGTCGACGCGCTCCACCCTGAAGCCCTCCGCCACCGGTCGATGGACGACGAAGGCTTCGGGCACGGGGGTGGCCGCCCTCGCCATGGCCACCAGCTCGACCAGGCGGCCCAGCAGGGCGCGCACCCCCTCACCGGTGGCGGCGGAGATGCGGGGCGCCCCCCAGGCGGCGAGGGCGTCGGCACCGGCGGCGTCGGCCTTGGAGCCGATCACCAGGCGGGGCCGTTCCAGCAGCTCAGGCCGGTAGTTCCCCAGCTCCTTCACCAGGATCTCCTCCTGGCGTTCGGGGGCCACGCCGTCGACGGAGGCGAGGTCGACGAGGACCACCAGGACCCGGGCCCGCTCGACGTGGCGCAGGAACCGGTGACCCAAGCCCTTGCCGTCGCTGGCCCCCTCGATGAGGCCAGGGATGTCGGCCACCACCAGCTCAGCATCATCGAAGCGGACCACGCCGAGGTGGGGCTCCAGCGTGGTGAAGGGGTAGTCGGCGATCTTGGGCTTGGCCGCCGAGATGACCGAGATCAAGGTGCTCTTGCCGGCGTTGGGCAGGCCGACCAAAGCGACGTCGGCCATGAGCTTGAGCTCGAGTCGCATCCATCGCTCCTCGCCCACCTCGCCCTGCTCGGCGAAGCCGGGGGCCCGCCGGCGGTTGGACAGGAACGAGGCGTTGCCACGACCACCCCGCCCGCCGGCTCCGGCCAACCACCGATCGCCCTCGCCCACCAGGTCGGCCAGCACCGACCCCTGTTGGTCGCGCACCACCGTGCCCTCGGGCACGGCCACCACCAGATCGGCCCCGCTGCGCCCGTTCGCTCGCTTGGAGGTGCCGTGGGTGCCGTCACCGGCCCGTCGGTGGGGATGGTCACGAAAGCCCAACAAGGAGGCCACGTTGCGGTCGGCCACCAGCCAGACGTCGCCTCCGTCGCCTCCGTTGCCGCCGTCAGGACCGCCTCGAGCTACGTGGGCCTCACGGCGGAACGACACCGCTCCCGCGCCCCCGTCGCCGGCCTTGACATGGAGCCCGCTCTCGTCGACGAATCCAGACACAAGGGGCAGGATACGAGGTCCGGGCTCTCCTCCCCGCTCATGGGGGTACTCTGGGGGTATGCCCAAGCTCAGCGTCTACGTGCCCGAGGACCTCTACGACGAGGTCCGGCGCCACGGCATCGCCGTGTCGGCGGTGGCCCAATCCGCCCTGGAGGCTGCCGTGGCCCAGCAGGCGAACCGCGCCTGGGCCGAACGGGCTCGCTTGCGCCCGATGAGCACGGTGACAGTGGACGTCTCGAAATTCGTCGCCGAGGCACGCGGCGAGTTCGGGACATGATCGTCCTCGATGCGTCGGCGCTCGTCGATGTCGTCATCGACCAATCCTCGCGCGACCAGGTGCTCGAGCACCTCGACCAGCCGGTGGCGTCACCGGCCCATCAGCCGGCCGAGGTGCTCTCGGCGTTGGCTCGCCTCGTACGAGCGGGGGTGCTGACACCCGATGCCGCTCACCAGGCCCTGGCCGAGGCGGCCGAGCTGCGCCAAGAGCTGGTGCTCCCCGACCGTCGCCACCTGTGGCGGGCTCTGGAGCTGGGTGACCGGATCCGGGTGCTCGACGGGCTCTACGTGGCGCTGGCCGAGCGGCGGGACTGCCCCTTGCTCACCACCGACGCTCGACTCGCCGCCGCCGATCCGCCCTGTGAGGTCGTGCTCGTCCTGGGATAGCGTGGTCATCGATGGCACTGCAGCACGACGCCCCGCTCACCTACGCCGACTTCGCCGCCCTGCCTGACGATCTCGTGCAGCGGGAGCTCATCGATGGAGAGGTGGTTGTGACCCCGGCACCCAACACCCGCCACCAAGACATACTCGGACGCCTTTTCTTGGCCTTCGCCAACCACCTCACCGCCGCCGGTGGAGGCCGCGTCTTCGTCGCTCCCTACGACGTCGTCCTCACCGACCACACGGTGGTGGAACCTGACCTGGTCTTCGTCGCCGGGGACAATCTCGGCCTCATCACCGAGGCCAACCTCCAGGGTGCTCCCAGCCTGGTGGCCGAGGTCGTGTCCGACGCTCGCACCGACCGGGTGCGCAAACGAGACCTGTATGCCCGTCACGGCATCGGCGAGTACTGGGTCGTCGATCCCGACGCTGATCGCATCGAGCAGTACCGCCTCGTCGGCGATATCTATCCCAAGCCTGAGCTGTTCGAGGTGGGCGAGATGCTGTCACCGCGCTGCTTGCCCAGCCTCGTTGTCGATCTGGCCGCGCTCTTCCGCCGTTAGGGGCCGGAGCGGCGGCTCTTCACTCACAGGCCAGGGCGACGGCCAGGGCGCGACAGAGCTCAGTCATGCGATCGGGACCGAGACGTCCCATCGGGCGACGAAAGCGCTCCCGGGCGACGAGGGTGAGGTTGTCGAGACTGGCGATGCAGTCGCGGTCGATGCCGTCAGCCGGACCGAGACGGACGGCCGTGGGGATATCCCGGAGCGTCGTGGTCAACGGTGCGACGAGAACGGCGTTCAGGGCTCGACCGGCGAAGTCGCGGTGCATGATGACGACCGGACGCAGCTTGTCGAGATCGGCCAACCAGATCTCACCTCGCCGCGGCGGATCACCAGTCAAGGTCGGCCGCTCGGAGCCCGTCCACGCTGACATCTGCCCAGGCCCGCTCGTCACCACCAGGAGGAAGATCGTCATAGCCACGAGCGAGGGCGGCATCCGTCGCCGCCTCTCGCTGGCGGGCCAACCATTCCCCGACCGCCAACCGGACGACCTCGGCCCGTGACCGATGTCCTTCTCCGGCCAACCGATCGAGCTCGGCCACCACCCTTGCGTCGATCTGGATGGCAACTTGCCGCATCTTTGTCATCCACCAAACACTATCGGCACCCGTACGCAAGACGGCGCCGAGGCTGTCGCAGCCGCTCGGTAGGGTGCTGCCATGGACGTGCCCACCGCCTTCGCCTCCCCCCAGGTGGCCCATCGGGCCGTCTTGGTGGGCCCGGCACCGGTCGCTCTGGTGGAACGTGGCGCTCGGGAGGAGGCAGAGGACCTCACGCTGGCAACCGGGGCCACCCGAGCCGAGGGAGCAGGCCGGCGGGCTCACATCGAGGCGCCTGACCGGTTCCGCACCTGCTTCGAGCGCGACCTCGACCGCATCCACCACAGCCGCCCGTTCCGGCGCCTAGCCGGCAAGTGCCAGGTCTTCATCGCCCCCGACGACGACCACCTGCGGACCCGGCTCACCCACGCCATCGAGGTAGCCCAGGTGGCCAGTTCCATCGCTCGAGGTGCCGGCCTCAACGTGGCCCTGGCCACCGCCGCCGCCACCGCCCATGACTGCGGGCACGGCCCCGCCGGCCACGCCAGCGAGGAGGCGTTGTCACCCTTCGTCGAGGGCGGCTACCACCATGCCGTCTACGGCGCCGACGTGGTCCTGGCCCCGCTCAACCTGTGCGTCGAGACGCTCGACGCGGTTCGTAACCATTCGTGGAACCGACCGTCGCCGTCGACCCCCGAAGGTGAGGTGGTGGCGTGGGCCGACCGCATCGCCTACGTGTGCCACGACTTCGAGGACGCGGTCGACGCCGGCATCGTGGCTCCGGGTGAACTCCCCGATGCGGTGGCCGAGGTAGTGGGCACCACCCGCTCCCGCCAGCTCGGGGCCTTCGTCGACGCCGTGCTCACCACCATCGCCGACACCGGCACCGTCGCCCTGCGCCAACCCGAGGCCGGTGCGCTGGCGGCGCTGCGGGCCTTCAACTACGAGCGCATCTACTTGCGGCCCGAAGCGGCCGAGCAGGCTCGGAGGGTCAAGCGGCTACTGCGTTCGCTGACCGAGTGGTTCGTGGCCAACCCCCGGGGCATCGGGGGGAACGACGTTCGCCCGCCGTCTCCGGGCAGCCCCGAGGCTGTCGCCAGCGCCGTGCGCTACGTGAGCGGGATGACCGACCGCTTCGCCCTCGGGTTGGCGGTGGAGCACCTCGGCTGGGATCCACGGACCCTTCCCCGAGGGGTCTAAGTCGAGGGGTCTGAGTCGAGGGGCCTGAGTCAGGCGCCGGCGCTGGCGCCGTTGCCGCTGGAGCCGTTGGCGCCGGGCAGGACGTCGACGAGCCGGCGGCCCTTGCGGGCGCCGAACTTCACGTGGCCGGGAGCGGTAGCGAAGAGCGTGTCGTCGTTGCCCCGGCCCACGTTCTCGCCGGGGTGGAAGTGCGTGCCCCGCTGGCGGACGATGATCGAACCCGCCTTGACCACCTGGCCGTCGAAGATCTTGACGCCCAGGCGCTGCCCGGGAGAGTCACGGCCGTTGCGGGTGGAGCCCCCACCCTTGGTCTTGGACATGGCTTCAGCTTCCTTTGGAGATTGTCGTGATCTCAATGGTCGAGTAGTGCTGGCGGTGGCCCCAGTGCTTGCGCTGGTTGCTCTTGTTCTTATAGGTGAAGCCCCGGACCTTGACGCCCTTGGACTCCCCGAGCACCCGAGCCGACACCGAGGCGCCGGCCAGATCGGTGGGTGCCGCCACCACCGTGTCGCCGTCGACCAGCAGCAATGGGGTGAAGCTCACTTCGTCGCCGATGTCCCTGCCCAACAGCTCGACCTCGAGCTGTTGGCCCTCGGCCACCCTCGACTGCTTGCCCCCGGTTTTGATCACGGCATACACGGCGGTCAGGCTAGCCGCTACCTCGCCAATCAGTAGCATGGGCCCCGTGACAACGACGGAAACCGTGACAACGACGGAACCGTTGCGCTACCGCTGGACCCGCGACGAGTTCGTCCGGGCATGGGAGGCTGGCGCCTTCGACCGCCGGGTCGAGCTGGTAGAAGGTGAGGTGTGGGAGGTGCCGATCGGGCTGTGGCACGGCAGGATGACCGGGCGGGTGGTCCGGGCGCTGCCTGGCGGTGGCGTCGAGGTGATGATGGCCAGCCTGCCGGCGGGCGATTCCCTGCCCGATCCCGACTGCTGGGTCCTGCGGGCCGGCGCTTCGCCGACGGGCTCGATCGGCCGACGCCTCGCCTTCTGGCAGCCCACGGACGTGCTCCTGGTGGTCGAGGTGTCCGACGAGTCGATTGTGCAAGACTTGGGGGTCAAGGCCAAGCTCTACGGTCGAGCTGGCTACGGCGTCTACTGGGTCGTCACCCCTGACGCCATCTACGAACACACCAACCCCACTAGCTCGGGCTACCGCACTCGGGTGGTCTACGAGGCGGGCGAGCGCATCCCCGTCGGCTACGCCGGCACCGAGCTCGAGGTCAGCTCGCTGCTGGCCCCCGGTTGACAAAGGTCAGCCGCCGGCCAGCGCCGCCAGGCAGGTGCCGGCCAGCTCAGGGCGACAGATGAGCAGGTCGGGGAGGTAGGGGTCGGGCCCGTTGTAGACGAAAGGTGAGCCGTCGATACGACTGACGTGCAGGCCGGCGGCAGCGGCCACCGCCACCGGGGCGGCGGAGTCCCACTGGTACATCCCCCCGGCGTGCACATAGGCGTCGACGTCACCGCGGACCACGGCCATAGCCTTGGCCCCGGCCGATCCGAGGGGCACGAGCTCCGCCCCCAGCGCCTCGGCCACCGCCGCCGACTCGGCCGGGCGGCGGGTACGGCTGGTCACCACCTTGGGGACTCCCGGCCGCTGCGCCGGCATGGGCGGGGCGGGCCGGGTGGCGAACACGACCCCCAGAGCCGGTAGGGCCACGGCCCCCACTACGGGTCGTCCGCCCACCGCCAAGGCGATATGGACGGCCCAGTCGCTGCGCCCGGCCTCGGCGAACTCCCTGGTGCCGTCGAGGGGGTCGACGATCCACACCCGCTCGACCTCGAGGCGGCGGAGGTCGTCGGCCCCCTCCTCGGAGAGGACGGCGTCGTCGGGCCGGGCGGTGGCCAAAAGGGCGAGGATGCGCTCGTGGGCCTGGCGGTCGCCGGCGTCTCGCAGTCGAGTGGGGTCGGACCCGTCGTCGGCCTCCCGCAGGGCCATGAGCAGGCGCCCGGCTTCGGCACTAACCTCGGCAGCGAGGATATGGTCGTCGGTCTCGCTCCTCGCCACGGAAGGTGACGGTAGCCGGACCCACGCCGAACCTTCTCAGCCCGAACCGCTTCGTCCCCCGAGGTCCCATGACAGCCACTTACCAGCTCTCCGATCTGGGAGCACTCGAGTCCGAGGCCGTGCACATCTTCCGCGAGGTGGCGGCCACCTTCGAGCGGCCGGTCTTGCTGTTCTCGGGAGGCAAGGACTCGGTGGTGATGCTGCACCTGGCCCGCAAGGCCTTCTGGCCGGCCCGGCCGCCCTTCCCGGTGATGCACATCGACACCGGCCACAACTTTCCCGAGGTCATCGAGTTCCGGGACCAGATGGTGGCCAAGCTCGATGTACGCCTGGTGGTGGCCTCGGTGCAGGCCTCCATCGATGCCGGTCGGTCGGTCGACGAACCCGGTGCGTCCCGCAACCGGCTCCAGACCACCACGCTGCTCGACGCCATCACCGAGCACCGATTCGACGCCGCCTTCGGCGGGGCCCGGCGCGACGAGGAAAAGGCCCGGGCCAAGGAGCGGGTGTTCAGCTTCCGGGACGAGTTCGGTCAATGGGACCCGAAGAACCAGCGCCCGGAGCTGTGGAGCCTCTACAACGGCCGTCACCGGCCCGGCGAGCACATCCGGGTCTTCCCCCTGTCCAACTGGACCGAACTCGACATCTGGCGCTACATCGACGACGAATCCATCGATCTGCCGCCTCTCTACTACGCCCACCGCCGCCAGGTGGTCCGCCGCGACAACATGTTGATGGCCCTGTGCGAGTGGGTCCAGCCCAGCGAGGGCGAGGAGGTCATCGACGCCCTGGTCCGCTACCGCACGGTAGGCGACGCCACCTGCACGGCCGCAGTGGAGTCGGCAGCCTCGACCTCCGCCGAGGTCATCGTCGAGGTGGCGGCCACCCGCATCACCGAGCGGGGCGCGACCCGGGCCGACGACCGCTTCTCCGAGGCGGCCATGGAAGACCGCAAGAAGGAAGGCTACTTTTGATCTCGCCGCCGAACCAGACGTCCGACGACGGACCTGGCGTGCTCCGGGCACCGGCACAGCCGGCACCCTCCGCGCTGACCACTCATCGTGCCGACAGCAGTTGGAGGCGCCTTCGGCGCTCGATGCTGCCGTCGGCGGAAGGGCAACTCTGATGGAGCTGTTGCGGTTCGCTACGGCCGGGTCGGTCGACGACGGGAAGTCCACGCTCATCGGCCGGCTGCTCTTCGACTCCAAGGCCATCTTCGAGGACCAGATGGAGGCGGTGGAGCGGGCGTCGCTCCAGCGGGGCGAGGAGACCAACCTGGCCCTGCTGGTCGACGGCCTGCGGGCCGAGCGCGAGCAGGGCATCACCATCGACGTGGCCTACCGCTACTTCGCCACCCCGGCCCGCAGCTTCGTCATCGCCGACACCCCGGGTCACGTGCAGTACACCCGCAACATGGTTACCGGCGCCTCCACCGCCGACCTCGCCCTCATCCTCATCGACGCCCGCAACGGCATCGTCGAGCAAAGCCGCCGCCACGCCTTCCTGGCCTCGCTGCTACGGGTCCCCCACCTGGTGGTGTGCGTCAACAAGATGGACCTCGTCGGCTACGACCAGGACGTCTTCGACGCCATCGTCGCCGAGTTCCGGGCCTTCGCCATGCGCCTGGAGGTCACCGACTTGAGCTTCGTGCCGGTCTCAGCCCTGGTGGGCGACAACGTGGTCCACCGCTCGGCAGCCATGCCCTGGTACGAGGGGTCGTCGTTGCTGCACCACCTGGAGACGGTCCACATCGCCTCCGACCGCAACTTGATCGACGTGCGCTTCCCGGTGCAGTACGTCATCCGTCCTCGAGACGACGCCCACCACGACTACCGGGGCTACGCCGGCCAGATGGCCGGCGGCGTGCTCAAGCCGGGTGACGACGTGGTCGTGCTGCCCTCGGGCTGGCCCAGCACGGTGGCCGCCATCGAGACCCTCGACGGCCCGGTGGCCGAAGCCTTCGCGCCCATGTCGGTCACCGTGCGCCTGGCCGACGATCTCGACGTGAGCCGGGGCGACCTCATCTGCCGGCCCCACAACCGCCCTCATGTCGGTCAGGACATCGACGCCATGGTGTGCTGGCTGCACTCCTCGACGCTACGCCCCGGAGGTCGCTACACCATCCAGCACACCACCCGCTCGGCTCGGGCCGTGGTCACCGACCTGACCTACCGCCTCGATGTCAACACCCTGCACCGGGACGAGTCGGCCGAAAGCCTGAACCTCAACGAGATCGGGCGGCTGAGCTTGCGTACCACCGCCCCGCTGTTCTACGACGAGTACCGGCGCAATCGGGCCACCGGCAGCTTCATCCTGGTGGACGAAGCCACTCACGCCACCGTCGCCGCCGGCATGATGCTCGCTTGAGTCTTCGCCCTCACTCGCTTCGCTCCGTTCGGGCGAGCTTGTTTGTGCCCCGACCGGCGGCAAAGCCACCGGTCGGGGCGCTGACCAACTGCTGGGGCGGCTCTCCGCCCCTTACGCCTTTGTGTGCACGGGTGATGGCTGGGGCACCAGGGGTGCACACAAAGTGGGCTGGGCCGTGGTAGTCGGGGGCGGGGGGAACCTCACTTGGCATGCCGGGGAGCTGGAGCGGGAGCGGCGGTGGGCGGCGTTGGGGCCGGGAGCGGCGGGGGCGACGATCTGGTTGACCGGGCTGTCGGGATCGGGGAAGTCGACGGTGGCGGTGGTGGTCGAGCGCCTGCTGGTCGAGGCGGGGCGACCGGCCTACGTCCTCGACGGCGACAACGTGCGCCACGGCCTCAACGCCGACCTGGGCTTCGGCGACGGCGACCGAGCCGAGAACGTGCGCCGCCTGGGCGAGGTGGCCAAGCTGCTGGCCGACGCCGGCCTGGTGGCCCTGGTACCGGCCATCAGCCCGTTCCGAGCGGGGCGCGAGGCGGTGCGGGCCGCCCACGGGGCCGCCGAGCTGACCTTCCTGGAGGTGCACCTCGCCACCCCCCTGGAGGAATGCGAGCGCCGCGATCCCAAGGGCCTCTACGCCCGGGCCCGCACCGGCGAGCTGGCCGGCCTCACCGGCGTCGACGCCCCCTACGAGGTGCCCGAGAGCCCCGAGCTGGTGCTCAGCCCCGTCGACGGCGACGCCGAGGCCCAAGCCGCCCTGGTGATGGCCACCCTGGACCGCCTCAGCGGTCGAGCAGCTCGCTGACGGCCAGGGTGAAGCCCGGGAGCAGTGGCGAGGTGAGCACTTCGGTCGCACCGATCTCGAGGGTGACGTCGAAGGTGGAGGCCTTAGATGACGAGCGGCGGTGCACCAAGACCTTCTCCGCCTTGGTGTCCACCAACCACAGCTCGGGGAGACCCAGCCGCTCGTAGGTTTCCTTCTTGGGACCGGTGTCGTAGCGCCAGGTGGACGGGGAGCGCACCTCGACGGCCAGGTCGGGCGGAAGGTAGAAGCGCTTGTCGTCGCGCGACAGCTTGTTCTCCTCGGCTACCCACCACACGTCGGGAGCAAAGACGTTGCGCTCGTCGAGCACCACGTCGACAGGGATACCGGCCTCACCCCGTCCCGGCGCTGCCATGGTCCAAACGACCAGACGGAAATAGATGAACCCGGTGATGCGCTGGTGGCGCAAGATGGCCTCGGACACGACGATCTCTCCGTCGATGAGCTGGGTGAAGCGGTACTCGTCGAGGGGAAGCTCGAGGAACTCCTCTGCCGTCATCCGCTGATCGGTCAAGGCCATAGCCCCAGGATAACGGGACCCTGGGACAGCTTCAGTCGAGCAGCCTCAGCCGAGCAGGCCCAGGTGCTCCACGGCATCGGCCTCGTCGGCCAGCTCGGCCACCGAGGCGTCAAGACGCCGCCGGGAAAAGTCGTCGAGGTCCAGCCCTTGCACGATCGACCACTCGCCGCTGGCACACGTCACCGGGAAGGAGGACACCAACCCCCCGGGTACCCCGTAAGAGCCGTCGGAGACCACTGCCATGGAGACCCAGTCGTCCGCAGGCGTGCCCTGCACCCAGTCGCCCACGTGGTCGATGGCGGCGGCGGCAGCCGATGCCGCGCTCGACGTCCCCCGGGCGGCGATGATCTGCGCTCCCCGCTGCTGCACCCCGGGGATGAACTCGTCCTCCACCCAGCGCCGGTCGCCGCCCAGCGCCTCCCAGGCACCGGCCCCTCCCACCCGAGCGTGGGAGAGGTCGGGGTACTGGGTGGCGGAGTGGTTGCCCCAGATGGTCATCCGGATGACGTCGGTCACGGGCGAGCCCACCTTGGCCGCCAGCCGAGCCACCGCCCGGTTGTGATCGAGCCGAGTCATGGCCGAGAACTGGCGAGGGTCGAGCCCGGGGGCATTGCGCTGGGCGATGAGGCAGTTGGTGTTGGCCGGGTTTCCCACCACCAGCACCCGCACACCGGGGGCGGCGTGGTCGGCCAGGGCCCGACCCTGGACGCTGAAGATGGCCCCGTTGGCCTCCAACAGCTCGGCCCGCTCCATCCCCTTGGTCCGGGGCCGGGATCCCACCAAGAGAGCCACCTCGGCCCCGTCGAACGCCTCCCCCGGATCGGCGGTGCAGGTCACCTTGATCAGCAAGGGGAAGGCGCAGTCGGCCAGCTCCATGGCCACGCCCTGGAGAGCCGGCAACGCCGGGGGGATCTCCAGGAGCCGCAGCTCGACGGGCTGGTCGGCTCCCAGCAGGGCCCCGGCGGCGAGGCGGAAGACCAGGCTGTAGCCGATCTGACCGGCAGCCCCGGTGACGGCGACTCTGACGGGAGCGGACGACGGCATTGCCCCAGTCAAGCCGTCCGCCGCCCCCTCATGCGCCCCCCTACGCGTTCTGGAACGGAGGCGGAAGGGTTCAAGCGGCGACGGGCTCGGACTCCGGGGAGTCCGCCGCCGTGGTCGCCGGCTCGAGGGCCAAAGCCAAGACCTCTCGGACGTCGGAGGCGAAGTGCACGGTGATGTCGCCTTGCACCTTCTCGGGGATGTCGTCGCAATCGGCCTCGTTGCGGGCGGGCAGGATCACGTCGGTGATGCCGGCCCGATGCGCAGCCAGCACCTTCTGCTTGACCCCGCCGATGGGCAGCACCTTGCCCTGGAGCGTCACCTCGCCGGTCATGGCCACCACGTGGCGGACGGGGCGTCGCGTGAGCAGGCTCACCAACGCCGTGGTCATGGCCACGCCGGCCGACGGACCGTCTTTGGGCACGGCCCCGGCGGGAACGTGCATGTGGAACCGACGCCCCTCGAAGGCGGCGTCGTCGATGCCGAGCTCCTCGGCGTGGGAGCGCACGAAGGAGCGGGCGATCTCCGCCGACTCCTTCATGACGTCGCCGAGCTGGCCGGTCAACGAGAGACCGGCTTCGCCGGGCATCGAGGTGGCCTCGACGAAGAGCACCTCGCCACCGGCGCCGGTGACGGCCAGGCCGGTGGCCACGCCCGCCACTTCGGTCCGCTCGGCCAGCTCGGAGTGGAAGCGCCGCCGTCCCAACAGCGGGCGCAGGGCGCCAGGGTCGATCACCACCGCCTCAGCATCGGCGCTGTTGGAGGAAGCGGATGGGCCGCCGGCGATGCGCGTCGCCACCTTGCGCAGCACCTTGGCGAGCTGGCGCTCCAGCTCGCGCACGCCGGCCTCCCGGGTGTAGCCCGAGGCCACCTCGGCCAGGGCATCGTCGCTCAGCTCCACTTCGTCCTCACGCAGGCCGCTGCGCTCCAACAGCCGGGGCAAGAGGTGGTCACGGGCGATGGCGACCTTCTCCTCGTCGGTGTAGCCGTCGAGGCGCACCAGCTCCATGCGGTCGAGCAGGGGGCCGGGGATCGTCTCCAAGACGTTGGCGGTGGCGATGAAGACCACGTCGGAGAGGTCAAGATCGACCTCCAGGTAGTGGTCACGGAAGGTGTGGTTCTGGGCCGGGTCGAGGACCTCGAGCAGGGCCGACGACGGGTCGCCCCGCCAGTCGTTGCCGACCTTGTCGATCTCGTCGAGCAACAGGACGGGGTTCATGGCCCCGGCCTCGGTGAGGGCCCGCACGAAGCGGCCGGGACGGGCGCCCACGTAGGTGCGCCGGTGGCCCCGGATCTCGGCCTCGTCACGAACGCCGCCCAGCGCCACCCGGGCGAAGGGACGACCCATGGCCCGGGCCACCGACTGGCCGAGCGACGTCTTGCCCACGCCGGGGGGGCCGACCAGGACGAGGATGGCGCCCGCACCCCGGCCGGCGCTCCGGTCGGCGCCGGGACCCTCGACGGTGCCGTCAGCCGGGGCCGCCCCGACGCCCCGCTCGCCCCGCTCGGCCCGCTCGGCCCGCAGCTTGCGCACCGCCAGCAGCTCGACGATGCGCTCCTTGACGTCGTCGAGGCCGGCGTGGTCGGCGTCGAGCACGGCCCGGGCGTCTCCCAGGTCGATGGCGTCGCCGACGCGAACTGACCATGGCAGCTCCAGGATGGCGTCGAGCCAGGAAAGGATCCAGCCGTGCTCAGGGCTCTGGGGGCCGGTGCGCTCGAGCTTCTCCAGCTCCCGCTCGACCGCCTCCCTCACTTCCTCGGGTGCACCCGAGTCCTCCAGGCGGGTGCGGTAGCCGGCGATGACGTCGTCGTCACCCTCACCCAGCTCGCTGCGGATGGCGTCCATCTGGCGGCGCAGGACATGCTCGCGCTGGGTCTTGTCGATTCCCTCGGCCACCCCCCGGTTGACCTCGGAGCGCACGGTGACGTCGGCCAGCACGTCCCGGGCCCAGGCCAGCACCTTTTCGAGGCGGGCTTCGACGTCGAGGGCTTCGAGCACCTCGACCTTTTGGTCGAGGCTCAGCTCGGGCAGATACAGGGCGGTGTCGGCCACCGCCCCGGGATCGGCGATGCCGCGCAGACCCTCGGCCAGGTGGGCGGCACCTCGCTGGTCGAGGATGGCCTCGACCACCGCTCGGTACTCCCGGGCCAGCTCTTGGGCCCTCTCGGTGGGTTCCGCCTCGTCCACGGGCTCGGCCGAGACCCACAGGCCCTTCCCCACGCCGCTCACGCCGGCGCCGACCACGGCCCGCTCCAGGCCCCGGACAACCACGGCCCCCAGACCGGTGGGCAGCTCACCCACGTTCTCGATCTTGACCACGGTGCCCACCCGGGCGTAGCGCCCGTCGAGGCGGGGGACCAGCAGAAGCCGGCCGGTGGAGGCCCGGGCCGCTTCCACGGCGGTGCGGGCCTCGGGGGTTTCCAGGACGATGTTGACGACCATGGTGGGACCGACCACGCCGCTGGTCAGCGGCAGGACCGGCAAGGTGAGGGTCTGGGTGTCAGGCATACCCGTTGTAACTGTGATTACAGCGCAACTATTCCGTCGGCCGGGGCCGCCTTAGGCGAAAAGGGTGGCAGGGTCGAGGACGTGGTCGGGGAAGGCCAGCGGGGCCACCGACGAGCCGGGGTGCAGTTCCGACACGTCGGCGTAGCCGTCAGGCCCGGGGTTGCGATAGACCTCGACGACCTGGGCAGACAGGTCGACGACCCACACCTCAGCCACCCTGGCACGGGCGTAGAGGGGCACCTTGATCTGGCGGTCGTAGGCCAACGAGCTGTCGGACACCTCCACCAGGAGCAAGATGTCGCCGGGCCCGGGATGACCCTTTGCGTAACAATCGGGCCGGGGCCTGAGCAACATGAGGTCGGGCTGGGGCTCGGAGAGGTCGCTGAGACGAACCGGATTCTGCACCCAAACCAACGCCCGTTCCCCCACCCAAGCCGAGAACTCCCGGGTGAGCAGCCCGACGCATGAAGCGTGGGGACTACCGAGCGCGCTCATCTCGATGATCTCCCCGTCGATGAGCTCGACCCGGTCGCCCTCGCTGAGCAGGCCAGCGGGAACCATGCGGTAGTACTCGTCGACGGTGAAACGATGATGGCGCAAGAGCTCAGCAGCCACCCGGCCAATGCTAGCGACTGCCGCTGGATGCCCTTGGTCTCAAGGGCACGTCGTCAGCAACGGCGTGACCGCACGAGGCGAACGACGTACAGGGCGGCGGAGCCGGCCACCAACGCCACGGTGAGGCCGAACCAGCGCCACAGGTAGGGGTCGATGGTAAGGCCGGTCTTGGACTGATAGGCCTGCGCCGGTACCCGCAGCACCAGGGGAAAGAACACGAGCAGGAGCAGCGCCGACACCACCAACGGCAGGCGTACGTGGTTCAACCACGGCACCTTCCGCGGGGCCATGGCCCCGGCCGCCTTGCGCAGCGTCCAGTCGCCTACGAGCAGTATCGGGAAGAGGACGAAGTCGTGGAACACGATGGCGCCGCCCAGCCAGACGAGGATCTCCCCCCAGCGGGGGACGCCCACGATCCGGCTCAGGGCGTAGCCGCTGACGGCCAGGTTGACGACGATGGCGACCAGGTGCAGCGGCCCGGCGCCGTACCACCGCCGCCAGGCTGACTGTTGGTCGTCAGCTGCCATCGTGGAAGGTGAGCCGGCGCACCCACTTGGTGTTGCGCACCCCGGGGTTGGCGGGGACGATCACCCGGGCGGGAAAGCCGTGGTCGAGCGACAGCTCGGCCCCGTTGACGCCCAGGGCGAGCAACGACTTGGGGTCGGCGAGCTGATCACCGCTCAACGTCGCCTGGCTGAACGGTCCCCCCTGCTGGAGGGATTCGACCAGCACCGCTCGGGCACCGGTGGCGCCGACGAGGGCCGCGAGATCGACCAGGCGCACGCCCGACCACCGCTCTTGGGTCGACCACCCTTCGACGCAGGCGATGGGCAGGTCCTCGGTGTGCTGGCCCATGGCCAACAGCTCGGCCCGCGACAGCACGGCTCGACTGGCCCCCACCAGCTCCAGGCGCCACGACGGGCCCGTCATCTCCTGGCCGATGGACGCCTCCTCGGCGGTGGTGTTGATCTGGAAGTCGTTCGGTCCGTCGCCATACTTGCGGCCCCGAGGGGCGAGGAGCGCAAGCCGCCGTAGCGCACCGCCCGTGGCCTGGCCGACGGTCAGCACCAAGAGCAGAGCGGAGGAACCGCCGACGAGGCCGAGCAGGCCGCGCCGCGACAGCGAGACCGGTCCGGGGTTGGTGGGAGCGAGCTCGTCGGGATCGGGCGGCTCGGGCACCTGGTCGATGCTGCGCTGGCGCAGGGACCGCACCATGGTCGGCAGCTTGATAGCGACATGGGTGACGAAGGCGCCGATGAAGACCCAGGCTCCGTAGAGGTGGGCCTGGTAGAACGAGAACCCCCAGAGGTAGGCGTACTGGATGTTGAGGATCCCGGTGGCGAACTGGAAGAGCGATGCTCCGACGATCAGGACGATGTTCAGCCGCTCGAACGCCTGAGCCACCGACGTGACCGGCGGCCACTCGTAGAGCTTGGGTGCGACCGACCACAGCTTGGCCAGCAGCACCGGCACCAACACGATCCCGAGGACGACGTGGGTGCCCTGGGTCGCTCGGTACAGCCACACCGGCGATGTCGGCCAGTCGAACAGGTAGAACCCGAGCAGACCTTTTCCCGGGGTGAGATCGTTGGCGCCGAGGCGCGGGTTGTAGGCGGCGTAGGAGACCAGGCCGGTGATCGCCACGACGGTGAGGCCGAGAAGCAGCACCAAGCCGAGGAACGACGTCAGCCACGGGCCTCGGAGCGGGCTTCGCCACGTCTCTCGACGGAACGGGCCCGGCGGCGGTGGTGGCCAACGCACCGGCCAACCGTAGTCGGTGTTCTACCACCACGAGGAGCGGCGAGGACGCCTTGGTAGCGTGGATCACCGTGCGGAAACTCCTTCGACGGTTGGTGATCGGGACGGTAGCGGTGCTGGTGACGGGAAACCTCGCCATCCTGGCCGCCTTCGGCTTGAGCCGGCTGCGGGAACCGGAGCCGACGGTGTCCATCGACGGCATCGAGAATGTGCGGGTGGTCGACACCAAGCTGTGGCGGGGCAACGCTCCTAGCGTGGAGGGTTACCGGGGGCTGGCCGAGCGGGGGGTGTCGACCGTGGTCGATCTGCGGGCCGAGCGTGACCTCATCGTCCCCTCGGCGGTGCTCGACGACATCGGTATCGAGCGGGTGCTCATCCCCATCCGCGACGGCCAGACACCGGATCCGGCCCAATCGGCCCGCTTCATGGACGTCGTGCGAGAAGCCGAAGGGCGGGTCTTCGTGCATTGCGGCGCCGGCGTGGGCCGCACCGGCGTCATGGCGGCGACCTACCTGGTCGAGGCGGGCGAGACGAGCTCGTGGGGGGCGTTGGGCCGGAACCTGGCCGTGGGCCCGCCGTCCTTCGAACAGATCGTCTACGCCGCCTCACTGGAAGACGACGGTGATCCTGAGCAGCCGCCGGCGTGGGTGGAGTCGCTGAGCCGGGTCTTTGACGGGCCTCGCCGGATCTGGTCGGCGCTGCAGGACTGAACTGCGCCTGACTGTCGCTCGTACCGGGTCCTAGGACTCCGGCCACTCCAGCTGGCGAAGGGCCACGACCTTTACCTGAAGGTGGCTGATGGCGGCGTCCTCCAGGCACCCGTGGAGCTGACGCTGGTCGAACTCGTCGAGCGCCGGCGCCAGCACCAGCCGGTACCGGTGGTCCTCGGCCGGCACCCGCTCCAGGTCGGAGACGGGTTCGGCCTCGACCTCGACGCGGCAGATGGACACGAGCGCGGCGGTGAGCTCGGCGTTGGTGGTCGTCGGCTCGGCGTTGCGGGTGGTGGCGCTGACCACCACCTCGGTGGCGGTCCCCGCCACCCCGGGCTCATGGCGAGTCATCGTCTGTTCTCGAAGGACGACGACGCCGATGATCACCACCACGATGCTCACCGCCGTCGCCACGCGGCTGCTCATGGGCGTCGGTCGGTGCCGAGCAGGAGCCGCAGCCCGGGGTCGTCGTGGAAGGGGGCCTCCTCGGCCAGCAGCTCGGTGTCGTCGGCGATCAGGCCCTCGGCGGGAAAGGCGATCGTCCCCAGCCGGCCGGCCAGGTCACCTTCCAACCGGCGCCCGCCGGTACGGGAAGCCAACCGGTCGATGGCCCAGGCCAGTCCCGAGATCAGGATCCCACCCCCGACGAACATGGTGATGAACACGTTGGTGCGACCGGTGCGGGGATCGAGCCAGGCAAAGTGGGCCCGCCGGGGAGCGGCCGCTTGGATGCGCGCCAGCACCGCCGGATCGGGCCCCGGTGGCCGCGCTCCGTTGCTGGCGTGGCCGGCGTTGCCGGCGTGGCTGGCGCTCCCCACGCGTCGCAGCACCAGGGCGGTGGCGACGGGAATCTCGGCCGCCACCAGGAAGATGCCCATCACCAAGGCCCGGTGCCACTCCCACCGGTAGAGGTAGACGAAGACGTAGCCAGCGCAGCCGATGACTGCGGCGATACCCACGAGCCACGGCAGCTTCTTCACCCTTGGTCCTCAATGATGCGCACGTCGCCGTCGCTGCCGTCGACGGCGACGTTGACACCCGGCGGGAACCGCTCGACGGCGCCGGCGAAGCCGACGACGGTGGGCAGGTCGGACTCGCGGGCGAGGATGGCGACGTGGGCCAGGACGCTGCCGGTCTCGGCCACCAGGGCGGCGAGGCGGGGGAGCACCGGTGCGAGGGAAGGGTCGAGGTTGCGCACCACCAAGACGCTGCCGTCCTCGGCATCGGCCGGGTCGTGGACGACCACGCCCTGGCCCGTCCCACTTCCGGCACCGGTGCCCCCGCTCTGCTCAGCGTCGATGACGGCAACCGGACAGCCGTCCTCGGTCAGTTGGAAGCGAGCCGGCAACGGTGCCTCCTCGTCGTCACCCCGTCGGTTTCGGAGGTCGGTGGGCACGGCGTCGCCGAGCACGACCGCTCCTAGCTCGTCGCGCCGGAGCCAGCGGATCAGGTCCGGCTCATCCAGCACGCCCCGTTCGGCCAGGCGTTCGCCGAGCACCCAGGCCACCCGGGCAGTGAGCTCCTGGAACCACCGCACCCGCAGGCGCAGCGCCTCCCGGAGCACGGCGGTGTGGTCGCGCTCGGTCGGAGGGTGCCACGGTGGTGCGACGACGGGCCCGGGAAGGGCAGTTTCGGGGCCGATCCGGGGAGCGGTGAGCGCCAGCACGACCGGGTGGCGGGCGGCGATGTCCTCGTCGGCCGTCCCCCGTTCCCGGGCGTGGGCGAGGACCCGAAGGGCCACCGATGTTCCCGTCAGACGAGGTGAGTCCGGCGCCACGAGCTGGCCGATGAGCACTTCGTGGGCGTGGATGGCCACCAGCGCCTGCGAGGCGCGACCGAGGGAGGCCAGAAGCTGGCGGTCGGTGAGGGTGTCGAGCGCAGGGATGGCGGCGAGGGCGGCGTCGGCCTGCTCCACCACGTCCTCGGCCAGGCCAGGCAGGGCGGCCCGCAGGCGCCCGACCCGCCACGCCGCCCGCAGCCGGCGCAGCCGGGGCCGGGGGTCGAGGCGCGACGGTGGCGACTGGCGAGGGACCACCCCGGTGAGCTCGAGATCGAGAGCGACCCGGCCGCCGATGCAGACCACCACCGGCGATCCCGCCAGCTCGGCGTCGGTGGCGGCACCGGCCAGGCGCAGCGCCTCGCTCAGCGCTTCCCGCAAAGGGTCCACCCACAGGCCCTGCTCCAGGATGGAGAGCGGCTCGGGGAAGGTCTCGGAGACGGGACCGGGTCCGAGCACCGGGCCGTCGGGGACGCCGACCACCTCGGTGGTCACCGGCCGGCTCTGGAGCAGGATCAACCCGCCCTCGCGGTCGAAGGCCCATTCCACGTCCTGGTGGCCACCGAAGACTTCAGCGGTGGTGGCGGCCAGACCGGCCAGGGCGGAAAGCTGGCGCCGGCCGAGGGTGGCGCCCCCAGCGCCGTGCTCGGCCCGGATCAGCCCGCCGTCGCGGTCGATCACGTAGCGACTGCCGTCGACCCGACCGCTCACGACCGCGTCGGGGCCCTCGATGGACGCAGCCACGACCAGTTGGTCGGTCCGTCCCGTGACAGGATCGACGCCGAAGAGCACACCGCCGGCGGTGGTGTCGAGCAGCGGCTGGACGAGCACAGCCAGCGGCTCGTCACCGTTGAGCGCCGAGGTCCCTTCGGCCGCCTGCTCCCGTGACGCCAGCACGGTGCGCACGGCGTCGTCGAACGCATCCCAGCCCTGCACCCCGATCACCGACTCGTAGCGCCCGGCCATGGAGCTTCCGGCCAGATCCTCTACCGTCGAGGACGAGCGCACGACCAACGAACGCTGCCCGTCGCCGGAGAGCTCACGCCACGCCGCTTGGACGTCGGGGCCGAGCGTGTCCACCCGGCCGGGGGCGGTGGCGGTGGTGGTGAGCACGAAGCCGGGCAGCGCCGGGAGCCCCTGAGCAGTGGCGGTGGCCAGGGCTGCGGCTTTGGCACCGGTGAGACTGGCGTCGGTCGCTCGTCGGTCGTCCAGCGACACCACACTCGGCACCACCTGCAACTCCGACTCCTCGATCAGCACAAAACTCCTCCTTCAGCTACTGGGATGCCTGTTCGGCCAACGACACGCAACGTCGTCTACCCCTTCCGTTCACTTCTTGGACATCTGCGACTGAGGCACCATGTCGGGGATGGGCTTCGAGGATTTGATCGAGATCGTCGGGACGTTCATCGAGGCGGTCGGCGTCGCCGCCATCGTCTTGGGCATCGTGTTTGCCTTGGCCCGCTTCGCCCTTGCTCGCGGCCACAACGATGCCTACACCCAGAGCCGACGGTCGATCGGCCGGTCCATCCTTTTTGGGCTGGAGCTGCTCGTCGCCGGCGACATCATTCGCACCGTCGCGGTCTCCCCTGACTTCCGCACGGTCGGTGTGCTCGCACTCATCGTCCTGATCCGGACGTTCCTGTCGTTCAACTTGGAGGTGGAGATCAACGGCCGTTGGCCGTGGCAGCGCTCTGAGGGCGACGCACAGGCGTAGGAAACTGCTGAAGTGGTGGGCGTCGGCGTCTTCGCCCAGAGCGACGGATCCGCCCGGTGTCGCCGCCCCTTACAAGCGATCGACGATGGCAGCGGCGAACTCGGAGGTCTTGACCTCGGTGACCCCCTCCATGAGGCGGGCGAAGTCGTAGGTGACGATGCGCTCCGCAATGGTGGCCTCGAGGGCCCGTTCGATGTCGGCGGCGGCGCCGGCCCACCCGAGGTGCTCGAACATCAACACCCCCGACAGCAGCAGCGAGCCCGGATTGACCTTGTCGAGCCCGGCGTAGCGGGGGGCGGTGCCGTGGGTGGCCTCGAAGATCCCGTGGCCGGTGATGCTGTTGATGTTGGCGCCGGGGGCGATGCCGATCCCGCCCACCTGGGCAGCCAGGGCGTCGGAGATGTAGTCCCCGTTGAGGTTGGTGGTGGCGATCACGTCGTACTCGTCGGGCCGGGTGAGGATCTGCTGGAGGAAGGCGTCGGCGATGACGTCCTTGACCAGCACCTTGTCGCCGGGCTTCCCGCCGCAGTCGTCCCACCCCACGGCCCGATCGGCGTACTCCTCGGCCACCAGCTCGTAGCCCCAGGCCTTGAACGCCCCTTCGGTGAACTTCATGATGTTGCCCTTGTGGACGAGGGTGACCGAGCGCCGGCCCCGGGCCAGGGCGTAGTCGAGGGCGGCCCGCTGGAGGCGCTTGGAACCCGTCTCCGAGATCGGCTTGAGCCCAAGGCCCGAATCGGCCCGCAGCTCCCAACCGAACTCGTCGTGCAGGTAGGCGAGGAGCTTGGTCGCCTCCGGGCTGCCCTCGGCCAGCTCGAAGCCGGCGTAGACATCCTCGGTGTTCTCCCGGAACACCACCATGTCGACCTTCTCGGGGTGCTTGACCGGAGAGGGCACCCCGGCGAACCACCGCACCGGGCGCAGGCAGACGTAGAGGTCGAGGATCTGGCGCAGGGCGACGTTGAGGCTGCGGATGCCTCCGCCCACGGGGGTGGTCAGCGGCCCCTTGATGCCGACCCTGTACGTGCGGAACGCCTCGACCGTCTCGGTCGGCAGCCACTCGCCCACCTCGGCGTAGGCCTTGGCCCCGGCCAGGACCTCCATCCACCCCACCTTGTGGCCGTGGGCGGCGGCGGCGGCGTCGAGCACCAGCTGGGTGGCGGGCCAGATGTCGACGCCGGTGCCGTCGCCCTCGATGTAGGGCACGATGGGCTGGTCGGGCACGACGAGGCTGCCGTCGCCAGCCAAGGTGATCGGTTTGGGAGCCTCAGTCACCCGCTGAGACTACCGGGCTGCCTCCCCTGGCGGGCCGAGCCCGAGGTTGGCGTAGATCTCTCTGGTGGCGCTGGAACGGTTCAAGGTGTAGAAGTGAAGGCCGGGGGCGCCCTGGTCGAGCAGCTCCTGGCACAGGTCGGTGGCCACCTCCACCCCGATGCGGCGAACCTCGTCGGGATCCCCGGCGGCATGGAGGCGAGCCGCCAACTCGGCGGGCAACGCCGCACCCGACAACGTGGCGAAGCGTTCCACCTGGCTCACGTTGGTGACGGGCATCACGCCGGGAACCACGGGCGTATCGACGCCGAGGGCGGCCAGCTCCTCGACCATCTGAAGGTAGTCCTGGGCCCGGAAGAAGAACTGGGTCACGCCGAAGTCGGCGGCCGCCAGCTTGGCCGCGAGGTGGCGGCGGTCGTCGCTGCGTTCCGAGGAACGGGGGTGGCACTCGGGGTGGGCGGCCACGCCTACCGAGAAGGGGCCTCGCTCGCGCACCAGCTCGACCAGCTCCAGGGCGTAGCGGAAGTCTCCCGGACCCTGGTCGGCAGGGGAGTCGGGCGGAGGGTCGCCGGCCAGGGCGAGGATGTTCTGCACTCCGACCTCCCGGTAGCCGTCGAGGATCTCCACCAACTCCTCCCGACGGTGGCCCACGCAGGTGAGATGGGCCATGGGCGTCATGGTCGTCGACGCCAGGATGTGGATCACGATGTCGCGGGTACGGGCCCGGGTGCTGCCCCCCGCTCCATAGGTGACCGACACGAACGAGGGGGCCAGCGGCTCGAGCTCTCCTAGGGCCTTCTCCAGGGCCCGCTCGGCCTCGTCGGTGCGGGGCGGGAAGAACTCGAACGAGAAGCACCGCCCGGCCGCGAGCAGCTCGTGAACCTTCGCCATCCCGACGAGGCTACCGCATGTTATTTGAGGCTTTTTGGACTTCAGCCGGCGCCGAAACGTGCCGAAGGGGATGAAGAGCCCCGGCGTCGGTGCCGGGAACCGGCAGAAGGAGCCAGTCATGGGATGGACGATGCACGCAGGTCATGACTACGACGAGGCACAGTCTCGCTGGCACTCCCCCCCAGCGGTTGAGGAGGGCCAGGTGGCTCACGTCGACGCCCCTACCGCCGCCGCCCTGGTGCTGGAACGCTCCCCCGACGCCTCCGCCCCACGCTGATCACCTGATTTTGTCGATCGTGACCGATGTCCTGGTAGGAAAGGGTGAAGCGCGGCAACGAGGCGATCGTGGAGGTGAGAGGGTGGCTGATCCTGTGCATCCCTGGCGCCGGCCTCCGCCTCCCCCGCCCGACCCCTCAACGCTGCCTCCCGATCTGGTCGCCCGCACCAAGGCTCTGCGCTTGCGCCTGGGAGACCCGGCCAGCGCGGGAACCGAGGCCCGGCGCCGGGCCCGCACCGACTACGACCACCTGCTCGTGCAGGTGGCCGACCGCCTGGAGCTTCCCGGTGCCCCGGATCCCGACCTGGTCATCGGGCGCCGTGTCCTCACCACCCTGGAACGCTCGCTGCTGGAGAAGGAGATCGTCGCCGTGGGGGTCGACATCGGCGTCCGCTACGCGCCCCGCCCACCACCGCTGACTCAGGACACCCGGTTCGATGATCGTCGACCCGCACCTGCGCCCACGCCGGCGCCACCCCCGGAACCTCCCCGCTACTCGCCGCCGCCACCACCATCGCCCCCTCTCAGCCAGCGAGACCAGTTGGTGGCCCTGGCCAGAGGCATGCGCCGGCGCCTCGACCTCTACGAGCGCGACGACCGCCTGTGGCCCACCAAGGTCGAAGAGTGGTGCGAGGACCTCGACACCTACGACGGGGTGCTGGTCGACTTGGCCGGGGTGGCGGGGGTGCCGGAGGCATCGCTGCCCGAGGGTGGTCGCCGCCGGCTCCTGTCCGAGGAACGGACTGCCCTCGAGGCCGGGCTGGACAAGGCCGGCGTGGAACTCGGGTCCACTCAGGAGCGACGGGAGTAGGCGGGCGCCAACGTCAGGTTTCTGGTCTCACCGGGCTGGCTAGGCTCCGGGCTGTTCCAGATTCCCTATCCCAGTGAGGTGTGACATGGCAGACGTGGTAACGGGCTTGCGAGACGAAGACATGGAGACGGTCGGGTCGGCCCCGAAGGGCTCCGACACTCCTCTCGGCACCGACGCCGACGAGTCCGACGGCGATGCCGACGAGGCGGACGCCACCGACGGTGACACCGCCGACACGGCCGACACGGCCGACACTGCCGACACCACCGACGGGGACACGGCCGACACCGGCGACGGCGATACTGCCGACGTCTGAGGCAGCTGCGTCCGGCGCATCGCCCGTAAGCGCTCTGGTGCGCTGCGTGGGCGACGCCGGCCACTTCCTCGAGCACGACTGGAACCGCCGGCCCCGTCGTCTCGAGCCCCCCGATCCGAGTGGATTCGCCGATCTCCTCACATTGGCGGCGGTCGACCACGTGCTGACCACCACCGCACCCCGTACGCCGTCGTTCCGCCTGGTCAAAGGGGGCGAGCCGCTCCCCACCGGCTCCTACACCCGTTCGGGTCGGGTGGGGGCCAAGCCCTACGACGGCGCCGCCGACGTGGCCCGCCTCCTGTCCGCCTTCGCCGACGGCGCCACGGTGGTGCTCCAGTCTTTGCACCGCTCGTGGGCGCCCCTGGCCCGCTTCTGTCGGGAGCTGGAGCTGACCCTCACCCACCCCGTGCAGGCCAACGCCTACCTCACGCCGGCGGGGGCCACCGCCCTCGCTCCCCATCACGACACCCACGACGTGTTCGTCCTGCAGGTGCACGGCCACAAGCACTGGCGGGTGTCAGAGCCGGTGATCGAGGCGCCACTTCCCCGCCATCGCTCCTCCCGCCAGTCTGCCGCAGCCCAGCCCGTCCTCTTCGAAGCCGACCTGGCCCCGGGCGACTGCCTGTACCTGCCCCGAGGATTCGTCCATGCCGCCACCGCCCAGCGGGGCGTGTCGCTGCACGTCACCATCGGGGTCCACGCCGTCACCGCCCACGACGTCCTCACCGCCGTCTTGGCCCAGGCCGGCGACCACCCCGCCTTCCGGGCTCCCCTGCCGGCAGGCTTCGCCTCTCCGGGCGACGGTGGCAAGGCGTTGGTCCAGGCCGTGGAGGCATGCGTGGCCGAGGCGCTGGACTGGCTGGCCGGCGTCGACGCCGCACCCGTGGCCGAAGGCCTACGACAACGCTTCTGGAGCCAGCACCTCCCGCTGTTGGAGGGCCAACTCCTCCAACTCGCCGACCTCGACCGCCTCGACGACGACGCCGTGGTCCGACGCCGTCCCCGGTCGATCTGCGAGCCGGGCCCAGAGGCGGGCGACGGTGAGCACCTACGCCTCCTCCTGGGCGACCGGCAACTGGTCCTGCCCCGAACGCTGGAGCCGGCGCTACGCCGCCTCCTCGACGGGGTTCCCCGGCCGGTATCGGCCCTGGCCGACCTGCTCGACGCCCCCAGCCGGCTGGTCCTGGTCCGCAGGCTGGTGCGCGAGGGCGTGGTCGAGGTCACCGATGTCAGCTGACGCCACCGCATGCGCCGTCGATGCCACGGAACGGGCCGAACCACTGCTGGCCACCGCCTCCCGGGTTCGGGCGTGGTTGGCCATCGAGCAACCCGGTGCCTGGGGGCCCGATGCCCTCATCCAGAGCGATCTCGACCCGGAGCTGGGTGCCGCCATCCTCGCCCGCGGTCGGCGTGCCGGCGTGCGAGTCATCCTCATACGACGTCCGCGCGGCAGCGCCCCGTCCTCCGGTAGCCGCTGCTACCTGGCCCATTCGGGTCAACGACGGAGCTGGCTGGAGTCCATCGAGTTCGATGATCCGTCAGCCCTGCTCGATCTCGATCTCTCCCCTCTCGCCTCGGACCGCCCCCCGGGCATCGGCGATCCCTTGGCCCGCCCACTCTTTCTCGTGTGCACCAATGGCCGCCACGACCGCTGTTGCGCCGACCTCGGCCGTCCCCTGGTCCGGGCGTTGGTCGAGGCCGGCATAGAAGATGTCTGGGAGTGCTCTCACATCGGCGGCGACCGCTTCGCCGCCAACGTGGTCTGCCTTCCCGAGGGCGTGTACCTCGGCCGGGTCGGCGCCGACGAGGGACCGGCGGTCGCCGCCGACTACGCCGCCGGGCTGCTCAGCTTGGACCATTACCGGGGTCGTTCGTGCTACCCGGCCCTGGTGCAGGCAGCTGATCTCTACATCCGCCAGTCCGTCCGCATCAGGGAGGCCGACGGCTTGGCCCTGATCGCCCTCGACCCGCTCTCCGACGACCGGGCCGACGTCACCTTCGCCGCCACCCCGGCCTCGTCGAAGCTGGTGGGCCGGGGCTGGCGGGCGCGAGTGAGCAGGCGGCGATCGTCGGCGGCGATCGCCCTCACCTGTCGGGCCGAAGGCCTGGCCCGGCCCTGGGAGTACCACCTCGACGAGCTGGTCGAACGCTAGGAGACTGCTGAAGCTCCAGTCCCACGAGGGCCTCTCTGACCGCGAGGCCGTCGACCGCTTGGAGGTGGACCTGCGCTGGCAGGCCGCCGCCGGAGCGCACACCGGTGCCAAGGGCTTCCACCCACGGTGCTGGTGGGCCAGCGCAACCGGCTGCGGGCGTCGCAACGACCCCGGCGACTGTTCGAGGACACCAAGGTGGTGGCCCGCTCGGCCGGGACGCTGAAGGATCGGGCCCGGGTGTTGGACTCCACGGCGCTGTATGACTCAGTCGCTACCCAAGACACCGTGACCCAGCTCCGGGCTGCGATCCGCAAGCTGCTCCGGGCGCTCGACCACCACATGCCCCAGCTCGGAGCCGGGGTGGACCAGAAGGCGAGCGGCGAGGACAGCACCTTCTTCAAGCTCGTCCGGCGCTGAACCGGGGCGCGGCAACGATCCACCACCGTCCAACTGATGCGATCACGAGGAGCGAGAAACCCATGAGCGACACAGAGACCGGCAACGTCACCGGAACGGCCGACAAGGATTACAACATCCTGTGGTTCACCGAGACCTGTTTGAGCAATGTGGTGCGGCTGGAGAGTTACATCCGAGACGCCGAACGGGCGGGCGACGGGGAGCTGGCCGAGTTCTTCCGCCGAGCGCAGTCGGAGAGCCGAAAGGGCGCCGAGCAGGGCAAGAAGCTGCTGGCTGCCCGCCTCGGTCGCTGACGGCGGCCAGAGGCCGGTACTCACCCGACACCGTCATCACCGATGCGGACTTGTCACCGGCGCCCGTGCGCGAGCGCCACTCGCCGGCGGCACCGGCCGGGCACCAGGATCCGCCTCGGGGCCGGTTCTCCAGCGCCTGCCTCAGCTCGGCTTCGCCCTCGTGCAGGGGCTCGGTCACCCGGCCCCACTCCATCCTCGCCGCTGCTTTGGAGCGTGCGACGAGTACGTGAGGCCTTGCGCCGTTCCCGCCATTAGGATGAGCGGCGCAGAGGGGAACGCTTGGGACGGTCGTCCCAGCTGCATCGGGGGTGCGTGGTGGAGAGTCCTGTCGTGCGACCTGTACCTCGCCCGTCGCCTGCGGCGCTCGAAGTTCCTGAGGGCGACCCTCGCCCCATCAACGGCTGGTCGGACGATCCCCGGTGGTATCAGCAGGCGGTGTTCTACGAGGTCTTCGTGTCTGGCTTCTACGACGCCAACAACGACGGCATCGGGGACCTGAAGGGCCTGATCGCCAAGCTCGACTACCTTCAGTGGCTGGGGGTCGACTGTCTGTGGCTGCTGCCGTTCTACCAGTCCCCCCTACGGGACGGCGGGTACGACATCTCCGACTTCTACGCCGTCCTGCCTGCCTACGGTGATCTCGATGACGCCCGCCGCCTGGTCGAGGAGGCCCATCGGCGGGGCATCCGCGTCATCGCCGACCTGGTCATGAACCACACCAGCGAGGAGCATCCCTGGTTCCAGGAGTCGCGTCAGGACCGCATCAACCCCAAGGCCGACTGGTACGTCTGGGCTGACCACGACCGGCGCTGGCCGGAGGCCCGCGTCATCTTCGTTGACACCGAGCGGTCCAATTGGGCCTGGGACAGCCAGCGCCAGCAGTACTACTGGCACCGCTTCTTCAGCTTCCAGCCCGACCTCAATTACGCCAACGTCGAGGTGCAGCAGGCCATGCTCGACGTCGTCGCCTTCTGGCTGAAGATCGGGCTCGACGGGCTCCGTCTCGACGCCGTGCCCTACCTCTGCGAGCGCGACGGCACCAACGGCGAGAACCTGCCCGAGACCCACGCCTTCCTCAAGCGGCTCCGCGCCGAGGTGGACGCCTCGTTCCCGGGGCGGGTGTTGTTCGCCGAGGCGAACCAGTGGCCGGCCGACGTGGTCGACTACTTCGGCGACGGTGACGAGTGCCACATGTGCTTCCACTTCCCGCTCATGCCCCGCATGTTCATGGCCCTGCGACGCAACCAGCGCTTCCCGATCTCCGAGATCCTCTCGCAGACGCCCGCCATCCCCGAGAGCTGCCAGTGGGGCGTCTTCCTCCGCAACCACGACGAGCTCACCCTCGAGATGGTGACCTCCGACGAGAGGGACTTCATGTACGCGGAGTACGCCAGCGACCCGCTGATGCGTTGCAACGTGGGGATCGGGCGCCGGCTCGCACCGCTGGTGGAGAAGAACTGGCCGGTCGCCCAACTGTTGCACGCCATGCTCCTCTCCCTGCCGGGCAGTCCCGTGCTCTACTACGGCGACGAGATCGCCATGGGCGACAACATCTACCTCGGCGACCGCGATGGCGTCCGTACGCCCATGCAATGGACTCCAGACCGCAACGCCGGCTTCAGCGCCGCCGACTTCGCCCAGCTGTACCTCCCACCCCTGGTCGACCCGGTCTACGGCTACCAGGCCGTCAACGTCGAGGCTCAACAACGCGACCCCAGCTCGTTCCTCCACTGGGTGCGGCGGATGTTGCAGGTGCGAAAGCAGCACCATCACGTGTTCGGCAGGGGTTCGTTGAGGGTGCTGGAGGTCGAGAACCCGGCCGTGCTGGCCTACGTCCGCCAGCTGGGCGACGAAGTGATGCTGTGCGTGAACAACCTCAGCAACGTGGCGCAGCCGGCCGAACTCGCCCTCCAGGACTACGTAGGGAAGGTTCCGGTCGAGCGTCTCGGGGACACCCCCTTCCCGCCAGTCCAGGAGGGGCCCTATGTGGTCACCCTGCCCGCTCACGCCTTCTTCTGGTTCAGGTTGGAGAGTGTTGACGGCCAACCTGGGCAAGGATCAAACAATGGCCGCTGACGAGCAGGGTGCTGCTCCGCCCCGCCCCACCGATCTCGAACTGCTCCTCGCCGGCGAGCACAGCAACCCCCACCGCGTGCTCGGACTCCACGACGGGCAGATCCGGGCGCTGCGCCCGGATGCCGTCGCCTTACGCGTGCTGTTGGCGGGCGGCGCTGAGATCGACATGGAGCGGACCCACGACGCCGGCGTGTGGGCGGCAGACGTGCCTGCTGGGCCGGCCGCCTACCGGCTTGAGATCCGACACCCCAGCGGCACCGTGGTGATGGACGATCCCTATCGCTTCCAGTCCACGTTGGGTGAGGTCGACCTGCACCTGTTGGGCGAGGGCAAGCACCGCCGGCTCTGGCAGGTGCTGGGGGCTCGTCCCCGGGAGATCGACGGCGTAGCCGGTACCTCCTTTGCTGTCTGGGCGCCCAATGCCCGCTCGGTCCGCGTCGTGGGCGACTTCAATTCCTGGGACGGGCGGCTCCATCCCATGCGTTCGCTCGGGTCCTCCGGCATCTGGGAGTTGTTCCTCCCGAGCGTCGGCCCAGGGGCGCACTACAAGTACGAGATCCTGACGGGCGCCGGCCATCTGACGCTCAAGGCCGACCCCGTCGCGCTCGCCGCTGCAAAGCCGCCGGCCACCGACAGCATCGTGGCCGGCTCGGCCCACGAGTGGAGCGACCAGCAATGGCTGGCCCGGCGCGACACCGAGACGAGGCTCGACCAGCCCGTCTCGATCTACGAGGTCCACCTCGGGTCGTGGAAGCGCGTCCCGGATGAGGACCAGCGGCCGCTCACCTACCGTGAGTTGGCTGAGCAGCTACCCGCCTACGTCGCCGACCTGGGCTTCACCCATGTCGAGCTGATGCCGGTCGCCGAACACCCCTTTGCCGGGTCCTGGGGGTATCAGGTGACCTCCTACTTCGCCCCGACGGCCCGGTTCGGCTCGCCCGACGAATTCCGGGCGTTGGTCGACGCCCTCCATCGCCGGGGCATCGGCGTGATCTTGGACTGGGTGCCCGGGCATTTTCCCAGGGACGATTGGGCCCTGGCCCGCTTCGACGGTACCGCCCTCTACGAGCACGAGGACCCCCGCATCGGGGCACACGAGGAGTGGGGCACGCTGGTGTTCAACTACGGGCGCCGCGAGGTCGCCAACTTCCTCGTGGCCAACGCCAGCTACTGGCTGGAGGAGTTCCATCTCGACGGCCTGCGGGTGGACGGTGTGGCGTCCATGCTCTATCTGGACTACGCCCGCAAGGAGGGCGAGTGGATCCCCAACCCGTCGGGCGGCCGGGAGAACCTCGAGGCGGTGGCCATGCTGCGCGAGCTCAACGAAGTGGTCCATGAGGCCCATCCCGGAGTGATGATGATCGCCGAGGAGTCGACTTCGTGGCCGGCGGTGTCGCGGCCGACCGATGTCGGCGGCCTCGGCTTCGGTTACAAGTGGAACATGGGCTGGATGCACGACACCTTGGAGTACTTCTCCCAGGACCCGGTCCACCGCCGCTATCACCACGACGAGCTGACGTTTGGCTTGCTCTACGCGTTCACGGAGAACTTCATCCTGCCCTTGTCCCACGACGAGGTCGTCCACGGGAAATCCTCGCTGCTGGACAAGATGCCGGGCGACCGATGGCAGAAGGCGGCCAACCTGCGAGCGCTGCTGGGGTGGATGTGGGCGCATCCCGGCAAGCAGATGCTCTTCATGGGCGGTGAGATCGCGCAGTCGGAGGAATGGGATTACGACTCGAGCGTCGACTGGCATCTTCTCCAGTACCCCGAGCATTCCGGCGTGCAGACGCTTGTCCGCGAGCTCAACCGCTGTTACCTCTCAGCGCCCGCTCTGTGGGAGCGCGACTTCACGTCCGACGGCTTCCGGTGGTTGGATGCCAGCGACGTCGAGTCGAACGTGCTGTCCTTCCTGCGCCTCTCGGCGGATGGGACTCACGTTGTCGTTTGCATTGCCAACCTCTCTCCGGTGTCCAGGTCGGCCTATCGCATCGGACTGCCCAGCGGCGGCCCTTGGAGGGAGCTGCTCAACACCGACGCCGAGCGGTTCGGGGGCGCAGGCACGACGACCATGGACGGCGCGGTCCTGGCGAGCGACGTCGGCCAGCACGGCTTCGACCATTCAGCGGAGCTGACCCTCCCGCCGCTCGGCGTGGTGTGGCTGTGCCCCGGGGGGCAATAGCGACACGGCATCGTCTACGGCATCACCGCCCAATCGGCGGTGCCTGTCTTGGCGTGCACCGGCTCCCCAGGGACGTCAGCCAGGGTGCCGGCACTGCCCTCGGTCGCCACCAGCCGCATCAGGTCGCCGACCGCCCTCAGCCCCTCGGTGTCCGGCTCGGGGGTCACCCCACCGGCCGCTTCAGACGCCGGCTCCATCACCAGTCTTGGGGCTGTCCATCCGCCGACAGCGATGGTGGCCGCCACCTGGGCCATGGCGAGGGGGCTGGCCAGTACCCGACCCTGCCCGATGGTGGCGGCGGCGAGCTCGACGGGGGACTCCTCGACGGGAACCTCACCGTTGAACGTGGGCGTACCGACCGACCAATCACCGCCGAGGCCCACCGAGGCACCGGCCTTCGCCGGGTCGCCCGGCGCCAGCCGGGACGACAGGCCCACGAACGCGGGGTGTTGCACGACTGGGCGAAGTCCTCGGAGAAGGGGACGGCACCGAGGGCGAACCCGTCCACGTTGCGCGAAAGCTTCGCCCGGCGACCGTGGCCGTGGCCGTGGCCGTGGCCGGGCATGGCACCGTCTCGGCCGGCGTCAGGCCACTATCCAGCAACGCCAGGGTGCTCACGGCCTTGAAGGTCGAGCCGGGTGCGTAGCGACCGGTCAGGGCACGATTCTCACCTGTCGCCGGCGTGTTGGCCACGGCCAGGATGTTGCCCGTCGAGGTGTCCATGGCAACCAGCGCCGCATTGCCGTTACCGGCGGTCGAGCCGGTGAGGGCGTCGTCGCCAGCCTGTTGGATGGCGGTGTCGAAAGTCAGGGCGAGGTCGGGGCCGTCGGTCGCAGTCACTGCCAACAGCTCCTCGGGCTCGCCCTCCACAGGTACCCGGGTGACCCGGACGCCCCGGGTGCCCCCGAGGTGCTCGTCGTACCGTGCCTGCAGCCCGGACAGCCCCACGGTGTCGCCGGCGACCAGCCGGCCGTCGGACGCCTCCACCATCTCCGCGGTGACCGGCCCGACGGAGCCGAGCAGGGCACGGGCGAACTCTCGCGTCGGGACGAGTGGCAGGGTGCTCTCGCGAAATGATGTTCCCGGAAGCGGCCGGATCTCATCGCGGATCTCGTGTAGTCGGCGCGGCGGAGCGTGATCACCGGCACGAAGGCGTCAGGCGGCGCGGCCCGGACTCGCTCCGCGAGGGCATTGCCGTCGATGCCAAGGATGTCGGCCAGCTACCCACCACGGCGCTCCAGGTGCCGCCGTCGGGATCGCCGAGGTTCCCCAGAAGTCTCAGCGTGGAGCTGTACGCCCAGCCGTTCCCGAAGGGCCACGCCACGTCCAACGTGGCAAGCGCCTCGTCCCCGCTCCGCACCAGCGTGGTGGGGTCGACCCGCTCCGGGTTGACGCCACCGAGGCCGGCGACCGTCTTCTTGTGGAGCACATAATTCTCGTGCTACTTGGGGGCGTCGTGGTTGATGGTGGCGCAGTAGCCGGCGAGCCGTTCGAGGATCTGCTCTGAGCCGTAGGTCGGCGTGAAGTGGAAGTGGAACGCTCAGCGGCGAAGCGGTTCCGCCACTTCGCCACGGTGGTGGGATGCACGCCCAGCTCGGCGCCGATGTCGGTGTTGGTGGCGCCTTGGGCTGACAGGACACTAGGAGGGCTGCACCAGACCCCCGCTCCCGTACTTTGTCGCGTTCGCCACCCTGGCGGGGGTGAACGCGACAAAGAACGTTCCGGGCGGGACGTCCGGGCGGGACGTTCGGGGGGGATCAGGAGTGGCGGCGTTCGGCGGCGGTCACGGTGTTGGCCAGCAGCAGGGCCACGGTGGTGGGTCCGACGCCGCCCACCCGGGGCGTGATCCACCCCGCCACCTCGGCCACTGCTTCGTCGACGTCGGGCAGGATGCGCCGGCCCTCGTAGCGGACACCACCACCGACCACCACCGCACCCGGCCGCACGTGATCGGGTTGCAGGATGCCGGGGACGCCGGCGGCAGCGATGACGATGTCGGCGCGCCGGGTGTGCTCGGGCCAGTCGGGGACACCAGTGTGGACGACGGTGACGGCGGCGTTGGCCGTCGGGCGCTTCTGGGTGAGCAGCAGGGCGAGGGGCCGGCCCAGGGTGAAGCCCCGACCGAGGACCACGACGTGGCGCCCGGCCACCGGGACCTGGTAGTGGGCCAGCAGGGCCTCGATGCCAGCTGGCGTGCAGGGAACGGGACCGGGCATGGACAGGGCCAGGCGACCCATGTTGAGCGGGTGGAGGCCGTCGGCGTCCTTGTCGGGGTCCATGGCCATCAGGGCCGCCTCGTAGTCGATCTGGGGCGGGGTGGGGTGCTGGACCAACATGGCGTCGACCTCGTCGGCGACGTTGAACGCCTCGATGGCACCGAGCAGATCGGCCTGGGAGGCGCCGGACCCCAGGTGCCGGTGAGCGGAGTGGATGCCGAGGTCGGCGCAGCGCTGCTGCTTCACCCGGATGTAGCCGGCGCTGGCGGGGTCGTCGCCAACCAAGATGGTGCCCAGCCCGGGCCGATGCCCATCGGCCGCCAGCGCCTCGATGCGGGGCCGCAGCGAGTCGAGCACCGCGTCAGCAACAGGCCCCCCAGGCATCAAGACCGCCGTCACAAGACGGAGCCTAGAAGACGACGCAGGGGGCACTGGCCGCCGGTGCAGTGGCCGCCGGCCACCCAAGCCGGCGAAGCCGGCCCCTCTGGATGGCGGCCAGGCGAGCGAAGCGAGCCAGATGGAGTGGTCAGCGCGAAGGCCGGGCCGGCTTTGCCGGTCGGCCGGAGCACAACCAGTTCGCCGCCGAACCTCCGGTTCGGTGGCGATTGCACGTCAGTGCAAAAATTGGCGCTCGCCGGTGAGGACCATGGCCAGGCCGAGGCGGTCGGCGGCGGCGATGACCTCGTCGTCGCGCATGGAACCGCCGGGCTGGACCACCACGGCCACCCCGGCGGCGGCGGCCGCCTCCACGCCGTCGGGGAAGGGATAGAAGCCGTCGGTGGCCGAGGCGCCCCCGGCGCCCCGCCCCCCGGCCTTGGCGGCGGCGATCTCGGCTGCCCCCACCCGGCTCTGCTGGCCGGCACCGATGCCCACGGCCATCTCCCCTCTCACCAGGGCCACGCAGTTGGACTTCACGTGTCCGCACAACCGCCAGGCCAGCTCGGCGTCACGCCACTGCTCGTCGGTGGGCACGACCTTGGTCACCACCCGCCAGTCGTTCCGCCGGGCGGCGAAGTGAGGGGCCTGCTGGGCCAGGTAGGCGCCGGCGAGCTGACGGAGCTGGAGGCGGTCAGCCTGGGGCGACGGGGCCGAGAGCACCCGGGTGTTCTTGCGCTTGGCTCGCAGCGTGTCCAGCACGCCTGCCTCATAGCCCGGGGCGATCACCACGTCGGCCTGAGCGGCGGCGGCCATTCGCTCGGCGGTAGCGGCGTCGACGGCCCGGCTGAGGGCGACGATGCCTCCGAAGGCCGACTGCTCGTCACCCTCGAAGGCCCGCTGGTAGGCAGTGGCCAGGTCGGGTGCCACTGCCGCCCCGCACGGATTGGCGTGCTTGATGATGGTCGCGGCCGCCCCCGAACCGGCCAAGCCCGCCAGCTCGTGAACAAGCGCCCAGGCGGCATCGGCGTCGTAGAGATTGAGGTACGACAGGGGGAGGCCCTGGTGCTGGTCGACGCCGTCCCACCAGGTCTCAGCGCCGATGGCCCGGTAACGGGCGCCTGCCTGGTGAGGATTCTCCCCGTAGCGCAGATCCTGAGCCCGCTCGAGGGCCAGGTGCAGGGTGGGCGGGAGGGGTTCGGTATCCGGGTCGGGGTCGGAGTCGTCGAGCCAACCCACGATGGCGGCGTCGTAGGCGGCGGTGTGGGCGAAGGCGGCCCGAGCCAGGCGCCGGCGGGTGGGCTCCGACAGCGAAGCGGACACGCGGAGTTCGTCGAGCAGGGGCCCGTAGTCGGCGGGGTCGACCACCACCCCGACCCAGGCGTGGTTCTTGGCCGCGGCCCGCACCATGGCCGGGCCACCGATGTCGATCAGCTCGATCGAGGGGTCGGACCGGAAGGGATAGAGGTTGGAGACGACCAGGTCGATGGGAGTGATGGCGTGTCGGTCGAGGTCAGCCACGTGGGCCGGGTCGCCACGGTCGGCGAGGATGCCGCCGTGCAGGGCGGGGTGCAGCGTGACGACCCGGTGCCCGAGCATCTCGGGCATCCCCGTGACCTCCTCCACCGGGACCACGGCCAGGCCGGCGTCGGCCAGCGCCCGGGCCGTGCCCCCGCTGGACACCAGCTCCCAGCCCAGCTCGGCCAGGCCCGTCGCCAGCGCCACCACCCCCGCCTTGTCGTAGACCGACAGCAGCGCCCTCATCAGCCATGGCCCCGGACGAAGGCCCGGATGGTGGCCGGGTAGAGCTCCCGCTCGGTGGTCTTGATGCGCTCGTGAAGCGTGGCCGGCGTGTCGTCGGCCAGGATGGGCACCGCCTCCTGGGCCAGGATGGGACCGGCGTCGACCTCGAGGGTGGCCACGTGCACGGTGCAACCGGTCACCTTGACCCCCGCGGTCAGAGCCCGCTCGACGGCGTTCCAGCCGGGGAAGGCGGGCAGCAGGGCGGGATGGGTGTTGAGGATGCGTCCGTCGAAGGCGTCGTGGACGGGCTTGTCGAGAATGGTGCCGAAGCCGGCCATGACCACCAGCTCGACGTCGTGGGCCTCGAGAGCGTCGACCAGGC